>JAGQKZ010000047.1 GCA_020429745.1 candidate division WWE3 bacterium | reverse complement strand
TTATGAACAACCTAAATAATTCATACACGACCAATGGTCACGTGGTCACCCCGTGTAACCAGGCCAATTTTGGGAGCGTGTCGGTTGTTTATTCTCCGGTTTATCTTCAAGTACTAATCTAAACAGCGGTAACGGTCCCAAAAGGGAACCGAAATCGCAGTTTAACAACCTTTTCTAATCGCATTAACTATTCTGCTTTTGTCGATTACACAATGCTCATTAACACTTCCAGAAGAGCTTCTTGTGTATACACAAAACAGAATATTAATGCGAAACGAGTATCTACAAGATACTAACATCACACACGCACTTAGGAGGTGCAACTATGTTTCGACATCTGTCATCAGTGTTTCGTAAGTTTTTCCCACAGGGGAACGTCGGCAAGATGAATGCGATTGTGTTCTTCAACAGTCTCCAGTTCTTTGGCGCCGTTCTCGTACCGATGCTGACTGACTGGGGCGGGCTTACCTACGCTCAAGCCATGTTGCTCCAGAGCATCTTTGTGCTAAGCAATACCCTACTCGAGATTCCGACAGGCGTTGTTGCCGATAAATGGGGACGCAAAGCATCAATCGTACTGGGTGTTATCTTTGGCATGGTTGGACTGACGATCTACGGTTTTAACAAGGAGTTTTACTCTTTTGCAATCGGCGAGATAGCTTTAGCTTTGGGAATGAGCCTCATGTCGGGTGCCGATACGGCGATGATCTACGATTCACTAAAAGAGAAAGGTGAGGAGTCCAAAGCCGGGAGTGCATTTGGTATGTTCGGCGTCGTGCACATGTTTGGACTTATGTTGGCAACACCGATGGGTAGCGGCATTGCCCAGTACTTGAACCTTATCGCACCGATGCGTTTCACCGCAATACCAATGGTGTTGTCTTTGGCGGTAGCATTGACGCTCAAAGAGCCGGCATTACCAGCTCATGTGCAACAGCCTGTTCCTCGATTGTCCAAATTTTTCGCAGGCGTATCAATCTTGCGAAGTAACGATAGGTTACGATCGCTCGCTCTCGATCTTACAATCGTTGCCGTTGCTGGAAGGGCAATGATCTGGTTGTACCAGCCACTCCTTCAGTATGTTGGTTTACCGATCTTTGTGTTTGGTTTTGTAAGTGCAACGTTCATCTGTGTTGAGTTGCTGGTAATGAGTAACGTAGATCGACTCGATCGAGTAATGCGCGGGCGTGAAAACGTCTTTACCTTAGGCCGTATCGTCACTATGTTTGGCTTTGCGATTGGCGTATGTGCGCTGACAGCCGTGCTGGCAGTCGGGCAGGGTCCACTGGCGATTGTCTTGGGGCTGCTCTCTCCTATACTTGGCGTGGGGTTCTCGTTATCGAGGAAACCGTTCTTTGATGATTCGATGAACGAGCATATAAGTTCAGATGTTCGTGCAACGGTTTTGTCGACGGTTAAGATGATGAGTTCCGCGGTACTAATCTTTCTCAATCCACTGATCGGCTGGTCGGCGGATAGATCTTTGATAATACCGTTCGTGTTTTTAACGTTGATTCTACTTGTTTGGTCTGTGTACAAACAGTTCCGATAGTAGATCAACAAAACAAAGGCCCCGGGCTTAAACGTCCGGGGTCTTTTTGTCTGTGCGGTAAAATGTCAGCATGAAAAAACTCGTTGTCCTTCTAGAAAACGTACGAAGTTTTTACAACGTTGGGTCGATTTTTCGTATCGCCGACGGTGCTGGTGTACAAAAATTAATTCTTACTGGCATCACGCCCTATCCTGAGATTGAGAATGATACTCGCAAGCCGTGGGTTATTAAAACTGCAGATGAAAAGCTAGCGAAAACGGCTTTGGGGGCGGAAAAGTCGGTTGAGTTTGAGTATGTGAGTAGCGCTGAGAGCGCTGTTAAAAGTTTAAAAGTAAAAGGTTGGCAAGTTATAATTCTAGAGCTGAATGAAGATTCAGCAGATATTTTTTCAGATGAGATTAAGAATGAGCTAAATAATGTTGAAGATTTGGTTTTGATCGTGGGGAACGAGGTTCATGGTGTGTCACAGGAGTTGTTAAAATTGTCAGATCTGGTTGTTCATATACCGATGTGCGGGCAAAAAAACAGTCTAAATGTTTCAACGGCAACAGCGGTAGCGGTGTATCAGCTCCTACAAAAAAACGGGGAATAGTTTCCTATCCCCCGTCTTTGGTTACTATATGTGCGATGCATTCAGAGAGGTCACCTGCTCGTTGTACATCTCTGCATATAGGCCACCGTGCTTTATTAGCTCTTTGTGACTTCCCTGTTCGACAATCTGACCCTGATCGAGTACAACGATGTGATCTGCTCCGCGAATCGTCGCTAAGCGGTGCGCTATGATTATTACTGTCCGATTGGGATCGGAGAGTAACGGTTGTATCGCGCGCATGATGTTGGCTTCAGTGAGAGCATCGAGGGCCGAAGTTGCTTCATCCAAGATCAGTACTCTTGGATTAGCCAGGATCGCTCTGGCGATTGCAACCCTTTGCTTTTCACCACCAGAGAGTCGCACACCACGTTCACCAAGTAACGTGTCATACCCGTCATTTGTGTTCGCGATGAAGTCGTGGATTCCTGCCATCTTAGCGGCTTGAACGATCTCGTCCATTGTTGCATCGAGCCGACCAAGTGCGATATTGTTGAAGATCGTATCGTCAAAGATTGGCACGTCTTGCGAGACAATGCCGAACAAACGGCGAAGATCATTCAACGCAGCATCTCTGATGTCAATGCCGTTAATAGTGATTGACCCGGAGTTGATGTCGAAAAGTCGGAGAAGCAGCTTAACTAGTGTCGACTTCCCTGACCCTGAAGAACCAACAAATGCAATCGTCTCACCGGCTTCAATCTCCAGATTCACCCCGCGTATGGTGTCACCGTCACCGTTGTGCGCAAAGCTCACGTTAGACAGATCGATTTCGATCGGACCTTCGGGAACCTTAATTGGATTATCCGATTCGACGACGCTGGTTTCCGCTTCGAACAAGTTGTCGAGTCTCTCAATTGAGTTCTTGGCATCCATCGCACGGTCGTACAGCTTGCCAAACCGCCAGAATGAGCTAGACAGTCTTTCGACTAACGTCCAGACGAAGACGATCTCCGAAACGGAGAGCGTTTTACTAATTAGCTGAAGTAAAAGAATCGAGAGGACGATTATTCTCGCAAGGTGGACGACCATCATCTGCTGACGTTGGTACCGAATAATACCTATAACCGCCTCCTTTTCAGCGCAGTCGACTATTTGGTCAAGGATGCCATCGTGAATTGATGTGAAGTGACCAGCGAGACCGCTCGTTGTGACAAGCTCAATGTAACCTACAGATTCTGCTGCAACTTGCCACTCTTGATCGTATCCTAGGTGTCGCAATCGTCTATGGGGTTCTAACGCACGATGTTTGACCGCATTGATGCGCATGTAGATCGGAAGTACCGAGAGCAACACTACTACGCATATCGGACTAAGAAAGACCAAGGGGACAAGCGAGATAAGAAACTGAATTGTGGTCGGAGCGAAGTCCCAAGCGATATCAGACGCAAGTGAAGAGACCTTATCTACGCCCTGCTGGATCTTACCAAAGAGCACACTGCTGTTGTTGCGATTATGCCAATCGACGGCTAGACCCAGTAGATGACTAAGTGCTCTAGATTTAAGGTCACGATAGATCGGATAACCTATCTTTGAAAGGATCATCACGTCGATATTGTTGTCGACCCAGATGTAAACAAGGTCAAAAACAAGAATTCCAACAAGGAACAGCGGGAGTCGACTTTGAGACATCCCGTCACCGACGAGTTTGATTCCAAGGCTAAAGAAGTAACTATTGGCCATCTGCATCAGCTCGTAGATCGTAATTGCTACGAAGAAGATGTAGAACTGCTTGTGAAACGGTTCGATAAGCTTCCAGAAAAGCTTCGCGAAAGACATGGTACCCTCCTTGTGGGCGCTTAGTTTTTGAAATTGTGAAATAGATTGTCAAAGAACTTAGCCTAACTGCCAGCTCGGTTTGAGCCAGCATTTACGCCAAGTTATTGACGGTGGGGTCGAAAACGGTGGCTCGGAATATCGAGCACGACGATACCGCCTGCATTTGAGGCGGAGACACTTATATTTTGTTTCAGTATTTTGTCGTTCATAATTTTTTTATATATTCGGCAGAGCGATATACTATCTTATAGCATTCGAAGTGTCAAGTAGTTTCAAGAATTGCTTGTTTGCTAAATAAATGGTGACGAAGTATACTAATGTCTGTTAATTACACTAAATGCTTGATAAGTTAGTTGTATCAATATTAGTTGACGAAGTCGTTGGCGGTTTTTTTATCTCTGTCCCCCCTGGCCATGTAGCTTGCGTTTACGATCGTGGTCGTGGCGTGCTGGACAAGGTTTGGGAGCCGGGTCTGCATTTAAAGATTCCTTTCTGGCAGGTTGCGAAATTATTTAACGGCCAGACATTGGAGTACGATATCAAAGATGGCCTTGAGCTCGAAAATCCTGAACTGTTTGGTGACGAGCCGATTAAGGCTGTTTCTAAAGACAATAAGATGGTAAAGATCCAGGGCACATTACTTCTTCGCATTAACAAGAACATGTTGCCTCAACTTTGGGAGTCGGTTGGCGATCGTTTTGTTAGCAAGATTGTGCGTCCCGTCAGTCGAAGTCGTATCCGTCAAGTGATAGCAAAGTATGATCGCGACGACGTGTTGACGCATAACCGTAAAGAGATTGAAGAGATGATAAAGTCCGAACTCAACGAGTTCTTTAACCCCAAAGGACTTATGGTCGAAGGCGTTCTGCTTTCAGAGATCACCCCGAACTAAAACTGTATATCCCGCATTCACTAATCGTCATTGAAGCCGCCAAGACCAGTTACCTTGCAAAAAACCACGCTCAACATTTGAGCTTAATCTTTTCGATACTTTCCAACCTCTAGCCAAACTTAAGTCAACAAACACTTTATCCGGAGTGTGTCGGCCGGAGTTTAGTGTTTTGTCGTGCTTACTAGACGTTAGTCCTTTCTTGCAGACTACGTTTTAGTGCTTCGAGTAGCTCCGCTGCCAAGTCTTTACCGCCAAGTCCAAAAGCCAGACCACCGGCTATTGCAACCATCGCTACCAAACCGGTAAACAGTGTGGTGATAAGTGTTTCGGCTATCCCCAACTCACTTAGTGCGGCTAGTACGACGAAGGTGATGATCGAGTATTTTGTAATTACCTCAAGTGCGTTTGCTGCGTTTGTGCCCAACGCTGCGGCTGTTCCCTTCACAAACTGCGAAGTAAGATCGGCAAAGATAATACCGAGCATTAGAATTAACGCTGCGACGATCACGCGAGGAATGTACAAAAGCGTGCTGTTTATGAGTACGGTCACCTGCGATAGACCCAAAATCTCAACCGTTGGGTTTAAGAAGACTAGTACCACTGCCCAGCGGACAACCTCTCCAAGTAACTCGTTAGGCGTTACGGAGGCACCAACGCGTTTTAGCGCGGAACCGATCCCGACCTTTTCGGCGAAAGGTTCGATCTGTGTTACCTCAAGTAGCTTAATTACAAGCCTCTTCACGGTACCAGCAACAATCCAACCCACAGCGAATATTACGAGCGCTGCGATAATGTTTGGAAGGTAGCTTAAGAAAGCTGTGAAACTGTTTAATACTCCGTTAACGACTACGTCTGCCCATTCTGAAATAAACTCTTGCATTACTAATCACCTCCTTTGCATAAGATCTATTTAAACCATTAAACATATTGCTTTAGGATACCTTAACTATAGCAATTGTGACTACTTATCTCAACACGTACCTGATAAGTTGAAGTACGGTACAATATTTACATGCAGGGTTTGAGCGATGATCTAAAAAAGATAAAGGACAAGATCGGTAATCCCGACAAGAACGTTTCACGTGAGTTTCAGATATACGGATACGAGTTAGCCGAGAAGCTGGACGATCTCGCGCATAAGTCTCTATACATCCGTCTCGCAAAAGTAACTCCGCGTGGTATATTGGAGAAGGCTTTAAGTTTTGTGTTGGACTACCCTAACGCGCAGTCTAAGGCAAAGCTTTTTATGTATAAGTATAAGCAGTTAAAAAATGAATCTGGGAACTGAACTTGAGCTGATTATTCGACTTATTATTGCTGCCGTTCTTGGTGGGATGATTGGTATGGAACGTGAAAGTGCCCACAAGCCGGCGGGATTGCGTACACACGTGTTCGTCTCGATGGGGTCTGCCCTATTCACTGTTCTGGCTATTCAGGCTATTGCGTACGTACCAAATATCACCGACTTTAATCCCCTTCAGATGCTTGGTTCGATTCTTGTCGGTGTTGGCTTTATCGGCGGTGGCGTGATTATGCATCAGGAGCGTGATGTGAAGAATATTACAACGGCTGCTGGTATCTGGATGAGTTCGGGCATAGGTATTGCCGTGGGCATGGGCGCGTATGTTTTGGCGATCACGGCGGTTATCTTGTCGTTGTTGACGCTTCTAAGCTTGCAAAGGTTTAAATCTGATTCCGAAACATAACGGGCGATTAGCCTTGTCAATGAACCAATTTCCGTTATAATGAATTACGAAATTCGTTCGCAACATGGAGTTTGCAGTTGCCAAACTGTACGCGACTAAGTAGGTTAAAATATGTCAGGAAGACGAGTTGAGAATCGCAGATTCTCACAAATGAATCGAGGATTCATTCAGGGTCCGTAGCTCAGTTGGTTAGAGCACCGGCCTTTTAAGCCGGGTGTCGTGGGTTCGAGCCCCACCGGACTCACCATCTTGGACTAGTACATCATCAAAGCTATCTTTATACGCTAAGAACGGGGCTAATTGTGGTGTTCCAGAAATCAAATCTTCATAGGTTGGAGTATCTTTAAAAATGAGTGAAAAATACTCGGCACTTTTGACCGGATTGTCCCTATCTATAAGCAATTCTTCAAGGTGTTCCAGAAAATTTCTGGCATTTGCTACAACTT
>JAGQKZ010000046.1 GCA_020429745.1 candidate division WWE3 bacterium | reverse complement strand
GCAAGCAATAGTAGAGCTCCGAAACCGTATCCGAAACGAGACCTATCTTTAAAACTAAAAAAACCACCAACGATAACTAATGCAAACATTCCATAGCCCAAAACTAGAGTTAAGGTGTTAGACAAATGGTTGTTCCAGGCATGCAGTAGATCTCCAAAAACACCGTTGTCTTCGTAAACCTTCCAATCAAAAAGAAAGTTCTTTAGAAGCGCTACGTTTTTAACTGATCCAAATTTCTCGTTGTATGAAAACGCCTCGTCGGAGAAAACCTTGTTTACGATTGCATTTGTTACATCGTGTGAATGATTGATGACGTAATAGATGTTTGGCAATAACCAGTAGGCGTTAATGGCCAATGTTGTGACAACTATTAGTAATCCACGCTTTATGTATGTGTGTAGATTATTCTTTCGATTTACGAGCGTCTCTATGAAAAAGAATACTGTTATCCCAGCAAAGTACGCATAAAAAAGCACAGGAGCGTAGGCCTGTGGCAATGCAAATACCGTAAATACGGCAAATAAAGCGAGTTGCTTGACGCTACCTGTTTCAAAATACTTGATTGAAAACAACATAAGCCAAGGTAAGAAGGCGAATTGGGTTTGGAACATCTCAAATGGAACGTAGAAAAGCTGAACGGTAGCAAGATTAAGAAGATAATATAGCGCAGCGATAAATGCTGCAATGTGGCGATTCGTGGGGTCCACGGATTTTAGGGTAACCCTGTCGAGCAAAAAATAGACACCTAAGGGCCCAAGAATAAGAGTAAGAAAAACGTAAGAATAGCGTAAGAAATTTAGGGGTAATACAAACGACTCAATAAAGATAAAGATCTGACGTGGCAGGTCGGCGGACTCTGCATGTGCCGCGACGGCTCCCAACCCTTGATACTCACGCCAAACACCAAATATATTGCGAATAAAAGACAGCTTAAAGTTAAACTCGTTATGTAACGTGTCCCATCCGGTTAAAAAAGTATTGGGTTCGTAGTTTAAGTAGCAGACTAATACTGCGATTAAGATTATTGAGATTGGAAAGATATTTTGTTTAACAAAAGAGGTCACAGATAGAATGATGTGTTTCATTTTGAATTTATTGTACTTGATTGGTGAGTTAACTGAAATAAAAAGCAAAAAGGGCAAGACCACGGTGGTCTCGCCCCTTTTTTCTCCCATTAATAGGGCTTACACTACCGATCTGAATGGTGCCGCCCAGCATTGATTCTGGCCGGGCGGCACCTAGTCCGGATCCTACGGCGCGGAGCGCTGCGCGAGCAGTGCCGCGACGTAGGCGGCCGCCACCTCGACAGGGGTCATGCGGCTGACGTAGGTTGTGCCCTCGGAGTCCAGTCCCGTGATGTTCGTATACACGGTCCTGCACCCATGAGCGCAGCCTGCGGCCGTCATTTCGGCGCGGCTTTCCCATAAGGACTTCTGTGAGGGGGCGAAGACGTCGCAACCCCACTGACAGTAGACCCAGGTGTCGGTGTCGAAGATGGTGACCTCGCCGGTCTCCGTCCGGCTGTCCTTGAAGACGTTGATCATATCGGCACGGCTCACAATGCCGCCCGAGATAACCTCGGTCCCAGTCACGACGACGCTGATGTCGCCCTGGCTGGTGTATCCGGCCGGGATCTGTGTGAAGTGGTCGGCCGGTACGTCCCAGGTCAGGACATCGCCTGCGCAATCGCTGTTGAAGACGGCGGTAGCCTGGGCCACAATGTCGGCGTCCAGGTTCGTGTCGGCCGCCATGTCGGCCAGGGCCAGACATGTCGCATCTTCGCCGATGGTCGGCTGATAGACGCTAACCGGCACGTCGGAGCCGGCGAAAGCGACGGCGGTGACTGCAATCATCAAGAACACTACGACCGCCAACGCGGTCAAGGTTTTGCGCGTTTTCATAGGTATACCTCCTGGTATCTAAGCTATGGCTAGCGCTATTTCGCCACAGCTTTTGCCTTACAACCTTTGAATTTCCTCGTGCGTACCCGAGGTTCGGTTGCCTGGCATTGTGTTGATACTGGAATTCCAGTTTGCACGCAAGCAAGTTACGAAGTGTACTTCACAACCTATTTGCGAACAAACTATGAGAGTCCCAATAAATCTGTGGCTGATTAATCGGTAGTAAGTTTTAAATGTTCACACAATGTTCGAGAATTAATCGAACTTGCGAATACTATCACCTAGCAAACTATAAGTCAATACTATAAGGCGGGTAATTGTGGGAGAGTTGTTCTAGGAAAAGGTGTTTATGGGGTGTAAGTTATAGGTATATGGTTTTAGGAATTAAGGGGAATAGTGTTCAAGAGATAAATGTAGAGCGTCGGGAACCGTGTTTCAGGTCCCCGACTGCTTTTGTTCTACGCTTTAACAACAAGGGGCAGGTAAAAGTGCCTTACCCTGTTGTCGACTGTGACAATCGTCGAGCAAGCAGACGGCGCGGCCTGATGAACAGCCGCACTGATCTCGTACTCGACCAGCTGCCCTGGTTCGATCGTCAGCCAGGTTTCGACGAACAGGCCGATCTGATTCTCGTACCAGACCAGCTCCTCGCCGTCGACGCGGATCTGCCAGTAGTCGAAACGCCCTTCCACTTCGAATGTGTAGTGGTTGGGAGCGTCGACCATTGTGGCTACCACTTCGCAGAACGGTTCGTTGATCCGATCCCAGCCACCGGCACCGGAAACAACCGACCACTCGTAGTCGACGTCCACCGCGACGATCAGTTCTTGCATGGCATCGACACGGATTCGCGTGTACTCATCCGGGTCGAAGGAAGCGGCCCAGCCGGAAAACGATAGGCTCCAATGGAGCTCCAGCGTCGCCGGCATACCGCCATAACGTCCCACCACATAGATCTCGGTGGGAAGGTACTCCTCTGGGGTGTTGTAGTCAGAGATTAAACCGTTTGCGTATAACACTAGTGGATCCAACATGGGCGGCGTTGCCGTAGCGGTTGGGGTCGGCGTTGGTGTGTCCGTGGGCGTCGCCGTCGGTGTTGGCGTCTGAGTCGGACGATCGTCGATGGAGATCGACAGCGCACACCGCTGCAATCCGCCCACGTTGGGATAGATCACACGGATAACATACTCCGTGAGCGCCCCAACATCGTACGAATATGCGTGAAACGTCGACGCGACTCCCTCGTGGACATCCACGTCCACGTACTGGGTGTCTCCAAACTGCACCAACCACCAGCCGTTGGGGCTTGCGTTAACCGTGATGTCGAACTGGTTGATGGTTCCGGCGACCACTTCCACCGAAACCGAGCAGGTGGGAGTAGTTTGCGCAGAAGCGGTCTGCACACCGGCCACCGTCAAGGTGGCAATGACAATTGCGATGGCCAGGATGGCCACCGCGAACAAAAGGTGTCGAGATTTCATGAATACGCTCCTAGCGTTGTACTTCGTGAGCGCATTCCGGATTTGCGCCCACGAGTTTATTCTAAACTTGTGAAATTGAAATGATTTCAATTTACTGTGCGTTATCCGGATTCCGCTACAGGAGTAAAGCCACAATAGCTTGCAACTTTAGTCCTGCAGCGAATAGCGCTCACTTGTAGTGAGTTAGATTGGAAAAGTTCAAGTGAACCCAAAGCCCACTCAGTTGCCGCGAATTATAGCCGATCTAGTTCGATAAGTCAATTCTATAGGATATCTTTTGAGTGAAAGCACTGTTAAACTCTACTCGAAACTACTCGTCCTAGAGTGTTGACATATTTGGCAGAGTGGGATATACTACCGGACGTAATGAAGTTAAAGGCATTACCAATCACAATTTTAGCTATTGTTTTAACCGTTATGGCGGCCTCGAGCGTATTTGCGCAAGAGCAGACCTGTTACGGTCCTTACGGTGAAATTATCCCTTGTCCTGTTGTAAATAAGTCTTTTTCTATCGAAAAGTCCGTTATTGATGGTGACAATCTAGTTCAAGAGTATCGTTATAAAGAGTCCGGCAGCAATGTCTCTTTTGACGTACGTGTTGAAAATACCGGCGAGTTAGAGGTTGACGGCCTAGTTGTAGTAGATACTCTTCCATCAAACCTCTCTTTTGTTTCGCTAAAACAGGGTAACGCCACAATCCAGACTCAGGTTTCAAACGGTTCTATTAAGTGGACGATAAACAACTTCGCCGCTGGTGATGTTGAGAAATACGTTATGGTGACTAAAGTTAACGCGGATGGAATTGCCGAGGGGAACGAAAAGTGCGTGACTAACGTTGCCTCAATGCTCTACAAGGGTAAAAACGAGGGTAGCGACACAGCGGTGGTTTGTATCAAGAAGGGTGAGGTTGAAGGTGCTAAAACTACGCCTGAGGTTTTGCCTGACACAGATCTTTCAAACATCGGTCCGGTTGGGTTTGCGCTAATCGGCCTTGTTACAGGTTTGCTATTGCTCACCGCTTCAAAGTTGGCGGAAGAGTCTGTGAAGTCTAAGTCTAAGGAATAAGTTACCGGTAGTTAGTAACCAGTAATTTTCCTTTACACATCGGTCCTATCTTAGTATACTCCAGGTTGTATGAAAAAGATCTTGTCCTCATTGATTGCCGTCGTCGCTATGCTATTTGTCTTCAGTCCTGCTGTACACGCACAGGGAGGAGAGTTGATTAAGATCACTAAGGTCATAGTTGACCAAACCTCAGGACAGGAGGTTACCGAGGTTGACCTATCAACACTCGATAAGGTTTACAACTTTAAGATTACCGTTGAAAACGTTTCGGCGGAGGTTTTTACCAACGTGCAGATCGTCGATTCACTGCCGGCATCGTTAGTCTTTGATGCTCAATCCCCTACCCCTGATGCGCTAGAAAATAACTCTGTACTATGGAGTATCGATACATTTTCACCAGGTGACGTCATGATTTTTCATTACGACGCTAAGGTTGCAAGGCTTAACGGTGAATGCACAAATAACGTTGCTAACGTGGTCGTGAACTCAAGCGTCGTTGAATACGCGAAAACAAGAATCTGTGCCGATGCAGGCAACGTACTGGGCGATATCGACCTGCTGCCAGGTGCGGGACTTATAAGTAACGAGCGACGTTTACCGGCCTCGCTTTTACTAGTTGAGCTTGGGGCTCTGTTTTTTGTGGCTGGGTCAGTTGTTAAACGTTTAGTTTAGATGATTTTTTCTCAACGAAAGAGGTAACCTCTCGAATAAATCTCTCCTTCGAAAATCTCGCTGCATGATTAATGATCGTGTCTGAGTTAAACTCCCTCTCTTTTTCTTTAAACTTATCAACCGCCCTCAATAAATCATCAACCGAGTTAACATCATAAAACACCCCTGTTACTCCTTCGACGACCGTTTCTTGTGCACCGCCGTCTGATAATGCAATTACCGCTGTCCCCGCCGCTTGGGCTTCTACGGCGGTTATGCCAAAATCCTCGTCCGAAGGTGAGAAGATAAATCCACGGGCTTTTTGCAACAGTGAAATCAGGCGATCCTCCTTCACAAATCCCAAGAACTCAATCTTATCGTTGTCTTTAGCAAGCGCCATCGCTGCATCTTTAGCTCCTCCCTCACCTACGACCAGTAATCGATCAGGCAATTTGTTAAACGCGTTAATGACAGTATCAATGTTTTTGTAAGGCAGAATTCGACCGACGAAGATAAAGTAATCTTCTTTTTGTACGTTCTCTTTTGGTCGGAACCTCTCCGTATCGACAGGTGGATATATCACCTGGGCTTCCCGACCGTGAAACTTCTTCACACGATCGTGCACAACCTCAGAGTTCACGAGAAAAAAATCAGGACGCTGTGCTGCGATACGATCGTAGATCCGCAGGGAGTGGTCGAGCATATAGACGAAAGGCTTAAGGATTAATGAGTTTCGGGCATTCGATTCAGTCGGATAGTGATATAAAAATCGTGGTGGTGTGTGGCAATAACAGACATGAAGCTGTTCCGGTGTTGTTAGAACCCCTTTTGCAAAGTGCGCTGTAGAACTGATGATAACGTCATACTCAGTTAAGTCCAGTGATTCAAATGCCAACGGATAAAAAGGCGTGTAAAACTTGCCGAGGAGTTTATGAAACGGCAGATGTTGCATGAAGGTAGTTGAGAGCCTGTTACGAGCTGCGAGTTGCGGGTCGTGGGTCTGGCCGTCCGCGGATATTTGTCTCGGGATATTATTTGTTGTCGACGAATTTGAAAAGCGATTGCGGATGTGTGCTATTTGTGGGTTGTTTGTAAAACGGCTTACAAACAGGTCGGATTCAGGAAAAGCATCCAACATTGCCTGGACTACGCGCTCTGCGCCGCCGTATGCATCTAAGATGTCGTGGACGATAGCGATCTTCATGATGTTAATTATATCGTTGTATGAAAGGTCAGACCAGTGTTCGGAATGCTATAGTATATTGATAACGATGATTGAGCTGCTGTTTGATTTTTTGAAAGTTCTGCTACTGATTTTAGTAATTGTGCTGACGACCATTGCCTCTTATGCGACGTCAAGTCTTAGTTATGCGGTAATCGGTCGGCACTTCGACAAAGAGATGGCGATAGAGAAGCTTATGAAGGTAGGTTTCGTGGGGGCTGTTTTCGATCGTGTGTTAAGTATCGGCGGAATTCCAGGTTTATCAATTCGGCTTATCCTTAACTCCAAGTTTGGGATTCGTGTTGCCAAAAGTTGGCGCATGATTGCTTTGCAGTTTTATTCATACAGGGTTTTATCTCTACTTTTGTTGCTTTACGTTATGTCGTTGGCGCCAGCTAAGTTGAGCGAGTTATATGACGTAAACGGTTTGGAAAAGAGCTCGTATATCGGCTTAATCTTTGTAGCGCTCTTAGTTTTAGCAGCGTTTATTAAGCCGTTACGCGAAAGGTTTAATGCGTTGGTGAGTAGTATGAGAGATCGGCTTACGAAAAGGCTAAAGATTGATTTTGAAACAAGTGAGCTTGAGGAAAACGTAAGTTTTAGTTTTGGTAAGGTGGCGCCGAGGGAGTATGCGATCTTCGCTGCCAGCGTAATTGGTGATTGGGTTTTTATCACGATGTGTTTGTATGCAATATTCTTATTGTTA
>JAGQKZ010000045.1 GCA_020429745.1 candidate division WWE3 bacterium | reverse complement strand
GGAGACATACTTTTCTCAAAACAGAGAGCGAATTCTTTCCGAGCTTTTTGAATGGTTGTCGATTGCTACGATCTCAGCGGAGTCTGACTACAAGGAAGATATAAAACGTGGAACCGCTTGGTTGTCCGAACATTTGCAACAGATCGGTCTGGAAAACGTGCAAATTATGGAAACGGCACCGGGTGCGCCACCAGTTGTCTACGCACATTATCTGCATGCCCAAAGTTCGCCCACCGTTTTAATCTACGGACACTACGACGTGCAACCGCCGGATCCGCTGGACGAGTGGATCTCTCCCCCATTTGACCCTCAGGTTCGTGACGAAAAGATCTATGCTCGCGGTGCGGACGACAATAAGGGGCAACATTTCGCCATCATAAAAGCGGTTGAATCGTTAATTAAAGAAGGTGCACCTTTACCCAACCTGAAGTTTATATTCGAGGGTGAGGAGGAAATCGGAGGCGTTCATCTTGAGGCGTTTATTCAAAACCATAAAGAGTTATTGTCCTCTGATGTCGCCTTGATTGCAGATACCCCGATGCTTGGACCCGATGAACCGTCGATTATCACGGGGCTTCGAGGTCTTGTTTACATGCAAATCGAGATCACGTCAGCAACTACCGATATGCATTCAGGTCATTACGGTGGAAACGTACACAATCCGAATCAGATTCTTGCCTGGATCTTGTCTAAACTTAAGAATGATAACGGAACGGTCCTTGCCCCGGGGTTTTACGACGATGTGCGCGACTGGTCCGATGATCAAAGGGCAAAGATAAACGAGGTCCCGATGTCGGAAGAAGAGATTATGCAAAACACCGGTGTCAAAAAGTTGTTCGGCGAAGAATCGTACTCCCCGATCGAACGTTTTGGTATTCGGCCAACGCTTGATGTGAACGGAATCTGGGGGGGCTTTTCAGGCGAAGGACCAATGACGGTGATTCCAAAAAGCGCTGGGGCCAAGGTGAGTATGCGAATGGTTGCCGATCAGGATCCGGAAAAGATTGAAAAAAGTTTCAAGGAGTACGTTTTAAGTCTGCTGCCGGATGGGGTTGACGTTAAATTCAAAACGTTTTCTAAAGAGGCCGCGATCGTTATCGAACCAACAAGCGACTACTTTCAGATGGCGACTGCATCTTTGGAAGCGGTATTTGGTAAGACACCGAAGTTCGTGATGGAAGGTGGCTCGATACCTGTGGGCGGTCATATAAAAAAACATCTCGGAATCGACGCAATCTACATGGGTTTTGGGCTAAACGACGACAAACTGCACGCGCCAAATGAGAAGTTTGATATTATTATGCTAGAGAGGGGAATCGAGTCGGCGAAGGACTTTTTGACAAGACTAGGAGTGAAAGATGTTAGTTGAAACCATTACTAATGACATAAAACAGAGTATGCGTGATCGGGATGAAGCAAAGACGACGACACTACGCGGATTGATGACGGCGGTACAGTACGAGGTTTTAAACAAGGGGCAAAAGAAGGATGAGGCTAGTGATGAAGATGTAGTGACGGTTGTTTCGCGCGAGATAAAAAAGCGCAAGGAAGCGATTGAGCTTTATCAAAAAGGTGAGCGTCAGGAGCTTGCCGATAAAGAAAAGGCCGAGATTGATATCTTGTCACTCTACCTTCCCCAGCAGTTAAGTGAGGATGAACTGCGCAAGATCGTTGATCAGGTTGTTGCAGAAACGGGTGCTTCTTCAATCCAAGATATGGGGACCGTGATGAAGGCCGTTATGGAACGCGTCAAAGGCCAAGCGGATGGAAGTATGGTGAGTAATCTCGTGCGCGCAAAGTTGTCATAATAACGGTAATCTGTTACAAGTCGTTTCAGGTCAAAAAGATCGTTGCTAATCACAAGTGATGCAAATGGCTTTTTAGCGGAATGTTGCTCTTAGCAAGATATTTTCTGACTTTAAACGACTGTCGTAACAAAAGTCTCACGGTTTCTTCTGCAAAAGCGGTTTCACATGAAAAACAGCAATTACGACTTCATTCCACGCAGGCGGGCAATACGTTCTTCAATTGGCGGATGAGTAGAAAATAGGTTTGCGATCTTCTCCCCTCGCCTATCGCCTAGCGGATTTGCGATATACATATGCGCCGTAGCAGAGTTGGCGCTTTTCAACGGAGTATGGTCGAGTTCGATCTTTTGCAATGCACTCGCTAATCCTTCGGGATAACGTGTTAGAAGCGCACCGCTGGCGTCAGCCAAATATTCACGCTGACGAGAAAGTGCAAACTTTAGAAGTTGTGCCATTAATGGAGCTAAAATAGCTCCCACGATCGCAAAGATGATTACTATTGATCCTCCTTCGCTATTGTTACTGCGGCGCCCTCTAAAGAAGTTTGCGCGTAAAAACCACTCGCTAACAAGCGCAATTACACCAACGAGTACAACCGCCACCGCCATCGTCCTTATGTCAAAATTCTTAACATGACTTAACTCGTGAGCCACGACGCCTTCGAGCTCGAGATCGGTTAGCTTATTTAAAGCGCCTGTAGTTACCGCCACGGAAGCGTGTTTGGGATCACGTCCGGTCGCAAATGCGTTTATTGCCGGGTCGTTTATTAGGTAAACCTCCGGCATTGGCACTAGTCCTGCACCAATCGACAAGTTCTCGACGGTGCGGAAGAGGCGGGGTGCGTCCTGTTTTGTTACCTTTTTTGCTCCACTTAATGTTAAAGCCACCTTATCCCCAGCGAAGTAACTAAATCCTGCACTCGTTAAAGCAAAAACCGTGGCGACGATAAATAACGAGTAACCCGCATCCATCGCCAAGCTAAAGATGTAGCCTAAGATGGCGACCACGATGACGAAAAATATCATTATCAAAAAGCTCTTTCTTTTGTTATTGGAGATCTGATCATATAAATTCACGCTTACATTATATACTAGGGGCATGGATAAAGATCGGTTCCTGCAACGCGTGAAGCAGAAGTTTAACGTTGGCGATTTGGCAAATATCGAAAAGGCTTTAGAGATAGTCGCAGAGATCCATGCGGATGACGTACGGTTAAGTGGTCAGCCGATCGTACAGCATCTTTTAGAGGTTGGTAATCTCCTGATGGACTTTCCGGTAGATGCTGAGACGATTATCGCGGCCCTCTTCCATGATTCGATTGAGCTAGATCGTATTACGCCTGAGCAGATTGAAAAAGAGTTTGGAAAGCAAACCAAGGAACTTGTGGTGGGGGTTAATCGCATTAAACAACTGCCTCGTAAGTCTGGTGAGGTTGAATATTATGCAAACTTACGCAAACTCCTTTTGGCGTCCGCTCGCGATGTTCGCGTCGTTTTGATTCGACTCGTCGAAAAGCTCCACAATCTCCAGACGTTGAACTATCTACCTGAAGATCGACAGAAGAGTATTTTAGAAAAGACTTTTGACGTATACTCCCCTCTTGCCGAAAAGTTGGGCTTTAACTATCTAAAAAGTCGACTCGACGATGAGGCGTTCAAACATGCGCAACCCTTAGAGAATCTAGAGATTGAAGAGTACTTTGAGACGACACAAGCTCAACGCAAAGAGTCTCTCGGTGCAATCAAAGAGTCGGTTGCTTCGTTGTTATCCCAAAACAATATTGACGCTCAAATTAAAAGCCGAGTGAAAAGCAACTTTGGAATCTACAAAAAGTACTTACGTAAGCGGCAAGAAGGAGAATCGATCACAGAGTTTATGCAAAATCTTCATGACAAGTATGGCGTGATGGTTTTAGTGGATACGGTTGAAGAGTGTTATCACGTTTTGGGACTATTACATCAGGCCTGGAAATATGTACAAAGTGAATTTGACGACTACATAGCAACACCTAAGCCCAACGGATACCGCTCTATTCAAACGGCAGTGTTCGTTTTACCAGGTGAATTGGTCGAAATACAGATCAAAACACAGCAGATGCATGAGTTTAATGAGTTCGGCGGTGCGAGTCATCTCTCATACAAACAAAGACAAAGTGGACAGGATGAAAGGGTAACGGATAAACAGTTAAAGTGGTTAAAACAGCTTTTGGACTGGCATGATTCTGCCACAACGACTAAAGAGTTTGCTGATGCGTTAAAGATCGATGTTTTTGGAGATCGCATCTTTGTCTACACTCCTAAAGGCGATATTCTCGATCTTCCGAATGGCTCAACGCCGATTGATTTTGCGTATGAGATCCACACCGAGGTGGGGAATAAAACTTGCGGTGCTCGCGTCAACGGCAAGATGGTTCCGCTTGATCATAAACTAGAGTCTCACGATATCTGCGAGATTATCACTGACCCGAAACGCAAAGGTCCAAGTAGAGACTGGCTCGATATTGGTTTCCGTAGATACACGAAATCGGTTATCCGCCACGAATTGCAAAAACATAAAGCCGATCTTTTTGTTTGAAGTAGCGTTCTTGAGATAAAATATGTGAGTTCGCCGGAGTGGTGAAATGGCAGACACGCTAGGTTTAGGACCTAGTGCCGCAAGGCGTGGAGGTTCAAGTCCTCTCTCCGGCACCACGTCGTTAAATGCGAAGCATTTAACTAACGCAGTTTTTTACAAAACTGCACACGCCAGTATTCATCAAAATTTTAAACGTGGCGCAGCCACTAAAATGAAGATGAGATCATAATTTTATTAGTGGGACGTGTAATATGCATAGCATATTATTACGTTCCTAAAGGTAATGACATGTTTTACTATGTTTACGTTCTACAAAGCATAAAGGACAAAAGTTTATATATCGGTTTTACCGAGGATCTGAAACGAAGATTAAATGAGCATAATTCGGGTAAAAACATTTCTACTAAGAAGAGCTTGCCACATAAAATTATTTTTTATGAGGCATTCTTGGATAAATCCGATGCCCTTAATCGAGAAAAATATCTAAAATCAGGATGGGGACACCGTTCGATAAAGACGCTGCTCAACGACTACTTAAATACTGATTTGATAAGATAGCAATTATGACAATAATATTTGCAAGGCATGGAGAAACAACTGGTGATGTTGAAGATCGCTTCGGCGGTGATTATGACGACAGTCTCTCCGAAACCGGCCGAGAACAAGTGCAACAGCTCGCCCAGAAATTAAAAAACCAAGACATCGAACTCATTCTTAACAGTCCCCTATCTCGCGCTATCGAAACCGCAACGATTGTTAAAGACTCGTTAGATTTAATTTGTCGCCAAGAGGTTTTCCCGGAGTTCAAAGAGCGTAATCAGTACGGACGACTGACGGGCATGATTAAGTCGGAGGCGAGAGAAAAATACCCCGAGGATGCCGAAGCACTGAAAGACTACCACAATACGATTGCCGAAGCAGAAGCAAATGAAGACTTTGAGAAACGTGTCGAGGATGGTTTCGATAAGCTTGTTACCAGGATGAAGGAGAGCGGGGTTAATACTGTTTTTGTCGTTTGGCACGGTGGCCCGATGCGCGTGTTGTTTCGAAAGGTTCTTAAGTTGGGTGAACTAAAAAAGATTGATGATTGTGCATTTGTTGTACTCAAGTCCAACGACGACGAATGGAAAGTTGAATCATCTCAAGGACTTGTTTTTGATTTTTAGTAGTTATGAAAAGATTATTTTTAGCATCTGAAGCAAAACACCCAGACTCCTTTGAAAAGTTGCGTGAACTTGTCGGTGGATTTGACGGCAAGAAGATTGTGTATATTCCGACTGCGGCCAATGGCGAAGGATGGCATAGTTGGGATCGAGAAGGAGGCACTTGGAAGTTAGTCAATTCAACAAAAGCGCAAGTAGATACTATTGAGCTCGAAGATTACGGAGCGGCGGAAAGATTTGAAGAGCTTTACGAAAAGGTTCGACAATCCGATCTCGTCTGGTTCGCTGGCGGTTACTGCGGCTATCTTCTTTATTGGATTCGTCGTGCAAAGCTCAATCAGAAATTGTCAGATATTCTAGAAGATGGTCCGGTTTATGTTGGCTCGAGTGCTGGCAGCATGATCGCAGGAACCAGTATTGATGCTGCTTCATGGCTTCCGGGCGATGAGGAGTTCGGCGCTGAGGTCTTCCCGGCTCTCGGGTTGGTAGACCTAAATATCTTCCCACATTTCGAAGACGATAAGCTGGATGTAATCAAACAAAAGGTTAAAGATAAACCGCTGTATCTATTAAAAAACGGTGAAGCGATTATCGTTGAAGGAGATGTGGTCAAGGTGTTCGGGGAAACCAGAACCATAAACTAAGCTTTTGTAGTAGGCGCGGGAGATTGGGGTGTTTGTTGTGGATCCTCTTTCCAGATATGCAGGTACCAGTAGATCGGTATCGCAAAGATGTTGCCCATAAATATGCCGATGTACCATGCGATCTTCTTGTTGTGCTCAATCGCGTCGTTATTAGCGGCCTTTACGATGTAATAAATGATCTGAGCAAAGATCAGGACAACCGTTACGATATGTATCACGATGAAGTATGCGAACGTCGAGTCAGGTATGGTCGCGACACCGTCGCCGAATGCTGTAGCAAGTTGGGTTAATAAAAACGGAACGCCGACGAAGAGATAAAAAACCGGCCAGATTGCAAGTACTCCTAAAAATATTTTCTTACCTTTGCTCATCTTGTGTTTATTGTAGACGATGATTAATTTTTACGCCACTCATTAGCTATTTCATTACCTGCTTCTTCGAGCGTGTCGTTAAAATCGTACTGTTCTTTGAGCGTTTGAATTCTTCGTCTTAGTGTGTCGATTCGTTCATTTGCCACGTTCAATGACTTCGTAGCATCAATGTTTGCATTTCGGGAAGTGTTGTTAATCTCGCTTCGCCCTATGCGATCGAAGAACTTTTCAATGAATACCAATGTTAAAAAGTAGTTACCGCTGTCCGGATCATCTGGGCGTATTCGATCAGCAAGTACGTCTGCATAATCGTATAATTTAAACAGCAGTTCGTGGGTTTCTTTTCCGTCCATGTATACCTATTATAGAACAAATTTACAAAGTAAATTTTTCTACGCGGTTCGCGAGGGTAGATGAAAGATCTTGAGATTTCGAAAAGCTTGCAGTTTACAAAGTAAACTACGTTAATAATTTTCATAGGAAATTATGTCTTGGTGGGCGATGTAGGACTCGA
>JAGQKZ010000044.1 GCA_020429745.1 candidate division WWE3 bacterium | reverse complement strand
GAGTACAAGATCAACTCCAACGCTGATTTAATACGCCATTTAATGCACGTTGGTGTGCTACAGTCTCCCAACGTAATCGACGCATTTGCAAAGATCGACAGAAAAGATTTTGTTACCGATCAGAGCGAAGATGAGGCATATTTCGACATAGCCCTCCCGATCGGTTTCGATCAAACCATCTCTCAACCGACAACGGTTGCCGTCATGCTTGAGCTCCTTGACGTACAAACCGGTGATTCGGTACTCGATGTCGGCAGCGGTTCGGGCTGGTCTACAGCGTTACTGGGTCATCTGGTCGGAGATTCAGGAAGCGTACTCGGTGTTGAGATTATTCCTGAGCTCGTTAGTTTTGGGCAACAAAATCTGAGCAAACACCATAATCTAAACGCTACGATTGGACAAGCCGGCGAAGATCTTGGCGAACCCGGGCAAACGTTTGATCGCATTCTCGTAAGCGCGGAGGCGCGACAGGTTCCACAAGCACTCATCGATCAATTAAACGTTGGAGGCGTTATGGTCATACCTATTAACCACTCGATATTTAAGATCTCGAAGGTCGCCGAAAACGAGATCGAAAAAGATGAGGTCGCTGGCTTTGTGTTTGTGCCGCTTGTTGAAAATAGATCAACGAGTATTGATTAATCTTACGTTTATCGTAGACTGTAGATAATGCACCACGCGATTAAAATCATTAGGATTACAGCGAGCTTAACCCTCGCTAACGAGTTTTTTGCTCGTTAAATCGACAAGTCCGCCTACCCGGCGGATTTTTTGTACATTAAGTAAATGCACAAGGAGGTGCGTAAATGAATACCTTCGTAGTAGTACGCAAGGTTGCTCCCAGCGAAGATACGAGTAAAGTGGTTGTATGGTTAGGTGCTGTCAGAATTACGCTCTGCAAAGATCAACTTCTCGACACCCCTGCTGGCTGTGTCCTCGCCTGTGCCTGTAGTCACAATTGTGGTGTCTGCGAATCGTCAGCGTTCACGTGCGTGGTCGTTAGTGGACATCGTATACAAGTCCCGGTCTGCGACTTAGTTTGTTAAGAGGAAGGAGTCATGCTTTGACAAACGACGCAAATGAACCACCGAAGCTACCAGCAGAACCAGCCCGACAAGCCCATGTCGTCGTCAGAGTCAGTATTGATTACGTGATAATTGTGGACGGACCTGAGGATGACGTCAAAAAACTGTTACAAGAAAGGGGTTGGGGTCCCCAGTAATACCCGGCGAGGGCGAAGACTTATCAGTCTTTACGCCTTCGCCGGGAAGAATCGTTAACAGATTTTCGTTGTGGCTGACGCGTATTTATGCTAACGTTAGTACATGGTCGACAAGCCTTTCCCACGTTCTTCGGGACTAACCCTTATCGAACTTCTAGTTGTTATCGCTGTGCTTGGCATGCTTGCAAGCGTGTTATTTGTTGTAATCGATCCATCACGACGCATCGCCGCCGCAATAAACGCCAAACAAATACAATACGCTTCGTCAATACAGGGAGCACTAGAACAACTCATCACGATTAACCAAGGAGTTTTGTGCAATAACAACACCGGCGTTGACGACCCGTTAGCCTGCGAAGAGAGCGTCCAATACGTCGGGAATAACCCCGGATCAGCCACAAGAAGTGATCTCTCCGACATGCTTAAAAGTAATGGGGTGCTTAAATCCATCCCCGCACCTCAGCTGACTAAGGGTGGCTTCCCCTGTGACAACACGCAGCCTGACTTAGGCTTCTACGTGGAAACGCTTGACCTAAACTCCGACAACGAATACACCAACTACCGTATCTATGTTTGTATGGATTGGACCACGGCACAGTTTGATAATTACTTTGATCGGTATCAAACAACCGGTGAATACGCCGATTGCGGCAGTAGCGGATCGCCACGGCTTATCCCAGGCTCCGGTCCAGCGAGCAATCAAGCGGTGTTATGCTACATGTCGACAAATGACAAACCACCTGTTGCAGTGCCGTAACCGATTGATCTATGAGGAAAAAGATCTCAGCCGGATTTATAGTTTTCAGAAGATCTGAACAAAACTCGTCCGACTCAGATATCGAGGTATTAATCACTCATTTCGGTGGTCCTTACTTTGCCGACAAAGACGAAGGTAGTTGGGTTATTCCACGTGGCGAGGTCGAAGAAGGTGAGGACATATACCAGACGGCGATACGTGAGCTACAAGAAGAGACCGGAATCGTATTAGCGGATGATGTGAAGCCTTTGTCTTTAGGTTTTGCCGAAGAGAAGCACAAGATCACTCACGCATGGGCTGTGGAGTCAAACCTTCCACACGACACTGAGTTTATCTGCGAATCTATGGTAACTCTGGAGTGGCCACCAAAAAGCGGCAAAACGGTAACATTTCCTGAGAGCGACAAAACAGAGTTCGTTGATATCGATACGGCCCGCAATAAACTACGCCCTGCGTTGCTAATCTTAGTGGACAGGTTAATTGAGCATTTAAACCTTTAGCCCGATAATCTTACTCTCGGAAGTTCTTCCCACTTGGTTGTAAAACGCGGCGATCTTTTTTGCTGCACGTCCCACATCCGCTTAGTTCCGTGCGCACTCCCAAAATGCAACATCTGCGAACCAAGATCGTTATTGGTATGATCAACCGCCTTCATGAGCGCATCCTTTTGCTCTAACCGGTCCTTGCCAACAAAAAGGCTCTGCTGAAACTCGTTTTTTGGCTGGATGTCAAGAAGAATGACACCTGCCTGTTTATATTCACGACCAGCCTTAAAGAGCTCGTCGAGTGTAGACAACGAGGCGGTGATGAGTTCGGGGGTATACGAGGTGGGCTGATAGAGCTTGACCATACGACTGCCTGAGTAGTACGACTCGTAATGGAAACGATTCGTTCGCACAAACACCCTAACCACGCCCGCCAATCCCCTATCGTTTCGCAACTTCTCTGCAGCGCGCGAGGTAAAACTTGCTACCGCCTGCTTTAATTCCGACTTTTTGGTTACCGGATTGCGAAACGTTCTTGTCGTGGCGATACTTTTGGGAAGTTTCTTTTTCCCCTCAAACGGAATACACGATTGGCCATTCAACTCCATAAGGGTGCGCTCCCCTGATACCGTCATGTTCTTACGAACCCACCTTTGGTCGCTCGTTTTAAGATCTAGTGCCGTATAAATGCCGTTACGATTCAAAAGCTTAGTATACTGCCACCCCACACCCCAAACATCACCAACCTCTATTTTGGATAAAACATCGTCGGCGTTTCCATCATTAAGGACCAAAACACCCTTGCACTCTTCATGCTTTTTAGCATACTCATTTGCCGCCTTAGCGAGGGTTTTAGTTGGCGCCACACCAACCGACACCGGAATCCCCGTCCATCTCCACACGATATCTCTAATCAAAGTCGCTTGTTTTCTAAACGCATACTCACCTTCCCTATACGTATGTGATCTTCCATTATCGGTTAATAAGTCGCGGCGAATGCGGTGTTCAGACAGAGAACGTTTGTTACAAAACTCAACGTGATCACTTGAGAATCCTTCGGCCATTTGCGCTTTTGTAACAACCGAATGCGATCCGGACAAGTCATTAAACCCTGCTTCTAAAAGATCGCATGTTTCTTTGTCGAACGACGCATTTGCCCCTCCATCGAAGGCTAAAAATGCTTCGTCGATCGAGTACACCTCCACCTTGTTACACATCATCCGTAAAACGTCCATCACACGCTGCGACATATCGGCATAAAGATTGAAGTTGGCTGACAATACCGTGACGTTGTGTTTATCGACGAGGTGTTTTATCTCAAAGTATGGTTGCGCCATTCGTATCCCAAGCCTCTTTGCCTCATTGCTGCGCGCAATTGCACAACCATCGTTGTTTGAGAGCACAACGACAGGAACGTTCCACATAGACGGGTCAAAAACCCGCTCACACGAAACGTAAAAGTTGTTACAGTCGACGAGGGCGAACATGGTATTGGTTAACCCGGTTGAAAAGTTACAAGGTTAGAAGGTTGAGAGGTTAAAAGGCGTGTATCGATTAACTTATTGCAACTTTTGAACATTACAACCTTGTAACTTTTCAACCTTTAAACCCGATGCACCACATGCGTGACCACACCCCAGACGCTCACCTCCATCTCCTCGGTAATCTCAATCGGCTGGAATAACGGATTCTCCGGCATCAACCATACGCGCTCGTTTTCGCGTCGCACACGCTTCACCGTTAATTCGCCGTTTACCGCTGCAACCACAACGGCATTGTTGTCTACCCGTAAGGCACGATCCACGACTAAAATGTCTCCCGACTGGATCCCAGCGTAGATCATGGAGTTACCTTCAGCACGCACAAAAAAAGTCGCGGCCGGGTGACGGATTAAATGTTCGTTTAAATCCAAATGCGTGTCGATAAAGTCATCCGCAGGAGATGGGAAACCAGCCTGCACCGGCGTTAGGTAGAGTGGAGTCTTTGTGACCATGTTCGTAGACTAACAGTTTTTTACAAACCACAAAAGCCGTCACTTGTCTACATCATCAACATACTGTCACCGTAGCTTAGGAACTTATAGTCGTTCGACAATGCTTCTTCGTACGCACTCTTTAAATTACCCCAACCGGCGAACGCCGCCGCCATTAAGAGGACAGTAGTATTCGGAGCATGAAAATTCGTAAGCAGGTGATCAACGATCTTAAACTCGTAGCCTGGGTAGATAAAAATGTCAGCTTCATCTTCGATGAAATTGGCGGACGATACGTTAAGGATTTTACTTGCCGCATGTTCAAGGGTTCGCGTTACAGTTGTCCCTACAGCAAAGATAGACCGACCGTTCTTCTTGGCTTCACGAACGGATTCCAGCGTGTCTGCCGGAATAAAATAATGTTCCTCGTGCATCTTATGATCTTCAATCTTTTCTTCGCGCACAGGCGCAAACGTCCCCATACCGACGTGTAGCGTTACGTGCGCTATCTTTCCACCTTGGTTATTAATCTTTTGACGTAGATCGTCTGTGAAGTTTAATGACGCTGTGGGAGCTGCGATCGATCCTTCATCTTCTGCAAAAACTGTTTGATAACGTTCCTCGTCGATCCTTTCGGAGTCGCGCTTTAAATATGGCGGAATCGGCACTTCACCGTACCTTGCAGCAAGAGAAAATAAGTCTTCCTCGTTAGAGATATATGCAATACCATCTTCAATCCTACTAACTTTAACAGTGTAACCTTTAACTTTTAAACTTTCACCCTGGTTTAACTTCCCCTTATAAATACACGGTTGGTTTTCAAGATCAACATCACCGCTATGTTTTTCTAAGACCAATAACTCGATATTCGCATCATTCTCCTTCTTTGCGCGCAAACGAGCTTTAATTACCTTTGTATTGTTTAGTACAACAACGTCCCCTGGTTGTACGTATTCGGCAAAGTCCCGATAAGAACGATGTTGCATAGTCTTGTTCTTCCGATCGAGAACTAAAAGCTTTGCATCTCCGCGCACTTTTGGTGGATACTTCGCAATACGTTCGGGAGGTAGGTTGTAAGTAAAATCAGAAAGTTTCATAGTTAGCGATTGGAGTTTACGAAGTAAACTCCGTTAGTTGAACAAAGCTCAACGACGCTTAGTTTACTAACAAGTTTGTGATTTGTTAGCAAACTTATAAATTTTGACAACGTCAAAATTCATTGGCGGAGGGGGAGGGATTCGAACCCTCGTGCCTTTCGGCGCATAGTTTTCGAGACTAGCCAGTTCAACCACTCCTGCACCCCTCCTCAAAAACCAACACGACAATTTTATCATCTGCAAATCGTTGAAGGTTAAATTGCACGTGGCATAAACAGGTGATATATTGATACCAATGCCAGATCCTAAAGATAACTCCGCCGATAATCAACCTACGTCGACTTCGCGAAACATCGGGACGGAGCAAAACCCCATGATAATCGACGCCAAGCCCTATGATCGCCCAGAGGTCAAGGTAAGTTGGCAGGCACCGTCACGTGTTTTTCGTAGCCGCGAACCAGTGTGGTTTGTTGGTCTAATCGTATTGTGCATTATTGTTTTGTTACTTCTGGCTGTAGCTCGGCAGTGGTCGCTAATGCTTGCGTTGTTTGCATTCATAGTCGCACTCGTTGTCATGAACGTCGTAGAACCTGAAGGACAGTCGTTCCAGATCACAACGTATGGAATAAAGATCGGCAAGCTACGAATCCGCTACAGTGAATTAAAATGGTTCTGGTTTGAAAATGAAAGCAACGAGACGGTTTTATACATAAGTTCGTACGTTAAGTTTCCCCAGGTGTTTGAGTTGCCTCTGACAAAAGAAGGTACGCAAGAACTTAGGGATAAGATCGAAGAGGAGCTATTAAAGTATCTTCCCTACCATGAGGAAGGTGAACGCAATTGGCACAATACTCTAGATAATGTAATTGCACGAATTGAACCATATTTACCCCAAACGTTCGTAAACTGGTACGCAAAACTATTCAGTCGTCACTAGTCGTCATCACTTCACAATTCCTCTATGACAAGGTAAAATGTACGCGCGTGCAACTTTGATTGCGAAGCAACCAGTTAAGCGCCTGTAGCTCAGATGGATAGAGCGCAACTTTGCGGAAGTTGAGGTCGCAGGTTCGAGCCCTGCCAGGCGTACCACAGACATGTGCTCAGTAAAAGTTAACATTACTCATAACGTGACAATAAAGTTGTAAATAATAAGAAAAATGGATCAGACAAGTGAGAACAACTCAGGAACTGCACCCTCTGAATTCAGGATACTAATTGTAAATGGTGAAGACTTTTTGCGATGGCTATACGTTGATCTGTTTTCTAAACAAGGTTTTACAGTCGAAGAAGCAGATAACGGTTTATACGCACTACGAATGGCCAAAAGCAAGCGTTACGACCTAATTTTGAGCAACCTCTCGCTCCCGAAAATGCATGGTATTGACGTATTGAAGAACCTCAAACAGGATAAAGCTGATTATGGCAAATTTGTCTTTATAGCAAGTTACAGCCAAATTGTCATCATCGAGCAAGCTTTTAAGGCTGGTGTTGACGGTTATATCGAAGCCTCTAGATATTCCCCTCAACAGATACTAGATTACTGTTTCCAACAAGGATATCTCCCAAGTCAACTCTCACGTGAACCCACAGAGGCTGCACGAAAAGATGTAAGTAAATGGATCCAAGGAGTTGATCACGATAAGAAG
>JAGQKZ010000043.1 GCA_020429745.1 candidate division WWE3 bacterium | reverse complement strand
AAACGAAAAGAATCATGCGTAACAGCGGATACACAGAACATGGCACCCCTCACAACCATCCTAAGCACGGGGAAGTTACTTTTGTTGCTGAAAAAAGCGCCCCTCGTTTCACTAGCGAAGAGATAAGGAGCAGCAATCGCTGGACACTGGTACGCAAAATGGCCGAAGCGGTAGCAAACGAGGACTGGACGCCGACGTTAACCGAGGTGGAAACTATTATCTGCCAGGATGCATTCACCCAAATCACTGAAAACCCATCGTACGGCGTTGCAGAATCTGCTTACCCGGAGTATTTCGAAGAAGACGCGACTGACGACACTTTTTTACAAATACCTTGGCCAGAAGGACCTAACTCAACAACAACTCAGAACCTCAATGAACCTTTTCGCGAAGCTGGCAGCGACGCATCACAGCATCACGGATTCATCTCTACTGTTCTCGGCGAAATTGCCGATGAGCCTAACACTGAATTTGCCGATAGAGATGCAATCATAACCGTTCTTCGTAAAGTTGTAGGTAAGTTAAGCCCTTCAGATAGAGGCGAATTAACTACTTTCGTTTTGCGAAACCACGATGTTTTACTGAATTGCTTAGAAATCGACAATCAATATTCACTTTACAAGCTGCTTGTTACTGGCATACCTGAAGAAAGCGACGCAGCGTTGGCTGTTGGAGATGCGATAAAGTCATATCTTATTACTACAGAAGATTATGAAGATTTGTCACCGCTGTATTACATGTCCATACCAAACGAGCACATGCACATGTTATATAGATCACTAGCCGCAGATCCTTCACGAGACGAGATTGTCTTCCCGGTGCTCGGTAGATTTTTACGGGAATACCCAAATCACCTGCCACACATACTCAACGATCTGTACGAAACAAGAAATATGACGGCCATCTCCGACGAGGAACGAGAGGGAATCGACCAAATATTAGCAAATTTGATGGGTCTCTCTGATGAAACAAACGCCGTTTTAGAATCCGAAGAAATGTACAACATATTCCGAATGGAAGACTACGATACCAGCAACAAAACACGAGAGTTCCGAAGCAAGATGCTTGACGAGACGTTGCAAAAGTACCAAATAACGAAAGAAGGCGTTTTTGTCGACATCGCATCGGGAACGGGTTGGCTTGAAGACGATATGAAAAATTTAGGCTACAGCCATACCGTCGGGCTTGACTTTACCTTCCGTCACGCACAGATCGCTCACGAAAAGTCCGGACAAGCCGTCGCACAAGCAGACTGGAAGGCGTTACCCCTAAAGAGTGAGGCCGCTAAAGTGGTGACATGTCTTGGACGGAGCTTACCTGAATGCGAAGGCCCTACAGTATTTTCAAAAACCCTGGGTGAGATAAGTCGAGTACTAGAACCTGGAGGTCTAGCGATCGTGGATATGCCAGACCCAGCAAAAGGCGATTACGCAAAACGACTGGAAAGCTATAGAGCTCACATGCTCAAGTTCGGTGTTCCGGAAAGCGAATTGGATTCATTTTTTTATGAGATAAGTTCGCCAGATGGCGTTCACTTTAACGATAGGTTTATTCCACCACGCGAAGACATCGAGTTTGATCTTGAAATGCAAGGATTAGAGGTCTTAGAGGTGATCGAAGAACCAATCCCAAATAGCAACGGCGATGTAAATCTAGTTTTTATAACGAGAAAAGTTATGGATGTACAGAAGCATGCAATCAAAACATTAAGCTCTGCACTTAAGCGGAAAGCAAGACTGCCAAAAACAAGGAGTGATTGGGTTGAACCCAAAGGTCCTACTCAATCCAACTAATAAGTAATATAATACCTTCACCTAACTAAACTGGGCCTTTGCGGCCCAACTAACTACCCCACAAGCAAGCCCCCACTTGCACATTTTCAAGTAAGCATTTCTGAGAAAGCGAGGTGAAATGTGCTTCGTTTAAGTTACTCGGGCATATCAGCGTATATGAGCTGTCCGAGAAGGTACTGGTTCCAGTATCTGTGTGACCCGAAACCTCCGACAGTTGTCGACCTTCCTAGGCTCTTCGGTTCATTTATGCACCAACATGCGGAAAGGATGCACACAAAGACGAAGTGCGATCGACCGATGTACTACCAGACCCTGAAGTCCGCGGTGAAGGCAGGCTACTTTTTCTGGAGGAGGTCTCTCGAGGAGAATCTTGCCATCCTACAACCTTACACGCAGCAGGACCTTGAAACCTATCAGCAGCTGGTAGCAATCTGTGTTACCAACTACTGGAAGGTTGCAGTCGAAAGGCCACGACCACTGCACATCGAGTGGCGACTAGAGGCGAACTGGAACCACATAGTCAAACTACTAGGATTCATCGACCAGGTGCGTGAGGTCGACTTGGCAACGATCGAGCGGTTGCGGCCTGAGTTGATCGTAGATGGGAAACTGCACCCAGACTTCGATCCTGTCGTCCTAGTGGACCTCAAGACTAATCGTGCATCTTACTCCCCGTGGAAACCAGAAGGCCAGACGGCAACGGTGGAGGAGTGGGCACGGAAACAGTTCCCACTACATGCGTACGAGCAACCAACCGCCTACACCTGGCTTTATCATGAGGCCACAGGAAAATGGCCAATCGCTTTTGTGTGGTGGCACCTGCGCAGTGGAAAGATGTACCCGACCTATCGTACAAAGGAGGACATTGACGAGTTCGGCAGGACCATCGATCATGTGATCGACAACCTCACAGCTCTGTCGTTTCCTCGCAACGTGGGTAGTCAGTGTGCATACTGTGATTTCTTCCGCCAGTGTCGAGGCAGGGATCTGCTCATCGCAGATCCTGCAACACGCACGGGAGACATTGCAGTATTGCCGCAGCAAGTTGTACTTGCAGAAGCTCGACAACTTCGTTTACCTCTTCGTGTCGAACGAAGGCAAGTACAAGCGCCGGAAGCACCGGCAGCGCCGAACGGACGGGATGATGTCATCTACATCGGTGATCCGCCGTGGCTTTCGTAGCTAACAAAGAGAACCAGGGGCCCTTCCCAAAGGGCTTCTGGTTTCTCACAAAGTCACACATCTGAAAAATAATCTTTCAACCTCGTCTTGAGTGTGGTTTTTCCTCGACTTGTTTTCAAATACTTTTCGCGCCTCATGGCGTCAGACTTTTTGATATAAGCTTCATAAAAAACTAGCGTTAGTGGCAAATAATGTTTTGTAGATTTAACTCGACCTGCATTATGGTAGTTAATTCGTTGCTTTAGATTCGAAGAAAAACCAATATAAACAAACCCATTAACAGGATTGTGTAAGACGTAAACGTAATAATATTTCATTTGAATGCGTACATTTTTTACGAGCCAAACCGTTCTGGCCAGGTACAAGTCTGTACCTGACTCAGGTCCCATACTCTCTGGCTACGCCAGGTGCCGTCTGGTACCTGGTACCCCTGGGAGGGCTCGAACCTCCAACCTTGAGTTTAGAACACTCCTGCTCTATCCAGTTGAGCTACAGGGGCACAACCAACCTATTCTATCAGTTATATCGAAACACGCCCACTAACCGTTACGCAAACTCGGCCTGCCCGCCAACAGCTGAGCCGTAGGCGATGCGGACGGGAGCTACAGGGGCTAAAGCTTTGCTTTAGCACGGAGTATTTGTGAGACGTTGCAAGCAACTTTCTAACACAAATACATCCAGGCTATACACGTGCGGTCTAAGCATTTCTGTATAAACATGCATGGCTTAAAATGTTACCACCTAATTATATCAAGAGCATTTCCATCCCACATCCCAAGCCCCACATTCCTAATTACTCATTACTAGTTACGCCGGAGCGATTCACATCGTTCCGGCAGCATTATTATGTACGTTACGCCTACATTTTCAATAAACGAAAAGAATTAAGACTCACCGAAAGGGAGGCTATTAATAGTTCACCTGAACTGGATCGCCGATCTTGATGCTCAACCTATCAATCACTCCGGCATTGACCTCTAAAACCAAATTGCCGGGATTCACAGGATAATAGTTCCCTAATTTCTCACCTTCAACCGGCGCGGGAACGTTTGCCGCCACGTCAGCGATTAGTCCGTCGTTGATCCAGATAATATCGATAGGCATCTCCATGTCTTTCATCCAGAACGGATAGAAACCACTCGCCGAGAAAACGAATAACATTCCCTCGTCGTCGGCAAGAAAAGTTCTTCCTCCTAATCCGAGCTCGCGTTTCTCTTGCGTGTTGGCTAGTTCGACCTTAAAAGTTTCACCTTTAACTGTTACTTCACCGTATTTTGTTTGCATCTGATCGTTTTTGTACCAAAGATAAGCTCCCGCGCCGACTCCTGCTACCACTAAAATAAAAAGCAGAATCGCAACGATGTATTTCATCTGTTTATTTTACCTTGAAACTCAAATCAACTAAATGGACACGTGGGATAAAATGCAAGTATGCAGTTAACGCTTAACAACGAGGTACGCCGATATCGCGAAGAAAGATCGTTAACCCAACAGGAGCTCGCAGACAAAGTTGGTGTTACCCGGCAGACGATTATCGCGCTCGAAAAAGGGAACTACACGCCGTCGCTTTTGTTGGCGTTTAAGATTTGTATCGCGCTTGAGGAAACAATCGATTCGGTATTTAATGTAGTAGAACGATAAAGGTTACACGATGAAGATAAAAAACTACGCAAAGGAACTACTAGTGCTGCTCGGGCTAATCGTGCTTTCGATCACCGTGCTCAATCCGGGCGGGTTTGTGATGATCGAGATGGTGCATATGTCGCTCCTTGTGGCCATTAGTGCGATCGTGATGTATTACATCGCCGCAGTTTGGAGGCAGAAGGCAAGGGACGAAAGGGAAGAGACGCACTACGCCAAAGCCGGACGCAACTCGTTTTTAATCGGGGTCGCGATCCTAACGATCGGCATCGTTTATCAAAGCCTTAATCACGACCTTGATCCGATCTTGATTGTAACGCTTGCCGGAATGTTGATTGCCAAGATCGTGAGCATCGTAATGTACAGCGAAAGGAATTAAAGTTAGATAAACAATTATTTACTCATGCTCGTAAAAAAGGATTCCGCCACCAAAGTCTCAAACTCCGATAACTGCGAAGTGTTCGAGTATCGGCTCGACAGCAAGAACGTGAGTATCTGCACAGCCACGATAAATGGCAGGTATCCAGACGAAGGCAGGGTTGCCAATACGGAATGCGAGGAGATTTATTTTGTGATTAGCGGGGTAGGTGTAATTCATTCCGAGCTCGGCGATTTTCATATTCAAGAAGGCGATACCTATCACTTCGAAAAAGGGGAGACGTATTGGACGGAAGGCAACGATCTAAAACTCGTCCTGGTAAACACCCCAAAATGGACCCCAGAACAACACAAGCACATATAACGCTACTGATTCCCTTGTATTTCGGATTGTTCCAAAGACCTATATAACATTTCAATTTTTTCGTTCAAAACATTCAGTTTTTCTTCACTAATGCTATCTTCTGATCTCATCATGTTCTGAATCTGACCTTCGACCTGTCCTAAGCGTGTATTCATGCTTGATTGTTCCGAGAGAAAATGCAAAGTCACTGAAGTAATAATTCCAAAAAGTGAAATCAATATTCCAACAATTGTTATTATTTCATTAAAGCTAAGCATTGGCTGTTTTTATAACTTAATAGTATTTTTCATTCGTTTGTCGCCTACTTCATATATGCCTTTTACGTTTCACTGTATCCACTTAACTACTTTCTTCGTAGGGTTTTCAAGTGACTCCAGACATTACCTATAAAAAAAGCCGGACCTGCATACGAACTGCACTCACACTTTTTGCAGTCAGTTCATATACAAATCCGGCTGGTTTTCTTCCTTGGCCAAATTCTGGCTACATTCTATCACAGTAATAGTTTGTTTCAACAGGGATTTTCTTATCCCCCTTGACAACACATGTCAAGTTGACTTAACATGGTGTTTATGAAAAACCAGCGCGGAAACACCATCCTCATCGTCGTTGCTGTTGTCGGTGTTATTGCCATCGCAATTGGACTTGCTTTCTTTTCCCAGAACCAGATGACCGCTGAACCGACACCGACACCCACAGCTACACCATCCGATACGATGATGAAAGACGAGGCAACCCCGACCGAAGCGATGATGAAAGACGACGAAAACGCCGGTGACGATTCGATGATGAATGACGACGATTCAATGACAGGGGAGACTCCGACCCCGACTGAGACCGCGATGATGCAAAGTTCGAAAGGAACTTACGAAGACTACGACGAGAGCAAACTTGCAAAAGCAAACGATGGCGACGTCGTCTTGTTCTTTAAGGCCAACTGGTGCCCAACCTGCCAAGCTCTCGATGCCGACATAAGCATGCATGAAGTCCCAGACGGACTAACAATCTTAAAGGTCGACTACGACACCGAAACAGCGCTAAAGCAAAAGTACGGCATTACTTACCAGCACACGTTAGTACAGGTCGACGCCGACGGCAACATGATTCAAAAATGGGCCGGCAGTCCAACCCTGCAATCCATCGTCGAAAAGCTATAAAAACGAATATTTTGTCTAAGATAAAATCAGTGTCAGAAACCTACAGACCTTACAACCTTTCAACTTTAATACCTTTGAACCAACACCGTCATGCTTAATGTTTTAATCCTCTCATTTCTCGCCGGCGTCATCACCGTTTTAACCCCGTGTGTTTTGCCATTTCTGCCAGTAATTCTTAGCACCTCCGCCCAAACGAAAAACTTTCGTAAAGCACTCGCCGTCGTTTTGTCGCTTTCGTTTTCCGTATTCATCTTCACATTAATATTAAAAGCCAGCACCATCTTTATCTCGATTCCGCAAAGCTTTTGGACAACGCTTTCTGGTGTTATCGTCTTGTTATTCGGAATCGTCACCGTCTTCCCATCGATTTGGGATCAGATCAGTGTAAAAACGGGAATGTCGACAAAATCCGACGAGATGCTTAACGAAAGCAGCCAGAAAGAAGGCTTAGGCGGGGAGATCGCCGTTGGGCTTGCACTAGGGCCCGTGTTTAGCAGCTGCTCACCAACATACTTTTTAATTCTCTCGACGATACTGCCGGCCAGTTTTGCGCAAGGAATCGTCTATTTAATAGCTTACGTTGCGGGCCTCGGTGGCTTTTTGCTTTTGATCGCGCTTTTTGGACAGCGCCTCACCTCAAGACTTAAATCGCTTGCTGATCCACGCGGATTATTTAAACGTGCGTTAGGCGTCATCCTCGTAATCGTCGGACTCTTAATCATCACCGGACTGGATAAAGATATTGAGGCCGCGATTCTCGATCTGCCAATTTATCGTTCGCTTGTTACACTCGAACAAGGCATCGCCGATAAGGCGGTGAGCGACACGATGAATGAAGACGCTATGCCGAAAACAGACGTCGATATGAAGAGTGATCAGATGGACGACGCAGAAAAGTTACTAAACGTAAATCCGCCGATCAAAGCACCC
>JAGQKZ010000042.1 GCA_020429745.1 candidate division WWE3 bacterium | reverse complement strand
CAGAAAGCGCTGGCGTTATTCACTAAGCCGAGACCTGCAAACCCACCTTGGTTACTTTTAACCAGGGTGGGGCTATCCTTTTTGTGGATTATTATCGATCACGACCACAACCTCACCTTTTACGCGTTCTTTTAGATCAATTCCCAACAGGTCATCAACGCTTCCACGCAACGCCTCTTGATGCTTTTTAGTAAGCTCACGACAGATAGCAACTTTTTTCTCAGGACCAAGAACGTCACATGTTTGCTCAAGTAATTCACGGATTCTCCGTGGGGATTCGTAAATGATCACCGTCGTTGAAGGAAAGTTCGCGATCATTTCACGGCGCCTTTTATCTGATTTTGGAAGAAACCCAGCAAAGAAAAATCTATCCGGTGGAAAACCCGAGAGTTGTAACGCCGGCAGTAGGGCATTAGCGCCAGGAATAACTTCGACAACAATCTTTGGGTCGTTAAGTTTGTAGATCTCCTTAGTAAGTCCATAACCCGGATCAGAGAGGATTGGTGTTCCCTGATCACTTACAAGCGCCACATCTTGACCTTTAATCAACAAATCGAGGACTGCAGGGATACGACGATCACGGTTATGGTCGTTGTAGGAAAGGAGCTTTGGATACGGACGATCGAAACGCGATTTATAGGTGTTAAGCAACTCCTGCGTTGTGCGCGTGTCTTCGCAGAGTATCACATCAACGTTCCACAGGGTTTCAAGTGCACGAATACTGATGTCAGCTCGGTTACCGATTGGAGTCGAAACTAAATAAAGAGTATGCACAAGTTGTATTGTACAGGACCCAATCTCTAAAGATGAAAAAGCTAGTACGATGCGTCAAGACCTTCGGCCATCCCGATGGTTTTTTTAACCTCCGTGACCACGTCTCCCAAAGTATAATTAGCTTTAATAAGATACTCCACAGCGCCCGGATAGGCCTCAGGTTGATCCATATTGGAGACGACTATGCAGGGGATATTTCGTCCCTCTTCGTTTAACTTTTCCAAAAACTCTTTGCCGTTTAGCTGAGGCATCATGATATCTAGCAAGACAAGGTCAATTGGAAGCTTCTCGATAATCTCCAAAGCTCTTTGGCCGTTTGCGGCTGTTTGCACCTTATATCCTTCATTCGCTAAGGCGAGAGTTAAAGCATCACGGTAAGATTTTTCGTCATCAACAACTAAGACTGTCGTAGGCACGATAGTAATAAGTTACCACCTCATCGCGATGCACACAAGAGGGGAGGTACTAAGTACGCAAGATTTCTTCGCGACGTATGTTAACTTGGCAAGTTCACTTGCATGCAATTGCCACCCTAGCGTAAAATTGCATTACCGTTGCATGTAAGCGTCTCTTAAATTTGCAACTTGTTAGCTCATTGTTGGATAAACGGAGATTGTGTAGTGGAGTTTGACGCAGTCAAACTCCAAATTTGAAACTTGGTTTCAAATTCGCGGTGGTAGTTCCCGCCCGCATCGCCTACGGCTCAGCTGTTGGCGGGCGCGGCAGTGGTTTAGTTTCACTTCGTGAAACTTAAACGAGACTATGGTATGACGTACGTAATACGATCTAGGTGACATGGACTTTTTACTTAGCAAAAGTCTTAGAATTAAAGTTCTGCTTTAATTTCGCGGTGGTAGTTCAGTGGTAGAACGCTTCCTTGCCAAGGAAGAGGTCGCCGGTTCAAATCCGGTCCGCCGCTCCATAATAATTTCTTTGTAGAAATTATTTACCGTTTCGCAAAAGCGAAACTAACGAACTTTTTAAAACTCTACCATAATTTTTCCAGCAAAAAATATTTAGAAGTTTGTTGTCACAAACCCTAGAACATGGTAACGATCCGACCTTATCTAGTTCGATACCGGCAAATAAAACTTGAACGTTGAGCCTTTCCCAGGGCCTTCGCTCTCTACCCAGATATCACCGTTGTGTAAGCCAAGAATGCTTTTGGATATAAACAATCCTAATCCTGTGCCCTTTGACCCCATCTCAAGTTCACCATGTACCCTGAAAAACTTCTTGAACATATGTGGGATCGCCTCTGTGGGAATCCCCTCACCGGTATCTGCGATCGAGGTAAGCACGCGATTATTGTCTTCATCGTACTCAACAGAAACCGTCACTGAACCTTCTTGGGTATACTTAATGCCGTTCGAGATCAGGTTGTTTACAACCTCTTTTATTCGAAGTTGATCGACAGCCACGGAGGGCAACTTCGCCTTTGGTTTATTAAATTTAAGTTCCAGACCTTTTTCGGTCGCCAGGACCTGCAGCATATCAACCTCCTCGCTCACTAACTTGACCCAATCCGTCGACTTCAAATAAACGTTCAACTCACCTTGTTCTATCTTAGAAGCCGAAAGAAGATTCTCCATCAAGGTTACGAGTTGTTCAGCAGATCTATCGATACGTCCCAACAACAGACCTTCCTCTGTATTTGATTTGTTTTCATACTGCTCACGATACATCGACAGGTACCCTTTAATCGAGGTTAGGGGAGTACGCAACTCATGCGCTGCCATAGCAACAAAGTCCAATTTCATCCGTTCGAGATACTTCTCTTCGGAAAGATCATGAAGGGTAATTATCGTCTGCAGGTTAACATCTTTACCTTCTTTTATCGCCGAACCGGTAAGATCCACGTCGATGCTACTTCCGTTATAAAGTACAATCGTTGCCCCGGTCACGTTAAAAAACCTATCGTCATTATCGAACCTTCTCTGCGGGAGTAGTGCTTCAACACTGAAAGTTTCTTCATCTTTTTGAATTCGTTCGAACACCTCTGTTAACGGTCTCCCCATAACCTCTTCCTTAGACGCACCGATAATCTTAAGCGCTGATGTATTTACCATAGTAATCTTGTTGTCATAATCAACGGTAATTAAGCCATCGAGTACGGATTCTTGTATCATCACAAGCTTATTTCTCTCTGCCATAACGTGCAGGAGTTCTCTCGTCTCGGTAAGATCAGTCGCCACAACAACGATCCCTTTGATTGATCTCCACTCCCTGTACGCGGAAGTAGTGATCTTTAACGGAACGACACCTCGGTTACTGGTGTCTATCTCGAGTTCAGCAACGGCCTTATTTTGCTCACCTTCTACTATTGGCACAAATGCTTGTTGTTTCAAACTTTCCCAATGATCTTTCACGATCTCAGAAAGACTCAAACCAGTTATCTCCTCCGGTTTATAACCAAGCACAGACTCCGTATCGCCGGTAACGTACTCGATAGTATGATCGTTTGGATTGACGACAAATACAACCTCTGTCATCGTTGTAACGAGATTGCCGACCAAGGTGGCTGGATTTACCTCAAAAAGACCGTACCGTTTAATCGCGTATATGATCGACAACATAATCGGCAAAGTATCGAACGGTCCGTGAGGAATATCGCTGATAAGAGGTATCGCACCCTGAAGTCTTTCTATAATCGGATATAAAAACATCGTTGCAATTATTCCGATCGCAATTAACGTGAACTGTTTCTTTCTCTTAGAATTGTCGGTCTTAAAGCGATAAATTATCAATATAGCCAATGCAACAAGCGTGCCTAGAACCAACCATATTCGCAGAACCCAGGCAAACTCACCTCCAGCTCGTCCCCAACCCAAATCTTCGATTATTCCGTTTCCTGGGATGTGATCAACCATCAAATTAGTATAAAAAGCTAGGAACGTTGTTACGGCAGCCGGGATAAATATCAAAGCCTTACGCATACCCCGAAGGAGGTTCTCTTTCCCCACGAGAACTAAAACCGCACCGATCGTAATTGTGAGCATAAACGTCTGCGCGAACGCCTCCATTGACCACCAGAAAGATGCTCCTGTATCGTAAACAGACGATCGAGCCAATGCTTCAGAGAACCCGGCCAGGGCATACATAACAGCCATGAGCATAAACCAGACGTTCTCCTTTTTAGACAAGCCTTGAAGATAGATATAGTGGGCGATGCCGGCGTAGATAATCACCGCCATCAATGGAAAAATTACGTACGGATTAAAATCAAACGAAAACAATATCTCGTTAATAGGCAACATCTCTAGATCAATCATAAACCTATCTTTCGCAAAATGAAAGAAGTTGGTATTACTAACGTAGGCTGGACAACTCTTTGAGTTTGACCATGATACTACTTTGATGTACCATCGATATGTACGGGGTTGATGTCCGTGCATTTTTTTCGCTTTGCTCAATGAAGAATCATACTAAGATCACCAAGGCTGTCATTGCTGTTGCTGGCTACGGCACAAGGTTTTTGCCGGCAACCAAAAATCAGCCTAAAGAGATGCTGCCGATAATCGACAAGCCAATCATTCAGTACTTGGTCGAAGAGGCAGTCGAATCGGGCATCACCGACATAATCCTCGTTACTCGTGCGGGACAACACATGATGGAAGATTTCTTCGATAACAATCTGGAGCTAGAGAAGTCCCTTGAAGAGAGTGGCAAGTTGGACCGACTAAAGATCGTTCAAGATATACCTAGAATGGCAAACTTCACGTATATTCGTCAACGCAAACACCTACCTTACGGGAACGCAACGCCCATCGTTGTGGCCAAAAATCTGATCGATGATGACGAGGCATTCGTTTACATGTTTGGCGACGACATGACGCTCTCTCAAACTCCCGTTACCAAACAGTTAATTGATGTTTACGAGAAGCATCATCCTTCAGCAGTACTGGCAGTCCAAGAGGTACCAGATTCTGAGGTTGAACGCTATGGAACTGTAAAATACAAAGAGAACGCGGATTATAAATACGAGATGGAGTTAGGAATCGAAAAGGTACCGGTTGGACAAGCCCCTTCAAACATGGCGCAGTTTGGAAGATTTGTTTTTAGCTACGATGTTGTACGTGAAGCCGAAAAGATGAACACGGGTAAGGACGGTGAGTTGTGGGTGATTGATCTTCTTAATTCGCTCGCTCAACAAGGTCGGAAGGTTATCGCACAACCAATCGATGGAGAATGGTTAACGACGGGCGATCCTCTGCGTTACCTGCAGACTACATTCAAATTTGCGATGCAAAGAGACGACTTGAAAGACGATCTCAAACACTTTATTAAAGCCAATTTTAAAGACTAAAGACTCCAAGTTTCAAGCTGATCCATGAAGAAGCTCACGTCGATCTGCCAATGTTGATGCGTGGCAGCACTCGGTGGCGTGTATTTTGTTTCGATCTCAGCGATTGTATCTAACCCTTGATCGTAGTAATCCGCGCGCAACCCCTTTGCAACAACCCATACCGCTTCGTTGAACGAACTAAAGTTTGCTCCGGATGTTTGGCCGGTATAAACCGCCCACCCAAATGGATTGAAGCTTCCGGTAGGAATAATACGTCCACAGCCACTCTCCTTACAGGAGATAGCAGGAAGCAGCGTCCAGGGGAGTTGATAGTAATCCGCGGCGGCGATAAAGTCAGATGCCGCATCTACCATCGTTAGTGGGGCGTTGTAGATCCTAAAAAACTCCTTCAACTTCAAGTATCTTGTATCGGCGACCTCAATCTGTTGCACAAGCTGACTACGATTTTGCGGGACGGCTGTGTAGAACTGATAAGTTTGTTCGTCACGTACACCCAAGATGTTATTTTCTGCGCGAGCGTTCGAGGAGAACACAAAGGCAAAACTACCAACAATAACTCCAAAGGTAACCGTCATCCAAACAGGTACGATTAACATCTTTAATGCGATAGGAAATACGGGCAATTTATTCATCTAGTATTTTTGTAGCAGGGATAAGTATGATTTGCAAATCGATCGCTTCGCCCAATCTGTTTTCGATCTGACTATCTAGAATACTCACGGCGCGTTTTGTAAGGTTGGCCGGGCCACGCATCGTTAGTTTGAGTTTCTTGCCTGTTATCGTCTGAGATTCATCAACCGAGATTAGCTCGAGGTCATCGTAATTGTTGAGAAAAGTATGCACCTCGTCCTCAATCGTTTGCACTCGCTGAGCTGATCTTATTGTGTTGAAGAGGAAAACTGAAAGCACGATCGTTATCGAAATAAATATAACTGCGCTGATGGCAAAGTCGCGCCGAGCTAGATGACGCGTCTCTTCTTTACGACCTGGCGAAAACCCAAGCATATAAAAAACAATCACCGTGGCAACAATGACTGCAAACAGGTTTGCTAAAAACAACAAGAGCGCACCACCGGCGAGATCGAAGGAACCTGTGGCGATCGCGTAGCCCACAACTGCAAGAGGGGGAACAAGGGCGGCGGCGACGGCCACGCCCATAAGCGAGATTAGTCGCTCACGTGCGCTAACTGCATAAGCACCTGCAGCTCCTGATGCAAGGGCGATGATAAGGTCGATGAGGTTGGGTTCCGTGCGCGATAAGATCTCCTTTGTCGGTTCACGCAGCGGTGAGATGATGGTGATTAAGGCCGCCACGGCAGTAGAGATAAGAATGCTCTTGAGGACCAAAGCAAGTAGGTTTGTTAACCAACGTTCCTCACCTTTAACAACCGAGACACCGATCCCGATGATCGGGTTAAGTAGCGGCGCAATTATCATACCCCCGATGATCACCGCACCTGAATTTAAAATTAGTCCAAAGGTCGTAATTATCACAGAAAGGATCAGGAGGAAGTAGTAGCCGTTATCGGGTGTGCTGTCTGCGCGAACGCGGGAGAGTATCGCTTCTCGATGAGGATAATCGATTTTGTTGATAGGCCATTTCATAATCTACCCTCATTCTAACAGATAAGAAACGTCTGAAATTGTGACTAGTTCATTAGCGATCAGTGAGATAAACGACTATTCTTGGTAGGGGACAAAGCGATCAACCTGATTGCCGTCTTGGTCCGTAGCAGGAGTTAACCAGCCATCTTCGCCTGTCAATCTTCGCACCCATACAACATCTTCACCCCTAGTTCTGCTCCGATATATCACAACAGGATTTTCATCCCACTCGGTGATACCGACAAACAGAACATCATACGGTTTATCCGGATGTTTATAGTGCGTATACTGACCGCCAACCTTAACTAGATCTTCCGCTTCTTTTACTTCAGAAAGTAGCTCAGGATATGTCTTATGGCCCATACGTATGCCAATTATAACAGAATAGGACTATCTTAAAATCCTAATGACTTAGACTTGAGGTGGTCTGCAGAGACAAAGCCGTCAGCGTCGTTAATAATTTCAAAAGAAATTATTAATGGTGCCGAGGGAGGGAATCGAACCCCCATAACCGGTTCTTCAGACCGGCGCCTTGAAACCACGTTGGCAACCTCGGCGTACTGCTCGCTATTGTATCAAATCGCACTCTTTTTTCGCAATAAAATCGGTAGCTATGTTAAAATCAATTTGCTTATTCGGGCGATTAGCTCCCGCCCGCGTCGCCTACGGCTCAGCCGTTGTCGGGCAGGCCCGTCTGCAATGCCAGTGTTAGCGTGGCGGGCAGGCAGTTGGCTTGTGCCGGTAAGTGGAATTAACATATTGTTTGGTCCTTGAAATTATATGGGCGATTAGCTCAGTTGGCCAGAGCATCGCGTTTACACCGCGAGGGTCGTAGGTTCGAGTCCTACATCGCCCACCA
>JAGQKZ010000041.1 GCA_020429745.1 candidate division WWE3 bacterium | reverse complement strand
GACCTCACTCTCAAAGGCCCTTGCAAAAACATCTTTCTGATTTTGATAAAAGTCATAATTACCACCAAATTCTTTCAGACCGTTAGGTGTAAGTTCATAGATACGATCGACCAACCGTAATAGTTCTCGATCATGGCTCACGATCAGCAAGGCTTTGTTCGTCTGCTTTACAAAATCGCAAAGAACGCTGCGTCCGTAAATATCAAGATTATTTGTCGGCTCGTCAAGGATGATGATATCCGGATTTTGTGAGAGAAGATTAGCCAGCCAAAGCTTCACCCGCTCACCACCGCTAAAAGTAACCAGGGGACGATCAAAATCAACCGCCTGTAATCCGAGTTTGCCAGCTTGTGCGCGGAATCGTCCCTCTCTTGCCGTACCCCACGTAGACTTTTCAAAGACGCCCGACAGAGTACTGATATCTCCACCGCTGAACGATTGCGGCAGATAAACGCAGTGTGCATTGTTCTCGACTGTTCCAGAAGAAGGACGAACCTCACCAAGCAAGATATTTATCAGTGTTGTCTTACCAACGCCGTTGCGACCGACTAAACCGATCTTTTCATTGGCGAGACTCAGTGATAAATGCGGAAGAATAGGAGAACCATCACTCTTTACGAGCGATACGTTTTGGGCGATACAAAGAGATTGTGTCGGTATTGATTGTTGTTTAAGCACTGTGTGTTCATAATATTGGCTCCAAATTTAATTCAAACTCTGGGCCATATTTTAGCATAGAATCGCCATACTCTGGGGAAAAACCACATTAACCAGGTAGTGACTCACCAAGTACCATAACTCGTAACTAGATAAATACAATGTATACATTCGTGCAGTTACGTTAACACATACTCGTTGGTACAATCTCAATATGCAAAACAATCGCCCGTTGGCCGATCTAATGCGCCCTCAATCACTCTCTAAGTTCTTTGGGCAGGAACATTTGGTTGGCGAGGGCAAAATCGTACGTAACCTCATCGAAAGCGACGACGTTCCGTCGATGATTTTATGGGGACCACCAGGTAGTGGCAAAACCACACTGGCAAGGATTATCGCAAACCAGACCGACGCTCATTTCGTTGAGCTCTCAGCGACGAACAGTGGCGTGAAAGACATCCACCGCGTTGTTGATCAGGCAGACCATGCACGGCGAACTCTTATGGCGCAACGGACCATTCTCTTTGTTGATGAAATCCACCGTTTTAGCAAGGCGCAACAAGACCACCTTCTCCCCTACGTTGAAAACGGCACCGTTACTTTAATTGGTGCAACAACCGAAAATCCGAGCTTCGAAGTAATATCACCGTTAATCTCGCGCAGCCGGGTTCTCGTGTTACAACCCCTGGAGATAAACCACCTGACCGCCGTCGTTCAAAAGGCCGCAGATAGAGCGGCAGAATGGTCGAGTGTGCGTAGTGTTACGTTCGGCAACGATATTGCCACGCTAATTGCTGAACTAAGCAACGGCGACGCTCGCACGGCTTTAAACACTCTCGAACTAGCCGTCAAGTTGGCAAAACACGACGAGAACGAAGATGTGGTGATAGATAAAAACATAGTTAAGGAAGCATTCCAGAAAGAACACTTGCTCTACGACAAGGGTGGTGAGGAACACTACAACACAATCAGTGCTTTTATTAAGTCGATGCGTGCCAGCGATGCCGACGCAGCAATTTATTACCTAGCACGCATGATCGAAGCGGGAGCAGATCCCAAGTTTATCGCCCGGCGTATGGTTGTTTTTGCAAGTGAAGACGTGGGACTTGCGAATCCAACCGCTTTAGTCGTTGCCAATGCGGTTTTCCGCGCCTGCGAGACGATCGGTTACCCTGAGTGCGCTATTAACTTAGTACATGGCGTTGCTTATTTAGCCAACTGCAAAAAAGACCGGTCGGCGTATGATGCATTGCGCAAAGCACAAGCCGACGTTGAAGAACATGGCAACTTAGACATCCCGATGATGATTCGAAACGCGCCTACCAAATTAATGAAGGAACTCGGCTATGGCAAAGACTACGAAAAATATCCGGAAAATACATCATACCTGCCAGAAAAGTTAAGAGGCAAGAAATACCTTTAATCTTCTCTGCCTGATCTATCAAGTTCGATCAATAACCGAACATACTCCGATACGTTTACACCTTCCTTAACAGCTGCCTTTTCTAAATACTTCAATTGACTAGGCTTTAGAAGCAGGTTGAACCGTGTTGAGTACTTTTCGCCTGAGGATAGTTTAATAAAGTTGGCTACTATCCCTTCAACGTCAAACTCATTATATTTTGCGCCAATAAAATATGGGTTTTTAATCTTCTGACTAAAATCTTCGTGAATCGACAGACATAAAACGTATTTCTTGTTTTGAATAGCCAGCGTTGCTTCATGACCCAACTGAAAATCTTCGTTGCTGATCTCAATAACAACCGCATCGGCCCTCGTAATACCTTGTCGTATTGCTTCGTAGTGCAATTTCTGATTGTTTGACGTGAAACGCTTCTTAAAACTCTCACTTAATAAATCCAGATAATTACCGAGTTCAGGGGAAACAACGTCGACACCTGTGGACTGAATCGCACGAAGCACCATATCGTAGTACTTTTGATATTTATTCTTTCCCGTAAACGACGCCGTGTAAAACACGTTCATACATAAGTATGTACACTCATATCTTTCATTTTGCAACATATTAGTCGAAAATGCATACATATGAACGTCAAGTACAACTCACTTGGGATTCACATAAAAGCGAAAGACATTAGGGATTCCGTTAACTTTTACAGCGACCTTGGGATGAAGCCCGTCTTCGCATACGGTTCAATGGAGTTCTTAACGAGTCTTCCCGACGGAATACCGACGGCACCGGAAAGCTACAACGGTGCGATCTTTGCTGTGGGGGAAGGCTTACTTGAAGTAGCGGACGGTCATATGGCTGTTAATCCAGACGTATTTAAACAAGAGATATCCTCTTCTAAAGTATCTGCCATGATCAAGGTTAAATCAGTAAAAGACATCGTCACAACTGCCACTGCCAACAACATTTCTATCGCTGTACCCATTCGTGAATTCCCCTGGGGTACGCGCGAGGTTGTAATTAAAGACCCAGACGGCTTCGTGCTAGTTTTTGTTGAGCAACTTAGCCAACAATAACTTGGAATCAATCTCTATTGATTCACCCTCTTGAAACACATCAAAACATTCGCGGCAGGAGACAATGCACGGTGTTTGATACTCGCGACAGACGATTGCTGCGTGACAAGTAACGCCACCCGTCTGCGTAATCACGCCGGCTGCCTTAATATACGCCTCGGTGTATTCCGAAGTTAGCTTATCGGTAACTACTATTGACTGTTCGTCTACTTTTACGAGGTCGTCTTGCGATCTCACAAAGACAACAGTTCCCACGGCCTCACCGTAGCAAGCAGGCAACCCTGATAATTTTAAATCTTCTTTTTTCATTGCTTTACTCACCTACCCTTATGACCACATGGTTAAGAATCAGTAATCAGATTATGTATATCCCAAAACACTACATCTTCACTGGTAATACCCTTCGTAAAAGTCATTGTGAGTAACTTTTCATTGGGGTCGATACCTAACTTCTCGCACCTCTCCCTAAACAACTCGAGATGTTTTGTTACCAAATTTACATATTTTTTGGGCGGTTCCCAATACTCTTCCTTAGATTCAAGAAAATCTGCTAACGGGAACTCCCCCCTAACACTTGCGTGAACCCTCTCTCCGATCTCCACGAACTCTCTCTCTATCTCCTCTTTTTTCAAGCCCCTCTCTTCTGACTCTTTTTGCAGCCAGATCTTATATGCCTCCTCTAACTCATCGTTTGTTGGCTCTTTACCTATGAAAGACCGCCCAAGTAAAGACTTAAATACATCTTCGTCCATAAACATCTTCCTCATACCCTTCTTATCTGCCCCAATTTCGAACCGTAATTGATCGAGGTCTTGTATAAACTGTTTTCGACCAACCAAGAACAACTTTTCGACATGACCGTTTTTTACTCGACGTAAATATGCGTGCACGGTAGCTTTTCGCGGAAATCTGTCTTTTGCCAGGTGATATTCGGCGAAACCAGGACCTGTCCACTCTTGTACCTCTTCACCCTGTAGATATCCGGCACGACAATTGCCAATGCTCTTATAGGTCTGGTCTTCTATCGTAGGCGGGGCCAAAACTAAAATATATCTTTCGCGGTGTTCCTTCATCTTTTTTATCGCATCAACAACCTCATCTTTGGGACAAACTGGAATACCCTGGTTATCAACGAGGTTTTTGTAGGAATCGGTGCGGATAAAAAAACTACCTGCGCGTTCAAGAAATTTATTGAGTACGGGTTCAAGCTCTGGGGTAAGATCAAAAAAGATTAACGTCGGCCAGGTTGGCAACTCAAAGTACCTCATCATTAAGGTAAACACCACCTTGCCGTAACCATCAAAATACCCCTTCAGAGTCTCATAATCGTCAAGTTCGACAGTCGTGTCCTCTTCTAGAAGTAAAAATCCCTGATTTTTATAAGTTTCTATTGGCCTCATGGCGGAATATTACTATAAGATCCAAGCACATTCTAGTGAGGATTGCCTCGGTAACTACTCAACACGTAACGTATCAGGCAAACCATCTTTGGCAAAAGAATAAACGGTGAACTCCTCAGTTGTTGCGTCATCTCCGACCCATTCTGGAAGTATCTCCCCCAAGTTATCTGGTGGGTTCTCTACCTCAACAAGGTAACCAATATTTCCCATTGAATCCTGAATCTCGTCGACCTCGAGCCTCGTCGTGCCATCACCCAAGGCGATGTAGTATCTCTACTTAAGAACATACCCCACATCGCAACCTTCAATGAAATCAGCGACCTTCTCTTCGGCTACTTTAATTGGGATCTCGACGGCAACCCTCATCCCTTCTTCCAGCCCTTCTTCAGTAGGTGGCGATTTCAACATCGCCATACCCTCTGTCATGCTGGTAAACGTCAACCTATAAGCCCAACCCTGTAATGAACCCGACTCGATAGAGACACCAATTGGAAGGTCACAATCGATCCCCAACTCATTGTCTGTCAGCTTTCCAGCATCTGAAACCATATGCTCACAGTTACGGTAACCTCGAAGCGACATCCTGTCTGGCTCTCGGCCGTCCAACAATTCTCGCAATCGCACAATATCTTTAACCTTAAACTTCTTTTCCGTCTCAACTGACGCTTGCGACTCTTTAGCTGGATCGATTCCAGCGTTTAGACCAAGTTCACTTGTCATTTTCAAATTATCCCACACTCGTTTTTTGCTTACAAGATAATCCGAGCTCGCATCAAGCTAGAACTCGGGGACCCGCGTCTCCTCTTCGAAATATATAAATGGCAGTTCCTCATTCGGTTTATCCCGCAACTTCTTATAGATTTCTACGAGGTTCTTGCTCCCTTGCTTCGAACCCTCTTCGCTTGCAATAGCCTCATCCCAAGTCGACCAACGATTTATTCCGAACTCATTTTCTACTACCAGTTCTCCATCTGCCCCCCTAACCAAACAAATAAACCAAAAGCTATCAAAAAACAGCTCTCCATCTTCTGTCTTTCTTATTTTTCGCATCAGGCCTTTTACTTCAACTTTACCCCCAACGAGCCCGGTCTCCTCCTCTAGTTTTCTCAAGGCTGTATCTTTAACCCTTTCACTAGCGTGGACCTTCCCCGTGATCGCTCCTGTATCACCATAAAACGGATGGCGTTTACGGGTGTGGCTAAGAATCAATGTCTCGCCATGGTCAACTATTAATGCGATAACCAAGACTCCCACCCTAAAACGGAAATATGGTCTCCCTTCTTGGGTGAGCGAGATATTCCCCTCGATGTATTGTTTCCCTGCTTGAGTTAAGTAATACAAACCATCATCTTCGTGTTTTTCAACCAATCCTTTTTCAACAAGAAACTGCAAGTGATAGTTGAATAGGTCATTTTCTACGCGAGATGGTCGGGCATCGGTGTAACGCAGCCCGTTAGTGCTTAGAAGTTTTCCCAGAATCTCTTTTTGGATATCTCGCTGTTTTTTAGTCATTCTTCCCAATACTCCGATCTAGCGGTTTTGCCAGCTTCCAAACAATCTCAAAGAGTTGCTTTTGCAACTTGGCGACCTTTTGATTGTGTATCTCTACACCAAATACTTCGCCTTCGTACCAGTTATAAATCGCCACCACGTCGTTATAAATATCAAGCTGGTGATCGTAATCAAGGACATCTTTGCTGATGTAGCGGGTTTCACAGTTTGATTCGAGAATCACGTCCTCCTTGGGGTGAATTGTTTTTAAGTTAAGATAGGTGTCGGAGATGATCTCGCGAATCTTAAGATCTTTTCGTATAAGCTCCTCGAGCCACTTTTTAAACATCTTCTTGCCCAATACCTCAGAGTAGAATCGATAGGTGTAGCCTACGATCTCGCCCTTGGCACGAAGGTTATTCCATGCCATTTGACGTATTCCTTCGTGGCCTCGATAAAATACTACGCGCGTCTGCTTGTCTCTGAGCTGCTGAATATCAGAGAAAACAGACTCAAGGATCGGCATATTGTTAACCAACAGATTAGTACGACGTTGTTGTTCCTCAACCATTTGTCTAATCTCGTTAATTCCCGTGGGTGAAACCAGAGTTGTGTGCTCTTCAATAAGCTCCTGAACAATGCCTAGCTTTACAAGACGCTCAACTATTCGATAAACGTTGGTGCGATTGATGTCGCTTTGTCTTGAGAGATCTAGTTTTGTAAGCGGACCAAACGAGAGTAAGGTTTTGTAAACGCGAGCCTCATCCTTGGTTAATCCTAATGCGTCCAAGAGTCCAAGGATCTGCGTCGTCACCGATTTAGAGATTCTGTTCATTATCTGGACATCATTTTAACAAAAACAAGCCTTAGTAGTAAAGTATTGCATAATATGAACAGTACTCGGACAAGTGACCGAAAAACGGCCATTATTACTGGTTCAACATCCGACATTGGTAGCGACATTGCCAGACGCTTAGTACACGAAGGATACCGCGTTATACTAACGTCGCGACCTAGTAAACGTCTGGAAGATCTCGAAAAGGATTTGAACCATAGACATCTAGGTAGCGCAGTAACGATGCCTTGTGACCTAAACGACCTTGATGCGGTTAACAGATTAACGACAGCAATCGTTAAGCAGTTTCGACGCATCGATTTGTTCATTCACGCAGCCGGCGTGTATCACGACTACGATAAGGCCTTCTACAACATCCCGTTCGAGAAATACAGCTCATCTACAATCATAGAAACGATCAATGTCGGTATGCTGGCACCGATGCTTCTTTTGCAAACGATCTCTAAACAAATATCAAGCGGAGGAAAGATCGTCTTTATCTCTGGAACATTCGATTCGGCGAGTGGCTGGTTGCCCTACTACGTTAGCAAGAAAGCGCTGGAAGACCTTGCAGTTGGTTTAACTCAAGAACTGAAAAGTAAAGGCGTACGCGTCAACTGCATATCGCCTGGCGACACGATAACATCAAGTTATAAGAGGTTCTTTCCTCAGTACGCCAACGAAAAACACGCGATTAA
>JAGQKZ010000040.1 GCA_020429745.1 candidate division WWE3 bacterium | reverse complement strand
TCCTTGTTTTCGGAGACAGCTCTCTCGTACGCATTATCTGCTAAATTTTTCCTCAAGTCTGCATCGTTAACCGTTCGGACAAGTGCGGTTTTCAATTCTTGTACATTCGGTTCTATTAGGAGCCCTGTAGACTCATTGACAATAAACTCAGCAGTTCCTCCCGTATTGGTTGCAATTATGGGTGTCTTGGCAAATGCTGCTTCAATTACTGTGGTTGCATAAGGCTCGTCTCCAACAGAGGCGTGAACGTAAACGTCAAATGACTTATACCATAAAGGCGTATTGTCAACAAAACCTGGAAAGACGACATGCATTGACAAACTTTGTTGATTTATATACTCACGCACTTCTTGTTCATCAGGGCCCGTTCCAAGCATTGCAAGTTTAACGTTATCAGGCTTAATTATTAGGCCGAGCTCCTCATACTCCTTTAGAAGTAAATTTAAAGCCTCGAGCATGAGAAATGGACCCTTCCATTCGATTATTCTCCCGACAAAACCGATGACAAAATCATCATCGTTGGCGTTGATGTTTTTTATTCTATTATTTCTAATCTGGTCTGAAGATATTTTTTCGTAGATTTTATATATGTCAGAACCTACATAAACTACAGTTGTCTTGTCGCTTGGAAGCTGGTAAAAACTTTTAATCTTGTCCGAGACTACAAGATAGTGCGATACCTTAAAGCGTGTCAGTCTAAGCAGCGTATGGGAGAACTCAAAATCCCTGATAATTAGAATGAGTTCACGATTAAGGATCAGAGAGACGATGAAAGTCGAATAAAACGCACGCTCGACATTCGCGATTAGCACCTCAGATTTTAGCTTGATCGCCAACCGTAACAGATGGAATATCGACGTAATGAACTGAAATGGTGTCCGGAAACTAAGTGGTTTAAGCCTACCAAAAGGTATAACGTGAAAACGAGGGCCTAATTTATTGCGTGCCTTAAGATTAAAATCCTCACAATCCGGTGAAACTACTAGATGTGCCTCGAATCTTTTGTTGTCGATGTTCTCAATGTGCCTAAGCAAAGCAATCAGCGCACCGCCAACTAAGGGCGCGTGGTCAGTGAATAGTAACTTAATTTTTTTATTATTCATAAACTGAATTATAATACTTTAATTTTCCATATTGGCGCCAAAAATAAGCAACCGAGTCAAGGAATGCTATCTTCGGTTGTCGTAGATTATTCAGTAGATTAATGACTGTAACAATTGGTGTAGCAATTATTCTTAGTGCAATATTTAATCTTTTCTGTACCTTTACGTTATGATTTTTCTCATAATACAGGATACTAATTCCTCTGCTCATCTGTTGTAGCATAAATCTTTGCCAGTTATAAAGCGCCAAATGCGTACTGATTACCGGAACAAATATGAATTTTCCTAATTGTTCACGCATTATTCTTTCTTTCAAGTTAGCATCTTCGCCATAAACAAAATGTGGGTAATCTTCGGGAAATCCTCCGCTCTCTTCAAAAACCTTTCTATCGTATGTTATCGAACCAGTGTAAACGGGGTGCTCGTCGATGTCTGTTGAGGTGTATGACTCCGGCAGTTGATCATAAAGTTCACTGTATTCGACCTTATGCTTAAAACATCTTCCGTAAATTACTAAATCATAGAACGCGAAAATATTTTTTTCGGTCAAAGGTTTGGGCGGTAAACATAGTCCTCCTGTACAAACTACATTCATATTTGCAGTATAGGGTTTAATTAATTCACTCAACCAATTTGAGGGCACTAACACGTCGTCGTCAGTGATCGCAATGATATCTGACTGCAGTTTTGTCTTGCCAAATCTGATTGCATTTGCTCCATAATTTCGTGCACGTGCTGCACCAATATTTCCTTGTTTCGGATCCAGGTAAGTAAAGAATGTGTTGTCTTGCGCTGCTATCGCAATAAGTTCATTGATTTGTTGCGAAGAATAATTTGCACCGCTATTGACTAAAATTATCTCGAACTTCTCATGATCGTAAGATTGCTTTGATAAACTAGAAAAACAGTTGGTAAAGGTCCTATAACGATCTACGTCTTCTACTCCCCTGGAAATAACAATTACTACGGATACCTTTGGATCTACGACCATGCCTCACCTGATAATACTACAATCATGTTGTTATCATCATCAGGAGCAATTACGTTGTAAGCAAGCTGCTTACACTTAACACACCGATATACAATCTGATCCTTTTGATATTTACGTCGCATTCCGATTGGCTCTAAAAGGCCTTGGCAGTCGTTTTGTCGGTCGCCCGGGTTTATATCCACATGTTTTGAGTAGAGACAATAATTGCAATGGTCGCGTGAGCTGCTCGGATGCGGGAAGATCTCTTGACCGCAGTTTTCGCATGTAAAACCTTCGTTACGTTTACTAAAAACCTTCATATAGCTTGTATTATACGCAATTGGGGTATAATTATGTTATTGGTCGCATAGCTCAGTTGGTAGAGCATCCCGGTCACATCGGGAAGGTCCCTCGTTCGAGCCGAGGTGCGACCACCAAATACCATGAAGCCACGACGTCCTTCCCTAGAAGTGATAGAGTTTTTAATCAATCTAGCAATTGCGGTCGCGATGTTTTGTGTCGTATATTTCCTTATCGCACAACCTAATGAGATTGAAGGTCAAAGCATGTATCCTACCTTCAACACAGGCAACTATGTTATCTCAGAAAAGATCAGTCGTTACTTCGATAACTTTCATCACGGCGAGATCATTGTTTTCCATTACCCGGTCGATAAAAAGTATGACTACGTTAAGCGAATCATCGCGTTGCCGGGAGATGTCGTAAGTTTGCAAGATGGTGATGTGTATCTAAACGGTAAGAAGATAGTTGAAGGTTACACTTCAGGAAAAACTAAAGGCGGTGTGTTTTTGGGAGATGGGGAAAGCTATAGTGTAAAAGAAGGTGAGCTGTTCGTTATGGGCGACAACCGACTGGAGAGCAGCGATTCGCGCTATTGGGGTACCGTAAAGTTTTCAGATGTTGTGGGCAACGTAATCTTTCAGTACTGGCCGTTAACTAGACTTCGATTTTTGCATTAACACGATCGGATCTTCCACCTTCGTTAACTCCAACAACCTTTCATCGCTTATCGCGCCTGCTAGATAGTCCTCCTGAACCTGAGATGGGAGCTCAAGTACCTGCAGCACGTCGTCAATCTTGTCTTCGGTCATCTTGAGTCGGGAACCCAACACCTTTAACGTAAACCCATCGCGTTTTAGGAGCATCCTCATCGCTGAGGCCAACTCGATTAGATTGACCTGTTCACGTTGCAGATTCTCTTCAAGAAATAGTAAGACCAGCTCAAGTGGTGTCGCATCAACCTGCATAGTCGGAACCTCATCGAGACCTGCAATCTTGGCGGCGCGCCATCTTCTTTCGCCGGCGATTATCTGAAGACCCGCATTCGTCTTCCCTACAAGCAAAGGCGTGAATAATCCGTACTGTCTTATCGATTCAACAAGCAGCATCAATGAGTCGCGATCTATGTGACTCCTGGGCTTGAGAGGATTGGGCAATAAACTATCGATCTTAACGTAGGCAAAACTGTAGTCGGGCATAAACTAAGTCTAAAACGAGAAAGCAAAAAAGTAAACTGAAACGTTGAGAACTATTCAGAGGCTTCAGCTGATGACGCACCGTCCTGTGAACGACTTAGCTCCACAGCTCCTTCTGGAAATACGTCAATATAAGTACGCTTCTGGCGCTCGTTGTATTGCACCACACCATCAATCAACGAGAAGACGCTGAAATCGCGCCCAATTCCTGCGTTTACACCAGGATAAAACTTTGTGCCGCGCTGTCGGACGATAATATTACCTGCAACAACAGCCTCACCACCGTGCTTCTTAACACCCAAACCGACGTGTCCCTTTGATCTTTTTTGTTGCCTGGCGCGTGAACCAGCCTGCTTCTTTTTAGCCATTACTTAGTACTTTTCTTGGTAGCTTTTTTAATATCAACGATCTCGATAAGCGAACGATCTTGACGGTTACCGAACTTCTTGCGATAACTGCCGGTCTCGTACTTAATTCCCATCTTCTTTGGATCACGGACCTTATCAACGACCTTAGCTACCACCTGATAATCAACGTATGGAGTACCAAGCTCTACGTTTTCATCATTGACGTATAACGGCACGTTTTCAAAGGTCACAGAAGAACCTACCTCGTCTTTTAACAGATCAATTCTTATCTGACTGCCCTTCTCAACGACATATTGCTTTGTTCCGATTTCAATTACTGCATATTCCATATTTGTAAGCTATTTTACCACGAATCCACCAATGGCAAGTCAAAAGTTTACTCTATTGAAACTTTAAATGCAACTTCCTTCGTTAACTCACAGATGCATCTTCTACGCCAAATCGATAAACCGACTCAACGATTCCCATAGCGGTTAACGCTGCCACCATAGCGGAACCACCGTAACTGACAAAAAGCAACGGTATACCGGTTATTGGCGCTATTCCGATGTTCATGCCGATATTGATAAAGATATGAATACAGTACCAGGTCAGAACACCAACGACGATCAGCTTTCCGAAGTTATCTGTAGTGCGTGTGCATATTAACACGAGCCTTATGATGATAAGGAGGATTATTGTAAGAAGCACAAGCGCACCGACAAAACCCTGCTCTTCGGCGAACGTCGCAAAGATAAAATCGGTGTGTTGTTCAGGCAGGTACTGAAGGTGACTTTGGGTTCCTCTCCCCCACCCGCGGCCCAAAAGTTGACCTGATCCGACAGCGATCATCGATTGGATAACGTTGTACCCGGTAGCTGACGGGTCGGCTGCAGGGTTCACGAATGAAAAGATACGGTCCTTTTGGTAGGATTCAAGATTAAACCACAGGAGCGGCACGGCCAGAATCGCCATAATGTAGAGAGTAAGCAACTTCTTCCAGGAGAGTGACGTCATATGTAGCAAAACGACGTATACGATAAGAAGCAGTAGAGCGCTTCCCAAGTCCGGCTCAAGTAAAAGCAAAAATGCCGGAATCATGACAAGAACGACGCTCAAGATTAAGTACTTTATCTTGTTTATCTTGTCACCAACCTTTGTGAAATAATAAGCAAAAAAGAGTATAAGCATCAAAGTACTATACGTTGAGGGTTGTAAATTGACGGGACCAATCGTAAGCCAGCGCACTGAACCGCGCGTCGGGTCGGCTAAAAACAATACGACTACAAGTAATATAATCGCAACGATGTATAACAGTACGGAAAAGTGTTCGAGGTAGTGGTAGTTGAGTTTTGAGATTATCGCCAACACGGCAAAACCGATAACGACCGAAAGAATCTGTACGTTTATGAGGTTGGCTTGCAGCACAGGGTTTGATTCTCCTCCAGCCAGAATCGTACTCTGGATGGTAGAAAGCCCAATAATGATAAGAAACAAAGCCGCTACTGGGATGACAAGATCAAACTTTGGAAATCGAAACTTCGGTAGAAAATCCATCGAACTCTATTGTATCCTTTTTCTCAAACCTGGTGTCATCGTCAAAAACTATCTCCTCCACGAGTAGCTTTTGACGCATCTCTTCGCCGAAACGATCGATTAATCGCATCACCTCGTCACCTTCAGAGCCGATGTACATGTAGATTCGTTGATCGGGTGTTAGTCCGGAACTTTTGCGCATCGACTGCACCGCCCTTACAAACTCTCTTAGTTCACCCTCCTGTCTTAACTCTTCACTGATCTCGGTCTCCAGCTCTATGTCGAGTTCCGAGGCTTCATTATCGTACTTTAGCGTAATATTCTTGACGTTAACCTCATCGCGGATTACGGCAAGTATCGCCTCTTTTATGTCGACCTCAACGTTGACGGTTACCGTAGATGCAGCAAGAGGCTGGCGTAATTTAATGTTGGCGGCTTTACGCCTTGCATGAATCTTTTCAACGATTGAACGTGCAACGTCCATCTCATTTTCAAGTTTATTTTGTATAAGTTCTTCGTGTAGCGTGGGCCAGTCCGTCAAGTGCACAGAGACGGGATCGTCATCGTTTTTGTAGGATTGGTAGATCGATTCACTCATAAATGGCACAAAAGGTGCAAGCATACGCGTGAGGTTGTCGAAAATAAAGTACGCTACTTCGTAAAACTGCTGCTTGTCTTGTTCGTCTGTTGTTGATGGTCCGACACGATCTCGGCTGCGGCGAATATACCACTGCGAAAGATCGTTCACGACAAATCGTTCGATCGTTTCTGCGGCGGTCGGTGAATCGAACTCCTCAATTGAGCTGGTTGTCGTCTTTAATACGTTACTAAAGCGGCTCAAAACCCACTTATCCAACACGTGTTGCGATTCCGGAACCTTCTGAGTACTGGTTGGTGTGAATCCGTCAAGTGTGGCGTTTTGTACGAAGAACCTGAAGCTGTTGAGTAGGATAACGAGGAAACGGCGGCGCACATCGTTTAGTATGTTGTAGCCAAAACGGAGATTGCCTGTGCCGTGACGGTTTGCCGAACGCTCACGTAGGTAAAGCCAGCGTATCGGATCCGCACCACTGTTATCTGCCGCCTCATCAAAGGCTATCGCGTTTCCAGCGCTCTTATGCATCGCCTTACCCTTTTCATCTACCAGAAAACCCGTCGCCAGAACGTTTTGCCATGGAGCTTTACCTTGCAGAGCAACCGACATAAACAACGTGGCGTAAAACCACAACTTGACCTGCGGCACATATTCGGTGATGAGCTCAAACGGATACCACTCCTCCCAATAGCCTTTATCTGAAAGGTAGTTCAGTGTTGAGAACGGCACGATTCCAGCGTCTAGCCAACAGTCACCTACATCGAGAACACGTCGCCAAACACCGCTCTGTGTTTCACCATCGATGCGTATCTTTGCCCCGTCTAACTCGATCTCATCGATCCATGGGCGATGCAACTCCGGCAGATCGTCGACCTTTTTAGGGTTTAGTGCCAGCTCTTTTAACTCTTCCTTACTCCCAACGACATAAAATCTTGTTTTGTCCTCGTTTTCATAGAAAGGCAAGGCCAGGCCCCAGTAACGCTTGCGTGAGATAGGCCAGTCTCCCATGTTATTCAGCCAATCTTGCATACGTTTACCAGCGTGCTCGGGCATCCAGTTAACGCCAGCGGCAGCCTCCTTCATAAGAGGGCGAATCTCGTCAGCCTTAATAAACCACTCTTTTGTTGTGCGAAAGACCAACTCATGTTTACAACGCCAACAATGTGGGTACGAGTGGAAGATCTGCTCTGTCTTGTAGAATAAGCCTTTTTCTTTAAGGTCGTCGTAGATCTGTGATCGTACATCAAACACACTTTGACCTGTGTATTTACCAAAACCCTCCACGTATAATCCGAAATCGTCGATAGACGGATGTTGCGAGATCTCCGTCATTGTGAATTGTTTGCTTAGCTCAAAGTCCTCTTTACCTGCACTGGGCGCGATATGGACGATGCCTGTCCCCTCGGAATCGCTAACCTCTTCCCAGGGGATAATCCAATCATCTACCTCTCTAAATCCAAACGGGTTTTCGTAGACGAGATTTTTTTCATCGGAGGTTCCTGGTTTTGCGATTAATTCTAGAAGCTCTGAACCTGCAAGCTCGTTCACAACCTC
>JAGQKZ010000039.1 GCA_020429745.1 candidate division WWE3 bacterium | reverse complement strand
CGGAACGTGAGGATTCGATGATGTTGTCGGCGTAGGAGTTGGAGTTGATGAAGGACTGGCGCTTGGAACGGGTGTTGTCGTGGGTTCCAAGCTTACCGAAGGAGTCGGTGTCGGGGTACTACCCGGCGCACTCGTAGGGGTTGGGGTCGATGTAGGTGTCGGTGTTGCAGTCGGCGATACCCGCGTAAAATCAAGAATGGCAATATGCTCTGTCGGATCGGTTGCCTTTACCCAAACGAAACCAACCGCCTTAGTACCTGTTGGATCCCAACTAAGATCAGAGGCGATCACGCCGCCGGCTATATAGTCAGGACTGCCCGAATCATTAAAGTAACTTAGGCGCACAGGATTAGAACCATCCAGATCGGTCAGCCAAAATTCTGTCTTAAGCCAACCAATCATCGTTGCAAAATCAGGGCTGCCATCCGTTGTGCCATACGGAATACTGCTCATTCGCATAATGACGTCACCATAAACCGGATTAACGTGCCCGAACTCATCCCACTCAGCATCTTCACTGCCTACCCCCGAGGTTGTTGTAATCCTAGTCCAGGCACTACTGCCAAGGTTAACCTTAACTACATCCATCGTTGAATCATCCTGTCCAGTTGTACAACTACAGCTTATGTAGATCTCAGAGTCATCAAGTGACCAGCTCGACATCTCAAGCCAATGATTAGTGTTATCTCCCGGATCATAATAAACGGTGTTAGCCAGATGCGGCGTCGGTGTCTCAACAAAGTCTGCAACCGCAAGCCGCCAATTGCCTAGAACCTCGGTGGACGCCCCTTCTCTGTCTCCCCAAGCAATCTTTGTCCCATCATGCGAAAAGTGGGGATGCAAACTGCCACTTGTGTACGAAGCCCCGATATAGACCGTTGTGAGTTGATAAACGTTATCGTCTCTTAAATCCATTACCCACAAGTTGTTCCATACACCGCCTCCAGGTTCTGCCGGATTATGCAAGCTTGGATACGGATGCGTTGGGTCTTCTGCCTGAAAAACAATATAATTGCCATCAGGACTTTCTGCTGGCTGCCCTTGATTTTGATTAGGTAGATCAACATGATCACAGGTCAAACATTCGCTGTTTGTACCATCCGGTTCCATCCGATAAACGTCAAAAAACCCATCGACCTCGCGATGATCATAGTAGATCCAGTTTCCATCATGCGACCACTCCACCCGACCACCATCACTGGAGATAAAGTCGATACTGTTTAAAATGTAATCAGCAGTCGATGCCTGAATCTTGGTTGAGCCAAAAGTTAGAAGCATTAATAATACTACTAGAAATGCATTGGCCTTTGAGAGGTAGTTTTTTGAACTCACTTATTCACTTTATCAGTCTTATATTGCCTTTACAATCCGTTCGTTATTCACGCATACTCATCATCTTTCGTAGTGGGTAAAGAGATGCGGCGATTGACAACATGAATACACCTAATAACATGATACCGGCGGCCGGATCACCTGTTTGGGCGAGGCCGACACCGATACCAAGGGTATATTCTTGGGTTGAGATCGAAGTACTACCATCGTAGTACGCATCAATCGTTAGTCGGTGATATCCGTTTGGTATGTCTTCCGCAAATGAACACTCCCAGTATCCCTCTCCGTCTGCTTGGGTAGTACAACGATATGGATCGGAGTAAATCGTAAGGACGACCGTTGCGTTCGGTGATGTTATACCACTGAAAGTTAAGTCATTGCCTGTCGTGTAGTAATAAACATATACTCCATCGATCATAGTTAAGTTCCCCATCGAGAGAAGTTTGATAATGGTTGGCGGTGCTACGTGAGCTGAAGTCGGAGTTACTGTTGAACCCGGTACGGTCGTTGGAGTCGGCGTCGGGGTCGCCGTAGGCGTTGGTGTAGGAGTATAAACCGTGAACACGTCGGTCACCTCATTACCAAGAAGGGTTGTGTTACCGTTTGAATCGGTAGCCCTAACGTAGATTGTGTGCGAGCCGAGACTGAGCGCGGTTGGCACATTGCACTCAAATGATTCGTTTTCCTCGTCGAATGAACTATCGTTCGCACTGCAACTCTTCCAGCTCCCACTATTTGAATCAATCTGATACGACACCGAGGTTACAAGGCCGATCGCGTCGGTGGCCTCACCCTCGAATGTTGGCGTTTTATCCGTTGTAGGATCCGGGCTAAGCGGTGTTAGTGAGATATCAGGTGCTTCGACGTCCTCAGTAATCTTAAACAAATATCCGTATCGATCTTCACCATTTACGCTTGAGAACCCCCCACCAACATACTTGTCATCGCCAACCAGTTCGATTGCAGACACGTCGTAAGGAATTACAAAAGTATACTTATCGTTTGCCATGATTGTAGTCACACCAACAGCCGCAAAACGCAAAAATGTTTCTCCACCCATCTGAGTAAAAGAGCCCCCTAGGTAAACATGTTCATCGTCTTTGGCTAAAGCATAAACCCAGTTATTAGAATCAGGATCGAAACTCTTGAGTGCCCCCGTTGACTTATCAACCTTTGCAACACTATTTCTTGCTACGCCCCCTACTGTGGTGAAACCACCAGCCAGATAAAGGTCGGCACCATCTACAAGCATCTTCGAAATCGTACCATCAACGTTCGCGTTAAAGTCGGTATCGACAACACCACTTGACTTGTCGACCTTGACTATTCCGTTTAGTGATTCTCCCCCAATATTCGAGAAGGGCCCTCCGATATATAATGAGTTTCCATCCAACAAAAGAGAGTTAACGATATTGTTAGGGCTGAGTGAAAAACCGGTGTCGACTACTCCCGACGATGCATCCACCTTTGCTACGTGTGAAATTGATTGTCCCCCAATAGAAATAATGAATCCACCGACGTATAGATTGTCCTGATCAGCTGCTAGCGAGTAAACTACGATGCTGGGATTCGGGTTAAAAGCGGCGTCGACTGCCCCGGTTGTGGCATCAATCTTCGCGACCTTACCGATACTGTTGCCGTCAACGACCGAAAACGTTCCCCCTATATAAAGGTTGTTTCCGAACAACGCCATACTGTTGACCACCGAGTTTACAGCAACCTTAAAATCCGGGTCCACTAGTCCTGTTGTGTTGTTAATCTTTGCGACACGGTTTCGCACGTATCCATTAACTGATTTGAAACTCCCACCAACAAAAAGATCACCCCCAACTATCTCGATTGAATATGCCGAAGGTCCCGCACTCGCATCAAATCCCGAATCCGTTTCGCCTGTTAGTGCAGATACTTTACCCAATGTGTAATTTTCTTCTCCATTCAGCTCTGTAAACCCCCCGGAGATAAACAATTTCTCGTTTGAGTATTTTGTTTTGTACACAACGCCATTAACCTCTGCACTAAACGACAGATCGAGAGTGCCGGTATTCGCATTTATCTTTCCCAAATATGATTTTGCATATCCTCCAATATTAGTAAAGTACCCACTGACATATAGGCTCGTACCTGATTTAACTATGCTTAGAACAGTCGAATTCGGCTGAGAAAGAAATGTTAGGTCAACCGTTGCATTTGTGGTGTCAATCTTTACAAGATTAGATCTGCCGTATCCCCCTACGATCGAAAATGCCCCACCTGCATAAAGACTAGTCCCAGACAAAAGAAGATCTTTTACCTCTCCATTAAAACCGAGATTAAACGCCGAGATTACCGAGCCATCGTTTTTGTTGATCTTTGCGAAGTAGTCACGATCCTCTCCTCCCAAGGTTGTAAACACACCCCCCACATATAATCCATCTGAAGCGACCGCGATCGTGTTTACCGTCTGATTGGCGTTTGGATTAAACGTACTATCTAAGCCGCCGTCGACAAGTGACAACTTTGCCATTCTGTTTCGCGTGACTCCATTCACAGACGTGAAAGAACCGCCAATATATACATCGTTTCCGGAGATAGCTATCGATTTTACGGCCCCTGAAACATTAGGTTTAAAGTTCGTGTCAATAGTGCCATCTGAAAGAACGTGAACAATATTATTTAAATCAATATCGCCGGATTTAGAGAATGATCCGCCTACAAGAATACCTCCTGTCCCATCAGCAACTGACGCGTAAACTACCCCCGAGTCTATCACCGGAAACTCACTCAACGCTCCTGTCTGAGAATTGACGTAGGTACCGATACCTGTGTAGGTACCGAGGTAACTAAAATCGCCTCCTATATAAACATCATCTCCATTAGAGATGATCGAATACACCGCACCGTTGGGAGCAAAGCTTCCACTGGTCTTACCGAACTCATTTTCTGTAAAAGCAATCGTAGGGGTAGGAATCAAGGTCGGCGTAGGGGTTGGTTCGCCCACCCCTACCGTAATGACGTAATCAACTGTTGTTGATTGATACCAATCATGAACGACCAAACGTAGATCGTAATCCCCGTCTTCCAGACCTGATGCATTCCAAGAACCAAGGACGTCGTCCGTAACCGGCAACCTGACAGAATGGTTAATGGCGGACCAGGTTGACGTCGTATGTCTCTTATATAAGAGATCGTAATATGTGAAGTTGTCGTCCGAAGCGCTCCCTGTGACAGCGACAACACCTTTTGCGACGGTTGAACCATCTGCGGGCGAAGAGATACTCGCCGTTGGGAAGGTGTCGTCCACTAACGGATCACTGACATCCAATGCAGCCTTTAAATTTGGTACTCCCCAACCTCTTGAGGTGTCATGCCATGTTCCCCCACTTCCGTAGTGTGTCGCCGTAGAGGCTAACAACCAGTAGATCTCATCTATAGACCAATCGGGATGAGCACTGATTAACAATGCCGCTGATCCGACAATGACAGGTGCGGCAAACGATGTACCGTTACTATATTTGTAGTTCGTGCCAAAATCGCGCAGGTACTCTACCGTCCAACCTGAACTGTAGCGAGCATCGTACATCCCACGATGCCACGAGAACGCGATCACCTCCGGTTCATCGCCGATCAGATCCATCGTATGGATTGCGCCGAGGTACTCACTCGTCCCAAACACCTCGTCGTCCCAACTCGAACCGTTATACGTTAATGAGTGAAGTTTTTTGGTCTCATCTGCCGTTGTAATAACAACACTATCGTCGCTCTTTATCGCAAGGTGATTGTCAAACTTCCCCACATCTCCTGTTGTCAATACATTTTCAGTCGACCAGGTACTTCCGTCGTAGGTTGCTAGCTTAACGTCCCAGAAGTCGACGTTTGAGTAAACGACCCTCGGATAGTCATTGCTATCTAGGTCCATATCAAGATAGGCACCGACATCGCCTGAGGAATCAACCGTTGTGATATCCCATGTGGAAGAAGGTTTTGTTGCATACATAAGATCACCGCTTCCGATATCGTAGTAGGCAACCATTGGGGTGTCATCGGCCGCCAGCTTTAGACTAACGTGTTGTTTGAATAGCGACTCGTCAAATGCCCCAATGTCGTCGATATCTTCCAGAGTCCAGCCTCCGTCGTATGACGCATATCTAACCGTTGCATTTGTCTTATCAACAAAGGCAATCCGTGGTGTATCGTCGCTTGCAATCATTATTGATGTGTACTGCCCCTGATCGTCGGCGGATGTTACCTCAGTAACATCCCAGCTCAAACCGTTGTATGTTAAATGAACGAGTTTGCGATCGTCATAATCATATGCACTGATATGTGGTGTGTTTGTACTATCAAACGCAAGCGAAGCATAGAGTCCGATGTAGTCTCCTTGACTTACAGTTTCATATGTCCAACCAGAACCGTAATCTCTTGCTAAGAACAAACTATCGTTCTCCCAATCGTAGTAAACAAACGCGGGATCACCATCTATGTCGCTTACAAGTTTTCCTTTGGGTGTTCCAGCGAACGAAGCGATATACGGACTCTGGAGCCAATCGCTCGTCGGCATCAGCATTCCATATCCGGTGGCGGCGAAATCTAATCTTGCTCCGTAGTCCGACCAACTCGCTTTAGTGTTGTCGAATAACAACCCGCCCACAAGAATTGTATGCTCCGATCTTGTCGATGAATACGGTATCAGTGCATTACTGTTACCAGCAGCATAAACCACAATCGTCCCGTTTGCCCACGCGTAATCAACTGCAGCACTCTGACCAATACCTTGTCCTGCGTACGAAATATTCACCACATCTGCGCCGTTGTCAACTGCGTAGGTTATCGCATAGGAAGTACCTCCGGATAACAACATCAACCTAACGTTCCAGTTTATACCAGCTTGTCCCTTAGCATTGTTTCCCGATGCACCGATGACACCAGCAATCGACGTTTCGTGCCCATACGCAACTGAACCATCATCCCAAAGCGATCCCGCATTACCTATAAAGTCATCTAGATACCCGTTATAATCGTCGTCAAACTCATTTAAATAATAGTTTTGAGGGTCCTCAACAAACAGATCCTTTAGATTAATCCTATTGTCCCCATTAAAATCCAACAACGGATGCACAGACCAGTCCCTTAGTTCGGAAACGGTTAAAATACCATCGCTGTTAGCATCCAATCCTGGAAAACTAGACTCCGGGAACTCACCTGGGTTAATCCAGACGTTGTCCTCCAGATCCGGATGCGTATAATCAAAACCAACTGTGCCGTAGACTCCTACGACCACAGTGTTCGAACCGGTCGTAACATCCCAACCAGAATCCGAATCGCCGTCGTTTGTCGGATTTAAACCGATGTTGGTTAGGTACTGGTTATCTGGAGGATTCTCGTAAAAACCTTCCCACGTCCTTCTACCCGAACCGTAGATCACATCGTTTGGCTCAGCGGAAAGCGGAACTTCAGGAAGTAACTCGGGATCTTTTTCCATTTCCACAGACTCTACGAAGGGATTACTGTTAAGACTTTCGACGACTCTGACAGCTCGATCCTCATAAACCTTTAAAGTCTTGACCAAATTCAGATCAGGAGCGATCGCATCTTCCGGTATTCTTTGTGCACGTTCGGGGAACTTCTCCTTATTTATCTCAGTCTGTTCCTTCGTCGAGTTAACAAGATCAAAGGTATCTTCGATAGTCTCGCCTTTTATTAATTCATGAGATAAAAGCGAAGTAATCTGTTCGTCTGACAAACCCGCATTACTACGAATCTCTACAACTACACCAACCTTTTTGGCGTTTTCACTTCGATTTTCTGCTTGAGTATATTTTGAGAAGAACAAGAACGATCCTAAGGAGACCAAGACCACAGCTGAAACAATATATACAAATTTATCAAATCGCGATTTTACAGACAACACCTTACCCATGCAACAAATTCTACAGACAAAGATGATTCTATTCAATGATTTGTCTCCGGTCATCCCCCGTCTTCTCCTCGATCTGCTCGACGCGGGTGCCGAACTTTCCGAGCAACCTTCCCGTCTCTTCGTAACGACTTGAGGCCGAGGTTATGTGTTTACCCAAAACATCGTAAGACTCTGTAACCTTTGTAAACTCGGTGTTTAAACGTGAAAGATCGGCTAATATCTCCTTAGCCCTATGCTCCACCTGCATGCCTCGTAAGCCCATGGCGATGGTCTGAAGATAAACGTACAGGTTATTTGGCGAGACGGGTATCACCCTCTTACCGTAAGCGTACGACACAAGATCATTCCCGTCCTCTCCTTTTATAATCGTCTCGTAGTAAACGTTCTCCGCGGGAATGTACATTAGTGCAAAATCGAGCGTGCCCTCGTCTGGTGCGATATACTTGGTTGCTATCTCATCGATTCGTAGTTTGACACTTTTCACAAACTCCTTCTTT
>JAGQKZ010000003.1 GCA_020429745.1 candidate division WWE3 bacterium | reverse complement strand
TTTAATGGACCTCAACTGCAGGAATCGTCTATCGGGACGGGGTTTGCAGTTGCCAAAGATATTGTTGTTAGCAATCGTCATGTGGTAAGCGATACAGACGCGACTTACTCAGTTGTTGACAGCGATGGTGACAAGCTCGACGTGGTGGATATTTACCGTGATCCACTGAACGATCTTGCCTTGCTTAAGATAAGCGACGGTGACTTTACTCCCATCGAACTAGGTGATTCTGACGTAGTAAGGGTCGGTCAGACCGTTATTGCCATAGGTAATGCGCTCGGCAGGTTTAGTAACTCTGTGACGAAGGGAATCATTTCTGGCGTTGGGAGGGGAATAACTGCATCCGGCAGTATAAGCCAGTTTCAGGAAGAGATAGAAAATGTGTTACAGACCGATGCTGCATTGAATCCCGGCAACTCCGGTGGTCCGTTGCTTAATATTGCCGGCCAAGTGATAGGTGTTAACGTCGCAGTGGGTGTTCAAACCGAAAATATCGGGTTTGCAATCCCGGTCAATACTGTCAAGGAGTTGATCTCCGACTATCAGTCTGGAGTTGACCGACGCAAACCGTTTCTCGGAATAGAGTACGTAGTCATTACACCGGAGTTTGCGCAGAATTCTGATCTACCAGAAGGCGTATTGGTCCGTTCGGTAGTGTCGGATAGTGCTGCTGATGAAGCAGGCGTCAAGATTAACGATGTTATAACGGCTATCGATCAGACAAATATCAGTGATTCAACCTCGTTAGCTTCAATAATCAAGGGTTATAAGGTCAACGACAAGGTTAAGTTGTCGGTTTGGAGGAATGGGCAAACGCTTGAGTTAACGGCGCAGCTTAAAGCGTCAGAGTGATCTTTTCTTTAGTTGACGGTGTAGGAATGTTCCGCTATTCTGAGAGTGGTTAGTATTTTTATATGAAAGATAGACTGATATTATTTATTAACAAGGCAATTTATGTGGTAATGGTCGTATACTTTTTTTTGTTTCCCGTTTACTTTTTAACCAATACATCCGAGTTCTTCTCCTACAATAAGATTGTTCTCACAGTATTAACTGCGGTTACCCTGTTGATTCTGTGGAGTCTACGCACCATAATTAGTCGAGAACTTGTATTTATCAGAACCCCTTTTAATCTGGCCTTAATCCTGATCGCCGGCAGTTATATCTTGTCGACCATTTTTTCTGTTGCACCGTATACATCGATTTTCGGAACCTTTAACAGTTGGCATTTTACCGTAGTTGAGATGCTTTCGTTCATCGTTATTTTTACGGTCGCAATAAACACAATCAACACACGTAGCGAAGTCAGGGGATTATTGTATGCTTACATCTCTTCAGCTTTCATAGTGGCAATTTTAGCCGTAATGGTGTACTTTAATGTGTTCGATGGCAAAGAGTTCAGCGGTGTGCTATCAATTCTTAACGTCTTCTCTATAGACGGTTTTTCACCCGCAGGTAACGCTCCATCCTTAATTATCGTTATGCTGTCGGCTTTATTTATAATAATATACCTCTTGTTTGTGAGCTTACTGAAGCTTAAAAGTAAGAAGACGGCGATAAATACAATCAAATCATTGACGTTAGTGCTAATCATATTTCCAGTTTGCGCTGCAATGTTTGCTTGGTTGATATCGTATTTCCCTGGCGTTAATGCCATGAATTCTATATATCAACAGCTTAACTTTAACAACTCCTGGAGAATAGCGGTATCGAGTATTCGCGAATATCCTTTGTGGGGAACAGGTCCGTCGACATATTCGACTGCTTATAATGCTTTTCGACCAGCGCAGATAAACCAGACACCACAGTGGAGCATTAATTTTAATCAAGCAGGAAGCGAATATATGACAGTTCTTACAACCCTCGGCGTATTCGGTTTGGGAACATTTGCGTATTTCGTTTACAAAGTTATTAAAGAGGCGGCTTCTACATTAAGGTTGGCCCTCAAGCCGCAGAAAATTCGGAAGAAAAACTCCGACGACCTAGTTCTTACACATCCGATTGTATTTGTCGTACTTTCACTATTGTTGGTGTTTTTATTCACGTCTTCTACAGTAACAACCATGAGTATATTGTTTATGTTTTTGATGTTGTGGGTAGTTCTTGAAAAGGTTGACGACAACGCGAACTTCCAACTAATGGGTGTCAGCCTAGCGAATATTAAGGATCGCATCTTAGGAAAGGGCAAACGAACCGGAGAGATCAGTAGCACGAACGGTTCTTTATATCTCGTTGTCTCGTTGCCTGCTTTGATATTAGCTATTTTTGTTGGCTTCTACCTTGTCAAAGACTTTAGAAGTAACATTCAATACTCGAAGTCGCTGGTTTACATAAATAATAATGCTCCAGTTAAGCAGATATACGATGCCCAAAGAGATGCGATCAACCTAAATCCGCGTAGAACGCAGTATCGCATCCTGTATGCCAGTACTAACCTAAGGTTGGCAGAGTTATTGGCACAACAGTCAGGCGAGAATATCGATGATTCAACGCAAAATGATATAGCACAACTTATCAATCAAGCCATGCGTGAGGTTAGAGTGGCGACCGAGTTGCTTGAAAGAACGAGCGCTTCTGCTTGGCAAGCCCGCGGGAACCTGTTTGTCAGACTGATTGGTGGAGTGCAAGATGCTTTCGGTCAGTCTAAACAGGCCTATGAGTACGCGATCTCGCTTTCTCCGTATAATCCGGTGTTAAGGAAGAGTTTAGGTGACTTATATCAGTCGTACGGAACCGATATAGAAAAATACATTCCCCAGGATCAGCTAGATAGTACAACCGATAGAGATCAACTCGTGAAGCAGCTTCAACAGCAGTACTACGTATTATCGGCGCAATCTTATAACTCTTCACTTCAGCTTAAGCCCGATTACGCAGATGCGCATTTTTCGTTGGCTAGATTGTATGTCGCAGATGGTATGACTGAGCAGGCGAAGTTGGAGCTTGAAACTACCTTAAACCTCTTGCCGGCAGATAGCACATCAAGAGCTGATGTACAGAGTCTCTTAGATAATCTCGTTCAGTAACTGGCAGTCTACCGTACTTGATACTTCAGAATTCGTCTCAAACATTAGACGTTTCATTCTGACGATAGTAAACAGAGCATCGGTCCGCTGAACCTCAATTGTATGCTTGGTTGCGATAAGTTTTCTTTTTTGGGGCAGAGTTGGGATTGTCTTCGGAGAGGCTATTATCAGCTATCTATTTTGCCGACTCTTGCTCCTTGGAACTCGAATCCTCAGGGTTTTCTGGCTTCGTCTTGTCTTCAGGTCTTTCGTTGTCTTTTGAGTCCTGCGGGTCATGTACCTTTTGAGGTTGTGTATCTGGTTTATCGTTAGCACCTACAACATCTACGAGTTCGTCTTTTGTCTTTACTATTGGATCGATAATGTCCATCTCGTGCTTTAGCTTGGTAGACTCTTCCTCCAACTCTTGTTTAATCTTTTGTGCGGTTGTTGAGTCTTTAATACTGTCCTTAACTTCGGACTCAAGCTCGCCAAAATCATCATCAATCTCCTCTTTCACGTCTTCTAACTGTTCGTGCAGAATATTGCGTTTACGACGTGATTTTATGATTAGGAAGATAATAAAGACAAGGAATAAACCAAGCAGTATTCCCAATATGATGACAATTACCCACCAAGGAAAAATAAACGATCCTAGTCGAATGGATGAGAGTTGAATACTAATGCTCTGAGGTTCCGTTGCTGCGCTTTCGAGTCCAGACGTTTCATCCAGCATGCTGATAAATATCTCGTGCTCAAACGGTACGACTCCGAAGGCAGGTATTGTAAAATCGAAAGCGCCGTCCTCGTTGGCTGTAGTTTCGCCGATCTTGTTTTCCGTTGTGTCAAGGAAGATAGAGACGATGCCATTGCTAACACCCTTGCCTTGTATCTTTATCTCTTCACCGAAGATAATGTTTGGATTTAATATATTGAACTCTGGAACCGGTATCTCCTTAATCTTAACCTCGACCTTACCTGTGGTTTCGTTTCCGGCCGCGTCGACCGCCTTAATAGTCACGATATGGCTACCCGAACGCTGTGCTGGTAACTGATAAGGACTTTGTTGCTCAGTAAAAGCCCCATCGTCTATACTGACAAGGTATTTGACGACACCTGAGGTTGCGTCCGAAGTGTTAAAGTATACGGTTGGCGTTGGCGTTTCGGAGATTCCTTCGGGATCTATGGTAGGAATGAAATCTTCGGGTGGTGTCGTGTCTATCTGGACTCGATAGCTTGACGATGAACTCCAAACGTTCGAATAGCGCGTTCGTGCGTGAAAATACCATATTCCGTCGTTTACACTTGAATAGGTTTTGCTGGTGTCGGTGGTGTCTTGAACCTCGTCCGGTGAAGTTCCTCCGTTCTGGTCAAAGTTAATACTATATCCCAACGGACCGTTCGAAGCAGACCAACTGAAGGAGACGTCGTTTGATTTGTACCAGGCGTCCTGATTTGGGTGTGTGCTGGAACTTATGCCAGGACCTGATTGAGGAGGTTCGTTTATGGTAACCGAGCGACTTCCTGTAGAGCCTAGTACGTTAGTTCCGCTTCCGTCAGCGGCAAGAACCTGTGATGGCGATACGACCGATATTGTTGCAACGCCGGTATTAATAGCGCGAAAGGTGATGCTTCCGATCGTTCCAGATCCTCCATTATAGTTTGCAGGTGTGCCACATTCGAAGCTGGCAGTACCGCTACCGTTGCTATAACTCGGATCTCTGACCCATAATTGGCAGACAGATCCACCCTTTGATACAGCAACCGCTTGAACCTTGTCGGTAGGGTATCTTACTGTAGCCTGGAAAGCGTTGGTGCTTTTGCCACCGGTATTAACTAAAACTGTAACCGTAAACGTACTGCCTTTGTAAACTGTTGACGCCGACGGGTAAGGTGTAAGAGATGCAGGACCTGCGGCGTCTACCGACGAAGAGATTAATAACAAACCAAAAAATATCAGTGATGTTGTGAAAATCTTCTTGGCGAACTTAGGCATTAACTTCATTTTATATATTGATATTTAACCTGTCCAGTCAAAGAGCATAATACTAAAGTCTGTTAAGTTTACCTGACCGTCGTTGTTGATATCTCCGGTCTTATGGTTTGTTCCCCAATGGTAGAGCAGGATACTAAAGTCCACTAGGTTTACCTTACCGTCGCAGTTTAGGTCGGAGCGTCGACAGTTCCTCGAAGGAGTGGGGGTTGCCGTGGGCGTTACGATCGTGGGTGTAGGTGTCGGTGTATTGGTCGGTACTAGCGTTGGGTTTGGCGGTGGAGTTGTGGGCGTGGGCGTTGGTGTATTTGTTGGTACCGGTGTTGGAGTGGGGGTTGGTGCCGCGCCGATGGTAAAGTAAAGGTGGGTAGACTCTTCACTTGAACCTCCGCCGCCAACACTCGTGATGGTGTATACCTCGTAGGTACCCGGCGAGTAGTTGGGAGAGTACGTATGGCTCCAGTTACCCGAGGACGAAGCGGTTTTTGTAGTAATTTGGCCTTTCGTCACAACGTATACCGCAATGTCAGAACCAGGTTTGCTAAGTCCATATATAGTAATCGATTGGCCTTGAGTAATTGAGGTGGTGTTAAGTCTTATCGTTGATGGCAAGAGTACGTTACTGATCGTCGTTGTTGTTTGTGCGGTAACGTTAACGTTGAAGTGGGTAGTCGATGTTTGAATCGAATCATCGTCCTCGGCGTAAATACCGAAAGTGTGGGATCCTGAGCTAACAGAGTAGATAAGTTTGTCGAAGTAGCCGTTCTGGTCAGCGAGTGCTGTCCCTACCGTACTAATGCCATCTAGGAAGGTGATAAAAGCATAGGGAAATGTATATCCTTCAAACTCGACGATCGTATCTGGCACACTTGCGGTGACGTTTACATTGAAGTTTGGGCTGGTTTGCGCCCGGACTATGGTTAATATAAAAAACGAAACCAAGGCGGTAAATAAAATTGAGATTGTTTTGTAGGATGTTTTAGGTTTTTTTTGCATTCGGTTTGTCATGCGAGAGGTCCCACAGTGCGTTCTTTATACGTATGAGGTGATGGGCAGACCAGTAAGAGATCAATAGTATAAGTACAAATATAATCGCTACAGCTGCAACATGTAGTATTGGAAAAAACATTATGTTTTGAGTGCGCTTAATTGACGTGTTGTCGACACCGTAGTTGATCTCAAAATCAACACGGTATAGTCCCCACAATAATCTTTGGTCGAAGTTCACCGTGTAACTTTCGGTTTTGCCTGGAAGTAGACTCTTGCTCTCTATGTAGGTCTCGTACGAGGTCTTTGTCAGGCGGTTTGTTAATCTGACAACACCCCTGGGATTTGCCTCTATGTTGCCATAATTGTGTAGGTCAAGCCCAATCTCGATCGGTGTCTTTTGGTAGAGACGTTTCGATGTAACGCTCGTAATTGCGGTGTCTTCGGTGGTTTTGCCGGCTACACGCAAAAGCACTTGTGTGGAAAGAGGTTGCGGGAAGACGGCGACTGTTCTCATCTCGTTGTCAATCTGGTCGTCTATGCTTGCTTCAATCTGAAGGTAGTGAGGTCTTGGTTCAGCATCTTCGGGTATTGTGATGTCGACCTGAAAGTAAACGCTCTTGCCCGCAGGTATCTCTAAGTACGAAGGAGTGAAGGTAATCCACTTTTTAATCTTTTCTGCGGTTTCGTCAGGTTCGTCAATTATGTTGATTTGCAGTTCGGCTTTCGCCGGCAAAAGTGTAGAATTTGTAATCTTAATAATCTCGTTAAGTGTGGTTCCGGCTTGAGCTGAGAGAATAAGGCTTTCCGGTTTAATAATGAAGTTCCTTGTCTGTTGGGCGCTAACAATTGTTGGTAACGCCAGTATTACCAGACACAGAAGCAAAAAACGGTATTTTACAGTATTGATGTTGGGCATATTCAGTAAACTCTTCTACCATCATAAATTGTTTTGTCTATAAAAATCAACTAAATTCTTGAAGCAAAAGCAAATAGTTAGTATTATGAATAAATATGATCCGCAAAAAAATTGCCCGCTTATTCTGGTCGTTTTCGATCGCTGTTTTCCCATTTGTGATAGTCTTCCCGGCTAGTACAAATTACGAGTTAAAAGGTTTCAAGGTTGGGGGGGCTGTAGGTGTTAGTGATTCGGATAACTACTCGATCTTAAATAACCTTGCTGACTTAAACGCAGACCTCTTAAACTCATCAAGTTATGAACTGGGTCCGGGGCCAAACTATCCAATTCAAGCCAGCGTGCCGACGGCCCCAACGTTTGAAAATACGTCTGATTATTACAACAAACTACATTTTGTTGTTGCTACAGCGGGTAATCCATCCGACACACTTTATGCGATTGCAATATCTACTGATGATTTTGTTACCACGAACTACGTGCAAAGTGACAATACGATCGGTTCGGTCCTGGGCCTTGAGGATTATCAGAGCTATACAAATTGGGGTGGCGCGTCAGGGGAGTTTGTAGTGGGATTGGCACAAGATACGACATACAAGATCAAGATTAAGGCAATTCAAGGGGAATTTACTGAGACTCGATACGGCCCAAGCTCCTCCGCTGCAACGGTTAGTCCGTTTATAACGTTTAGTTTAAGTGGTCTTAGTTCAGGTATGTCGGTGGAAGGAGTGACGCTTGATGTTACCTCGTCAGCAAATAGCGTGGATTACGGCGAACTCGCTTTCAATACAAAAACAGAAGCAGCAAATATCGTGACGGTCGACACAAACGCTGTGTCGGGTTATCAAGCTCTAGTCCGTCAGGAAGGCGATATGCTTGATGTAAGGGGCAATACGATAGACCCCGTTACGGGAACCAACGCCGTACCTTCGACCTGGCCTGTAGGTACGGTAGATAGTGCATACGGTTATCACTCTTCGGACGAATCTTTGGGTACTGGTAACACGATAAGGTTTGTTCCCGACGATAGGCATGCAGCGTTCGATACCACGAGTTACGAAGTTGCATACAGTACGGGTCCGGTGACGAATGAACAAACGACTATTGTTTACTCAATTGAGGTTGGCTACGGGCAAGAGGCGGGGTTCTATTCCCATACGATAACCTATACGGTTGCAGGAGTATTTTGACATGAAGAAGTTACTACTAATCGCAGGAGTGGTTTTTGGTTTTACGTTGTTGATGTTTACGGGCATAATGGTTTACTTTTCTAAGTACGCTGGTGTTGGAAACACAGGGGAAGCTGTCGACGGCGATGTGCTTGCCGATAGGCAGGTTCTACTTGTTACGCCTATACCTAGATCACAAGACGATCTCGAGATATTTGCCCCGTACCATCGTGAGGTTGTTGATACGGTCAGTACCTCAATTCGGGGAAGGGTCGAAGGGAGTTCCGTTGCGCTTATTACCTTCAACGACGGAGATGATCTATTAGTAAACACCGACGATGAAGGTATATTCGAGACGTATTTTCAGCTCGAGGATGGTGTCAACCAGATCGCCTTATTGGCCTTAGATGACAAGGATCGCGTTTTCACAAAGGAGGAGGTCGTCGGTATGTATCCTCAGTTATCTGGTCAGAAGATACACTTTGGATTGCTGGGTGAGGTGCGAAACTATAGCCCTGAAACGCGCGTAATCAAGCTTACGACGCCGGATGATCTGCTCGAGATAGTAACAAACGACCAGACCTTGTTCTATAACGTTAATGTGGACGGGTCGATTCAACGTACGAGTTTTGAGAGTATCGATAATACAAAACTCATCGGGGTGATCGGCACCGATGGTGCAGGTGGTAGTTACCTCGCCAAAGAGGTTCGAATTAAAAACTACGCCTACAATTTTTATGGTCAGATTGTCGAATACGACGGCAACGAGATGGTTGTACGGAGGCTCAATAAGGCGGAATCAACCGTTATCATTAAAACCGATTCTGCTTTCAGGGAGTGGACGGTTGACGATAAGTTAGCTAAGCTAAGTCAGGGGAATCTACGTATCGGTGATTATGTTTACATCAATGCCTACATTCTGCCAAAGGAAAGTAGGTCAAGATTTTATCTTAATCGACTGTTGCTATTATCTGAAATAAACTGATATGAATATAAAGATGCCGTCATTTAAAATTAAATCTTTAGCCCAGAGGTTTGTTAACTCTATCAATAAGACAAGGGTTAGGTCTTTACTGGTAGCAAGCTTTTTCGTCGCAACTGTAGTCGCAATCCTAAAACTCAGTTTTCTTTCTGCTGCAACCTTTAACTTTATTCAGAACGACTGGCGGGGGGGATCGTTGCCGACACCAACGCCACCAAATTATGTAACAGCGACGGACTACAACAGCGATCCAACTTGGGATGAATTCGAAGATTCTAGTAACGTTGTGACAAGTGTCGATAATGAACTGACCGTTGGTACCGTAACCACTGGTATAACCGATACTTCCGACACTGACTTTGGTGCCGGTGCGTTTAGCCAAACAGATGTGTCAGGTACCGGCGACGATGCCGCCCTGACGTTACAGAATCAGAACGCTCAAGATTTAAATACCTGGAATGAACCATCTAGTCCGGATGTGGCGTTGGTGAGTGGAAGTGCAAGTGTCTCTCCTGACGGTGGAAATACTATTTATGTCATGATTGGAGGGACGACAGATTTCTATCGTTACAGCGTCACGCAGGATACCTGGACACAACTTACCTCGTCGCCGGGTGTGGCCAGGCCGGGTGCTGCGATGGCGTACTACAATTCCACCAACTCGATTTACGCTTTTAAGGGCGATTCGAAGACCTTTTGGCGTTACGATATAGATGACGACACTTGGATAACCGATACTGGTGAGGTTGCCGAGACATCGGCGATTGTCTACTCTGGGGCAAGTATGGTCTACCCGGGATCGGGTGATTATATTTACGCATTTCGCGGATTTAATACAACGGCCTTTTGGCGCTATAGTGTAAGTTCTAACGTTTGGGTTAGCATGGCTGCTTCACCTTTTACGGTTGACTCGGGAGCAGATATGGTCTATCCGGGGTCTGGAGATTACATCTATGCAATAAACGGCGATAACGGTGCAACGTCCACTAAGTTCATGAAGTACTCGATATCGTCAGATGCTTGGCACTGGGACTATCCCACAGATGCAGTAGCACCTGAACAGACTCCGGACAACGTTGGGTCTGGTGGGGGGTTGGAGTCCGACGGTGGTGATAAGATATATGGTTTGGCCGGAGGAGGAACTTCGGATTTCTGGGAGTACGATATTACCGGCGGGAGCTGGTCGGTACTTGCGGATACACCCACAAACGTAGACGTAGGAGGAAAGTTGATATACGCTGGTTCGGGTGATACCGTTTTTGCTTTAAGGGGTAATTCCACAAGTGACTTCTGGCGTTATACCGTAAGTGCAGATTCGTGGTCGGCTATCTCATTTTTGGGTGCTGGTCAAGTTGCTGGGTTTGGTGCCGCCCTGGAGTCCAAAGATGATGGAGACACACTTTACGCTCTCCGTGGTGACCAAAGTACTGATTTTATGTCGTACGATATATCCGACGACTCATGGTCGTCACTGCATGCAGTACCTTCGAGCGCCTATTACGGTGCTGATTTGGCCTATCCTGGGTCGGGAGATACGATTTACGCGACGCGCGGAGGTGGTAATACAGAGTTTTGGGGTTACTCGATATCTGGCGATTCGTGGTCCTCGCTAAACTCTCCAGGGACGGTTAGTTACGGCGGCAGATTAGAGTATTACCCTGGAGGAACTGGTTACGTTTATACATTGCTGGGGGGAGGGACGTCTACGTTTAAACGTTACTCAATATCATCAGGTAACTGGGAGCTTTTGCAGGATCTTCCCGGTGCGGTTGATCGAGGTTCTGATCTTGTCTATACAGGCTACACCGGTCATACGAACTATATCTATGCCCTTCAGGGCAACAGCACAACAAACCTCTGGCGCTACAGTATTTCTGGCGATCAGTGGTCGTTCGTATCTGCCGCCCCGGCAGCGATTAACGTTGGTGGTGCTATGATGTACCCGGGTTTTGATGAATACATCTATGTCTTTTCTGGGAATTCAACCAGATATTTTTGGAGATATTCGCTTGATAGCGGGGAATGGGAGAATCTGACCTCGACGCCTGGAGCGGTGTCGGAGGGAGGCGATCTGGTTTTCCCTGGGGCTGGTTATTACATGTATGCATTCCAGGGAGGTCAGCGTCCGACATTTTTGAGATACGCATTTAGGGCAGACTACTATGGCAGTGGTACCTTTGAATCTCAGATAATCGATACGGTTGAAAACTTAGGATTTGCACGTTTGCTTTGGAATCCGGTTGTGCCAGCAACTACTACACTTACGGTCAAGGTGAGGAGTTCTGATAGTTCAACGATGTCGGGAGCACCGCTTTGGGCCAGCTGTTCAAATATTACGAACGGCGCTGACATAACCTCAAGTGGCTGCGTCACTGATAACGACCAATACGTTCAGTATGAGGTTTCCATGACGACGGGAGATCATTTCGTCTCGCCTGAACTTGAGGATATAACCGTAGAGTATGAGCACTACGCATTTAACTCGTACCTGCTTGGTTCGCCATTTGATACTGAAGACGTTACAAACGTAATATCGCGCGTTTCTTGGGACGAGGACACCGTTCTTCCAACGGGAACAAACGTCAAAGTTCAGCTCCGTACTGCACCTGATGATAACGGCAGTCCGGGAACTTGGAGTAGTTTTATGGGACCAACGAGTACTAGCGACTACTACGATGACTCCAGTGCTGGCTGTTCAAAGGCATCAGGAAGTGTTACGTGTAATTCAATCCACTCTGATCACTCCGATGCGATTGACGATCAGTGGTACCAGTACAAGATCTACTTCACCTCTACCGGGGGTAACACGCCAACACTAAATGAGATGCGAGTGCAGTACGTTATAAATACACCACCGGCTGTCTCCGTAACCAATACACCTGCAGAATCGACAACCGGCAACGTCAGTATTACATACAACGTCTCCGACGTGGAGGAGAGCAGCGTTACTGTTTACCTTGCAACATCTTTTGGCGTAACTCTTAACGGTGTCATCCCCGATACCGTTAGTACAAGCGACATAACTCTCTCTAGCAGTGATGTTGATCAGTTGCCGACTTCGGGTGCTATCTTAATCGACAATGAGATGATAGCTTATACGGGTAGATCCGGTAGTGTCTTGACCGGTATCACGCGCGGCACAAACCAAACGCGTCCGAACTCGCACACGTCTGGAAAGTCGGTGTACTTGGTTGTTACCTCGGGTGTTAGTGGCGCCACTGGAAGTCAAACTACCGGTAGCAATAAAACGATTACCTGGAATGTGGCGTCTACCCTTAGCGGTTTATATGTTGCCTCCGGCAAGGTTAAAGTTGCGGCGATTGACGGTAACGCGGCGAATCAGCTTGGTTCTGGTGAGAAGACCTTAATTCTCGATACCAAGTCTCCAACAAGTCCGTCGGTTGTTATCGACTCTCGAACCGATCAATTAACCCTTGCGGCAACTGACGATTCTGCTATGAGAATGAAGATATCAAATGATTCGGGCCTTGCGGTTGATGGCCTAAACGCCGATTCCGGGCAGTGGATAAACTTTGCGTCTACGAAAGATTGGGAGATGGTGTTGTCGGGTGGAGTCGAGACAGTATATGCAAGATTCAAGGATGTCTATGGGAACGAGACCTCAACTGTAAGTTCGGTCACTCCCGAGGTGCCAGAAAACCTGATTCTTACCGACATATCATATGTCTACGGGTCGGATTATAAGATATTTGTAGCGTGGCAGGTCGTTCCAGAGCCAGGACCGGGATTTGCTGCATACGATATTTACGTTTCAACGGAGGGTGCTGATCCCGATGTTTACAACTACAATTACGAGGCGTCCATAACCGATATCGCCGAAAACTTTTACGTCGACACAGGACTTGATGTAAATGAAACTTATTACTATCGTGTAGTTGCCCGCGATCAGGACGGTAACATTTCTAATTACAATACAAATTTTGGTGTGCAGGACGGAGCAAACATTATTTGGGGGCAGGGGATAGATCCAGGTTCAGGTGGTGATACCAGCCCTGCGCCTGTATTGTCAGACGTAGCGTACTCTGATGTCACCGAGACCTCTGCGACAATAACATGGATCTCGGATAAGTTATCAAGCTCGTATGTTTCGTACAGTACCACCCCTGGAGACTACGAGAATGAGGTTGGTGTATCAACTATGGTAACGGATCATGAGGTAACGCTAACCGGTTTGAATAACAATACAAAATACTACTTTAAAGTTGTTTCGTACGATGCTGCGAGTAAAAAAGGAGAATCGATAGACGAGGTCAACCAGGTGTTCACTACCCTCGCTGATACGACAGGCCCCGTGATAACAAACATCACCACAAACACTGGGACCGACTCAGTCGGGATAACCTGGGTTACAGACGAGAGTGCTACTAGTCAGATCGAATACGGCGTTACGTCGTCGTACGGTAACTTAACGACTAAAGACACTGCACTTGTTGCGGGTCACTCTGTGGGCATAATTAACCTCGATGAGCTTACCACATATCACTTCAGAATCCGCTCTGCTGATGCCGACGGTAATGAGGCCGTATCTGACGACCATTACTTCACCACGGGTGTGGGGTCGGATATTCAGTTTGACCTTATCGCGCCAAATATTAGCGACATCAAGGTTTCGAGCATCACGGCAACAAGTGCCAAAGTAACCTTTACGAGTAGTGAGGAAGCTCGTGGTCTCATTGAGTATGGTGACTCCTCGACATACGAACGTGGTGATACAAGCGGTGTTCTTACGACTCTGTCAACAAGTCATGAGATTCTGCTGTATAATCTCACTCCGGAAACGTTCTATCATTACCGCGTTTATGCGATTGATAGTTCGGGAAATCTTGGTGTGGGGCCAGATAAAACCTTCACGACGGATGTGAGTGGCGGTGGAGAACAATTCGTTGATGGCGGAGGCAGCAGTGGTACGAATCCTCCTGCTATATCATCGGGAGCACCGAGTGTTGTCAATATTGGCTCTGCGAGTGCTACTATTGTATGGACGACACAGGAGGCTTCGACTTCGCTAGTGTTCTATCAGGTAAAAGGCAGTGATGCGGACCCCGTTGTCACCGGTAGTGGGGCGACGTATACTGTCAATCACTCGGTTAAACTGACAGGATTAGCCCCCAACACAACTTATGTATTTCAAGTTAAAAGTGAAGACACGAAAAATAGTTACGTGATATCTGATCTTTATGAGTTTCGCACTGAAGCAGCTCCAGCAATTTCTAATGTGAGGGTTGACAATATTGCCTACGAAACAGTTTCTATCGCTTGGGAGAGTAACGTGCCAACTGACAGCGTTGTAGAATATGGTGCGATTTCTGGTGAATATACTGATACTGTGGTGGATTCACAGCTGGTTCAGAATCACCAGATCGACCTCGTTAACCTCTCTGCAGGTGTGCGATACTATTTTATCGTTCGCGGCGTGGACGATCTTGATAACGTCATCATCTCTGATGAATACACCTTCACAACTAAAGCAGCGCCATCTGTCCAGGATGTCTCGATCATTGATTTAACAGCTATATCGGCAACAATCGGTTTTGAGACTAACGTCGTAGCTACCAGTTCGATAACCTATACGAACACCGATTCAAAAGAAAACGCCGTGCTAATTAATGACGTGGCATCGCTAACGCATGCTTTTCCATTGACTGACCTTTCGGCGAATACGTTCTATACTTTTACGATGACGATTACAGACTCAGCGGATGATAGTTATACGACTGAGCAGTACTCATTTGAGACGCTTGACGATGCTAAAGGTCCAGAGATATCGTTAATCGAGGTGCGTTCGTCCTTGAATGAGGACGATAACGGTACGGTGCAGACGATAATTAGCTGGGTTACGAACGAGTCTAGTTCATCACAGGTCCAATATTCAGAGATAGTTGGCGATAACGTTGAATATGATTTCACTTCAGGTGTTAAGACAGATAGAGTTAAGGACCATCTGGTAGTATTAACGGACCTCAAAGCGTCGACGGCTTATCAGTTTGTCGTGGTTTCTGCTGACGAGAGCGGCAACTCGACTACCTCTAAACCAAACGTGATGTTGACTCCTGGACGAAGGGTGAGTATTTTTGATCTTATATTCGGTAGCTTAGAAGAGACGTTTAGTTGGTTAACAAGGCTTTAATATGGACGAACAAATAATTGCGGTTGATCATATAACAAAACAGTTTGGAGCGGAAAACACCCGGGTTACTGCTATCGACGACATGACGCTGAAGGTTTTTAAAGGCGAGTTCGTGATCGTTTTTGGTCCTTCAGGTTCGGGGAAATCGACGCTTTTAAATATAGTCGCTGGCTTGGATAACGTAACAAACGGTACCGTAAAGATTGATGGGGTAGAACTCTCAACACTAAGCTCTGATGAGAAGGCTAAGTTTCATAGAGAAAAGATTGGTATCGTTTTCCAGGCGTATAACCTTGTGCCGACATTTACAGTTGAGCAAAACATCTCCCTACCGCTGGTTTTTGCAGGTGTGAAACCGGACGAAAGAGTCAGCAGGGCGCAGAAACTACTAAAGGACTTCAATCTTGCAACACTTGAAAAGCGCTTACCTGCTGAGGTCTCTGGCGGGCAACAACAAAGAGTTGGCATTATGCGAGCGCTTGTGACAAATCCGCCTATTCTGATTGCAGATGAGCCAACCGGAAATCTTGACAGTGTGACTAGCAAGGAGGTTATGGAGTTGTTCAGGGACTTGAATCAGCGCCTCGGAGTAACGGTTTTGGTAGTTACTCACGATCCTACTCAGTTCCAGTGGGCTGACAGAGTAGTCCACGTCCTTGACGGTAAGATCATCAAGCAAACGGTATATCACGACAAGGTTTATTACTCGACGATTGAAGATGAGGGGCAGTTTGAATACGTTACCGCAAAAGAGCATGGAGAGATTGTTGCGGCTGGTGGTCAAACAGGTGTCGGCGAGGCCCTCGAGGAAGAGGAGAAAGAAGAAGAGGAACCTCAGGAAAAGATCGATAAGGTCATCGCATTTGACGCCCTGTGGCTCAAGCGGGAACAGCTGGATTCCCAAATTGTCAAGACCTTGGGTTTGCTGCCGGTCATAATGGATAAAGAACATCTGGATGCGCTAAAAGAGGAAGAGGTCTTAAGTCTCGCGCAATCACTAAAGTTGCGGACGATCAATAAACTAACGTACGCTCAGTTACTCGATTTTCTTGACAGACCTAAGAAAAAAGGAGGGATCGGTCTCTACAAACAGGTAGCGGAACGGATTGCAAACGAGGTTGAGGAGTTAATCAACCTATTTGGTTATCAACGCGAAACTAAGAAAAAACAACCTTCTGAAAATACACCACCGGAGATGAGCGAGTTCGAATCTCTATGGCTAGAACGCCAACATCTTACTGAGGAAGAACAGATAATTTTAGAGTTAATCAGCTATTGGTTAAGTGATTATCAAATCAAGCATTTTACTAAAGATCAGCTTAACTCACTACTTGGGGCCACAAGAATGCGAATTAACCATCAGCTCTCCGACGAGGAGTTTTTCGATGTTCTCGACGATAAGGAAGGTGTTGACGGTGTTGGCCTATACTCACAGACTGCCAGATATTTAAGTGATGAGGTTGGGGCAATGTTGCGGTTGTTTTCGTACGAAGAGAAAGGCGAAAAAGTGGCCGATAAGCCCAAGGAATTGAGCGGTTTCGACATATTATGGAGTAATAAGATGCATTTAGATATAGTCTCTGAGAGGGTGTTAGAGGCGCTCGATGGCCTTCTGTCGGATGAGCAGAAACATAGGATGACAGAGGAAGAGTTGCGTTCGATTGTGCAAGCGGTCAAGTATCGAATTGAAAACAAATTAACCTCAGAAGAGTTTTTCGATTATCTAGATTCGCCTGAACGTGTCGGCGGCGTTGGTCTATACAAGCAAACGGCAATGAAGTTAAGTAGGCAGATAGATAATATTAAGAGATTGTTTAACGAATAATGAATATATCTGACGTAATAAAACTAAACCTACAACGTTTTCGTACAAGAAAGCTGCGAGTATTTCTAACGATTATGGGTGTCGGCATCGGCATAAGCATAGTTTATTTTTTAGTATCGCTTGTTTTTGGTGTTCAAGATCTTGTCATTAATAGCGTGGTGACAAGTGAATCGTTGTTGGCGGTGGATGTTTCTGTCGGTGCGGGTGCAAGCGATCTTTTAGTGCTTGACGATGAACTTATCGAGACGCTATCGCAGTTCGATGGCGTAGATAAGGTTGCGCCCCAGCGTACGCTGAAATCTCTTGCAACGTTAAATAGTCTTGATGGTCAGTCGACGGCTTATGCGGTTGGACCCGAGTTCTTTGGACTTGCAGGCGTAACCATCGTTGAGGGAAGGGTTTATGAGGATGCCCAAGCACGGGAGGTTGTTGTTACATCGTCGTTTCTTCGCTTGTTTAACCTCTCTCCTGCAGAAGCGGTTGGTAAGGACATCGACATATCTCTCATCTATCCAAGGTCAAATGAGGAGGATAGCACTGGTGCTACTACGCAGGAGGACGTCGATAAACGGACGGTTAGTTTCCCTGACCCGTTCCGGATTGTTGGTGTGGTGGATAATACTGGGAACTATTTTTATGTACCGACCGAAAGGGTGCCTCAGTACGAAACAATTTTGCCCAGCCTACTAAAGATTAAGGTGGCAGACCAGTCTCAGATCGAAACACTAAAACAGGAGGTGTTGGAGCTCGGTTACTCCGCAAACGCTCTAACTGACACGTTGGCCCAACTGAATCAGATATTTAGTGTTACGCAGTTTATGTTTACCGCCATCGGCGTTGTTGCTCTTTTCATTGCTGCCATCGGTATGTTTAACACGATGACGATCTCGCTTCTTGAACGAACGCGGGAGATCGGGATTATGAAGGCGATAGGCGCAACAAGCAAAGATATATGGAAGCTTTTCTTGTTTGATTCGATAATCGTTGGTTTTTTTGGCGGCATTTCAGGGTTGGTCATGGGTTTTCTCAGTACGGCCTTGGTGAACTACCTGATTAACCAGCTGGCTACTCGTTTGGGCGGAGCGTCTGTGGATCTGTTTAGTGCTCCGGTTTGGTTTGTAATTTTGGTTGTAACATCATCTTTTGTGATAGGTGTTGTGACCGGTTTTTATCCGGCGAAGCGAGCATCGAGCATTGATCCGCTGGACGCACTTAGATATGAGTAGGTGAGACTTGGCTTATGTGGTGGTTTAAAATGGTGGCTCTGGACAAACCGCCAAGCCGTGCGCCCATAGTGTCGACGCGCTGGCGTCCGATAGTATGAAGCTTGTCATTGGTTAATAGGCTTGACGACGATTAGCTAAAAAGCTAAGCTGTATTGTAAGTAAAATTATGTTGTTTGTAGTAAGAGATACTGCCAGAATTTATTTTGATTGTACTTCGAGAGGAGGTGAATTGGGATATGAATAGTAGGGTTAATAAAAGGGGTTTGGCTTTATTGTCCATATTCCTTCTCGCAACTCAGCTAATCTTCGTTGTTTCACGTCGGGTTAATGCAACGGTAGTTCAGAGTTCGAGCAGCACCGTTACAAGGCATAAGGAGAGTACTTCGGCTGGGTATATATTGACCTTCCAGCTTTCCGCCTCAGAGAGTCTAGATGCAGGTGAGACCGTGATTGTCGACTTTCATGAAGACGACTCCGGTTTTACACTAGACGGCGCTAGTTTGGCTGCTGCCGACATTGACTTTAATGATGGTACGGAGCGAACGGTTGTGGCTTCGAGTTGTTCAGCGGACGAGGTTGAATTTTCTGCAGTTGACGCAACAGGTATCGTAACCTTCACGTTGTGCGCAGGTAGCACAGGATCAAGCACTGGTGCCACAATAACTGTTGAGATAGGTGATACGGCTGCTGGTCCAGGTACTAATCGATTAACAAACCCCACAGGCACAACTCCGTTTTCATCTGAGATTAATGTGTCTGGTTCGTTTGGAGATGATGCCTTTGCCACTGATGTTCCTATCGTTGATGACGATCAGGTGACGATTAATGCACAGGTTGATACCTTCGTGACTTTTGATCTTGACGTAAGTGATGGATCGCATTCCGACACAGATGATCCGTACTCAATCGATCTAGGAGAACTCGTTTACAGTTCGGTTACTGATGAATCCACAAGTGGTGTGAGTGAGATATACCTTGATATTGACACTAACGCTGATGGAGGCGCAATTGTCCAGGTTCTAAGTGCGAACGGCAACCTATCGAGCTCTATTTCCGGTGACAACATACCTTCCAATACAGGTGCCTTAACTACAGGCACCGCAAATGGTAATTACGGAATCGGTGCTTCGGAAAATGCTGCTGCCACGGAAGGTGCTTTGACGGTAGAGTCTCCGTACAATGTCAGCTCGCCCAATGTAGGTGCTGTGAGTAATCTCTCGTTTCAGCCATTATTCAACACTGGTGCTGCCCCGATAGTCGGAGGAGATGGAGAAGTTGACGTAAGAGCAATCTCGGGTATCTCTACTTCAGCTGCGACAGACTATACTGACACCTTAACATTCAGAGCTACGGCTACGTTCTAGCTGATGAATTAAGGTTTGCACTTTGGAAAAAGCCCTCGCAAGAGGGCTTTTTCGTTGATATACGAACTATTGATTGTGTCCAAAGGTTTGTGTATGATTCTATTAATGCGAGTGGGTAATTTTGTAAAACGAGCTCTATTAATTGTATCGGTCGTCGTTCTCGTTGGCTTTAATATTAAAGTTTCAGCGCAGGAGAGTGATTCAAATCGTGGTGGTGTGCTCGTTTCTCCAGCGATAATTGAACGTGATGTTATTCCAGGTGAGGTTGTGACGCTCGATATCAAGATTGAGAATCTTACCGATGAGGACCTGCAACTCTATCTCGGCACTACAGATTTTGTGAATAATCCCAACGAGTCGGGGAGCCCTAAGTTCGTTGATGCCCCGGGACCTCAGTCCCTTTCAAACTGGGTCAGATTTGATAACGACAAGATCGTTGTTGAGGCGCACACTCGCTTGCCAGTAGCCGTGAGGCTTGAGGTGCCTGAGGACGTTGAGCCTGGTTCGCATTACGGTGCCGTTGTGTTTTCGAAGGAGGGTAGTAATGTAGCTGGCTCTCCCACAGTTGGGGTAAATTACGACATAGGTACCTTGATCTTTGCAAATGCCGCAGGACAAACATTGGACAAGGGTAATGTTTTGTCGTTCGAAACAGATCGAACCTGGTATGAGTCTCCTCCAGTTAACTTTATCGTGCGTTATGAGAATGATGGTAACGTCGTTAGCAAGCCGTTAGGGCTTATCGAGATCTACAACATCGCGGGTGTAAAAGAGGGCGTTTTACAGGTTAACGAAATATTCGGGGCAACTTTGCCCGGATCTATCCGCAAATACGAGGTAGTGTGGAGTCCGGACAAGTGGCTTGGGCTTATACCAAGGATGGGGCGATATAAGGCGGAGGGGTTGCTTTCGTTCGGAACGCCCGAGACTACCGTTGATTTAGGACCGACGTACTTCTGGCTTTTGCCCATAAATGCAATACTATTTGTAGGGCTCGTACTTTTCGCCATTGTCATTCTACTATGGCTACTGCTAAAGCTTTATGAGCGTAGGATAATTAAAAAACACGGCTCAAAAGAAGCGGATTAATTCACGACTAAACATGAGACGCACTCCTATCACTCTCTTTGCGATAATGATATTGTCAGGCGTCTTGTTTGTTTGTCAGCCAGTTGGTGCCCTTACGTTGTTACCTTCGATTAACGATTTAACCATGGAGGCAGGTGGTTCAACTGAGGTGATGATCAACGTAGTCAACGAGGAGGATGCGGATTACCAACTTAGTTTTGATGTTAACGATGTGCGTTTTACGCGTTCGGGCATTCCTCAGTTTGTAGAAGATAGTGAAAACCAGGACGATCCAAGTTCGATTGTTGGTTGGTTTAAGTTACCATTTGAAAATTACGACCTGTCTGCGGGCACGGAGCTTGCTTTAGATGCCAGGATTGACGTGCCTTCTGGAACTGCTCCTGGTGGTTACTACGCAGCGGTTTTAGTCCGTAGAAAGCCCGTTAACGATCCGCTAAATAACGATGAGTTTGAGGCGAAGATCGAGGCTCAGGGTGCAGTGCTGGTTTATATTACAGTCAAGGGCGATGTGAAAGGAGCTTATGCGATTACCGAAGTCCAACCGTTAAAAAAGGTGTACTTCTCTTTACCGATTGAGTTTGTTTTTAAGCTCCAAAATGAGGGTAATGTTCATCTGCAGCCACACGGATTGGTCAGTGTTACCAATGTTCTAACAGACAAAGTTGAGGCGAGCATTCTCTTTAACGAAGATTCTGTCTATCTGATGCCTAAAACCGACAAAGAGTTCTCTGTGGTTTGGGATACAAGCTCCGCGTCAGGGATGGATCTTCGTTTCGGTAAGTATCGAGCTGATGTAGCGATTAGTGCCCAGTACGGAGGTGTTTATCAGACACAACTCACCTTCTGGATAGTGCCTGTCCCTGCGTTGGCAGTCGTGGCCTTTGTATTTCTAGTTGTACTGGTAACACTGCTGATCGTTCGTAAAAGGTTGATTTTAAAGGCAAAAAAGTCTTGAACACCCTACAGTGTCATAGGTAGGGTATTCGTCCATTATTCTTCGTTGTATAGGCGTAAAACACCTTCAGACGTGGTCGTTTTTATGCTACACTGAATGAAACGCCGTTTGTTTGTGAATGTATAAGATGTATTTATGATGCCTGCCCTTAAATCAGGAAAAAATAAAGCTCTCGCGAATAAGATTCTCACTCTAGGAATTGTGGCCTTTGTGCTAGTGATGTTATCTACTCCGCCTACTGCCAAGGCGGCGATAAATGAGGCCATACCGTTTCAAGGTAAGGTCACGAATACCGACGGTACGAACGTTGCAGACGGTGTGTATGACTTTGAACTAAAAGTTTACGACGGTGCAGACTCCGGTGCATCGACATTGTTTACCGAAAGTTGGGTCGCCACCGGCTTATTTAGCGCAACAATGTCTTCGGCACCAAGTTCTGGTGGTGAGTCGCTAATTTATACAGGAGATAGTAACGAATCGTCTTTGGTAGTTGATCAGATCCTTTGGAATACAACCAAAGAAGAGGCAGTTATTGTCACATCTATCGATACGGGGACTAATACTCTGGGAATCTCTCCCACACGTCAGGATTGGGATACATCGGACACCATTACGAACAAGGTATACGTCAAGGACGGTATCTTTTCGATAAACATAAACTCACTTAATGCAAACTGGGGGAGTGTTGACTTTGGCACCGCCGACTTGTTTGTAGGGGTAAACTTTGGGCCCGCCGGTTCATTGGATGGAGAGATGAAACCGAGAATCCAGATGGGGGCAACCCCCTATGCATTTAACGCTAAGGAGATTGACGGTATTGCCTCAGGTTCCTTTTTACGCTCGGATACATCGGATAACTACACAAATGGAACTTTGGCTTTTGACTCGGGTACGACGCTTGATGTCAATGGGGACCTTGAGATTGACGATACAGCGATTACTTTTGATGGTGCATCCACAGATTTCGCTTTTACGGGCGACTTCACTATTAATACTGATGATTTTGTAGTACTGAATTCGTCGGGTAATGTGGGCATAGGCGATACTAACCCAGGTGATGCACTCGATGTAGCCGGCAATATTGATACAACAACATATTACGAGTTAGGGGATTCAAAAATTCTGGACGTTGAGAATACAGACTCTCTTCTTGTTGGTCTAAGTGCAGGGGCATCTATTGTTGCAGGCGCAAATTACAACACACTTATTGGTGATTACGCCGGTCAGTATATCAATTCAAGCCTTGGTGATTTGAATACCTATGTTGGTTATCAAGCGGGTACGGGTGCTGCGAGTGGTCAATCAGGTACTTCGAATGTAGCTGTCGGATCAAGTACACTCGTAGATTTAACATCTGGTTCTTTGAACATTGCAATCGGGGCGAATTCAGGTGGAACGCTTGCTACCGGCCAGGCTAACATTTTAATTGGCAATAGTAGTTACGTTACTGATGCTGCAAGAACTAGTGCGATAGCAATTGGTGGAAACGCTTCGGCAGGCGCAGACCATTCTATTGCGATAGGTAACTATGCTACTACAACAAGTTCGGGGCAATTAGTCATAGGTTCAAGCCATGCAGGGGAATATATTGATGACATTTACATCGGGGGGGGGGTAGCGTCCTTCCCGCTATTCGAAACGGTAATTAATGCAACGGGTGGAAATGGCACCGATAGACTTGGTGCTGATCTTGGCTTAGCGGGCGGTAAAGGTACCGGAAATGCCGCTGGTGGCGACATACTCTTCTACACTTCTGACGCGGGAGCGAGTGGGTCAACGCTGCAATCACTAACGGAAAAGATGCGACTTACAGAGATTGGTTTGTTGGGTGTTGGAGTAAATGATCCGGATGCATTTGTCGATATTGCGGCTTCGACAACTACGTATGCATCATTACGCTTACGATCAGGTGCAACACCAAGTTCGCCAAATGTGGGTGATATTTATGCAGATGGCACTGATATCTTCTACTACAACGGTGGGTGGGTTGATCTCACGTCTGGTGGAACGAGTTATTGGGCAAAATCTGGCACCAATCTATCACCTGCTACGGCTGGCGACGATGTTTATTTGCAAACGAACGAATTGCTTGGTGTGGGGTACGATCCATCGACGCTTTCAACTGCTGTCGCAGCTTTTAATGGAAGTGTTGGTATTGGTGCCACAGATCCGGGCTCAAATTTACTTCGTATTCAGGGTGCGAGTGACCCATCAATCGGTATTGTCGATACAACGAATACGGTTGGGACGTACCTGTTGGCAACCGATACCGCCGGAGTAGTGGGAACATCTACAAATCACACCTTTGGAATATCTCAGAACGCAACAACGGTCATAACGCTTGACACAGACCAACAGGTGGGTATTGGAGTTGCAGATCCAGATGTTCAGTTAGAAGTTCTTGCGGCGGGGACTCAGCTTAAACTAAGCTATGACGGCACCGACAATACTACTTTTGGCACCGATACCAACGGTTACTTAACCGTTAACACCTCAGGTAATCGCTTCTTAATTGATAACACAGACGAGTTTGTTCTTGGCAACTGGAACGGGTCGAATCCTACCGGGACGAATGGATCGATGTATTACGACGTGGATGAGAGCAAGTTCAAGTGTTTCCAGGGCGGTTCATGGACCGATTGTATCGGAACCGGTGGCGGCAGCAGTGTCTGGAGTGATTTGACAACGGCAACTGACAATCTAATTCTTTCACTAGGGACATACACGTCGACCTTTAACTCTACCGCTACAACCGGTAACCCTTGGACGTTAACAGGTAACTCGCTAACCTCAGGATATTTGCAATCGCTAACCTCCACATCTGCGGGATTAACCTCAGGGAGCCTACTTAGCCTTGATTGGTCGGCGACCGGTACCAACACCGCGACAGGTGATCTGTTCCGAATAAACATCGGTCAGGACGACACCGCCGGCAGCTTCCTAAACTTCTTTAACAACGGCACCTCGGTATTCAAGGTCAGCCAATCACTATTTAGCACAAGTTTGCCGACATCGTTTAGTGCCGCTGGTGATGTTTCAGTGGCTTACGACCTCGTGTTCACAAACCAAACTGCCTCTACAATAAAGGCTGATGGTCCGTTAACGATCGAAAGCGGGGAGAGTTTTGAAAACCTTGACTTAACACTTAAACCAAGTGGGACGGGGGCTGTTGTAATTGATGACGGGAACGATCTTGAACTGTACGCAGATCAATCCGTCATTCTCGATGCCGATGACTCAGCAGATACCTACCTTACCTTCGAAAACGCCAACAACCGTATTCGTTATTACGTCGATGGCACGGAACTGTTTAGAATGGATGCCGATTGTCCTGCCGGTACATGTAACTCGAGTAATGGGGCGGTTGCTAGCTCACTTTCTGACTTGGCAGAGAACTATCCGACTCTCGACGAGACTTTGGAGGCGGGCGATGTAGTAGTTTCGACTTATCGTAAGATCGATGCCAGCGATACAAACAGCAACTACCTGGTGGCAAAATCAGGTGGTGAAAATAGCAGCAAACCGGTTCTGGGTGTTGTTTCAAGTAAACCTGGATTTTTGCTCGGCGGCGGTTCGTTTGCGAGCGACTTCTGTGAGAGCGTGAACGATCCAAACGCCGACCTTGAGTTAGTTAAGACAGGCTTAATTAACATCGAAAAAACACGCATCGTCGAACAGACAAAACAAGATACCGGAGAAGAAATCGACATTGAAACGATGGAACTTGATGATGTGACTCTTAACGCGATCGACGACAAGATCGCTTCGTGTCAAGGTGCACGTCAGGTGCCGATCGCACTCTCTGGACGAGTTCCGGTAAAGGCGGATGACATTAACGGCGTGATTAAAGCTGGGGATCTGGTAACCACTTCGCCAGTAACGCCAGGATCTGCCAGCAAAGTTAAAGATGCCGGATGGGTAATAGGCCGGGCACTAACCGATTATGACGCTGGGTCGCAGACGGTGGTTGTCTTCGTATTTACTTCGTGGTTTGGCGGGTATGGTCAGACACTGGGTCTTAACGCAAGTGATACGGAAGTCAATCTTAGTGATTCAACCAAGGCGAAGATGTCTACCCTGACGATAACTAGTTCGTTTATTTCAGCCGGTGAGACCAAACTCTCCGATACCGTTATCGCTGGTGATCTTACTGTAGATGGTGATATCGCAAACGTATTTGGCGATCTTACATTCCAAGGCAGGAAGATCGTTATTGACAGTAATGGCGATATGTATCTGACTGGAGATCTTAAAGCTAATAAGGTTGTGGCCAATGGTTACGTAGTTGACAGCAAGCGCGAGGATGGGACTGTTAAGGCTGATGCAACGGCGGGTACTGCCACTCTAACAAAGGGGACAACACGCCTTGTGATTAACACCTCAGCCGTTAAAGCGAACTCGTTAATATTTGTAACACCCGAGAGTGTAGTAAGCGTACCGTTATCGGTTATAAGTAAATCTGAAGGTGTGTCGTTTACCGTATCAACCAGTTCCGCCGTGGGTTCAGATGTTAAGTTTAGCTGGTTTATCGTTCAACAGGAGTAGGATATGGAGTTTAAGGTAGCCCGGAACAAAGGAGTATTGGTTCTATCGGCATTCGCAGGTGTCGTCGCCGTAATATTTGTCGGCTTAATGTTGCTTAGTAACGGTTCTGGCAAGATCGTTTCCGCCAGCACAGATGGTTATGTTTATCGTTATCAGAGTGCTGATTCGGATTACGGGCGAGTGCTTTTTGGAAAAGGGAGTAGTACACTACCTTCCTTCAAGATTGATGACGGTGACGTGTCGCTCTCCATGACGTATAAACCCCAATCACCCAACGATAACTATCGAGTAGAAAGATCGGACGACAAAAAAACGATCACCTTTCTTAACGTCGACGAGAATACTAACCTGATCTATGCCGTTTCCGGAAGAAATGTCATAAAGGAGGATATCGAATTGATCCAAATCCCGACTGAGACGTTAACTTATTATTATAACTTTGAGGTTGCTTTAAAAGGATTGACGTATGACATCGACTCGGCAGGCTACGTCATTCCTACCTTCTATGATGCGAGCAATAACACCTATGCGATACCTGAGCTAATCATGACCGATGAAAACGGTACAACCTCAAACCTCGTTAATATGGTAATTCAGCGGGCAGACGAAAATGACGACAATAAATTGGTTGCTACAGTGGCTCCCAACATGCAATGGCTCACTTCTGCTGACAGGGCATATCCTGTGCGTATTGACCCGTCGGTCGTTAAAGGTAATGCACCGATTTCGTCTTGGCGAATGGATGAAGGCTATGGCGCAACGGTGAACGATCAAACTGATAATTTAAATCACCTTACTGTCACCAACGCGACTTGGCAAATGAATGGTTCGACTTCCGGGGCAGAGGTTGGTAAGGTCTCAGTGAAGTTCGATGGTTCGGGAGATTACCTAAGTCGTACTTACGATGCTGACTTTGATTTTGGTACAGCCTCTTTTAGCGTTTCGATGTGGGTGCGCATACCAACCAACGCTGCAGGGACGGATGTCATCCTTTCGCGCTATGGCGGTGCCGGGTTTAAGATCTACTCGACCGATGGTGTCGTTTGTTTTGGTATTGACGATGACTCGACCTGGGATCCCGACGACACTGCGTGTTCTACCGCTGCGTTAAACGATGCGTCATGGCATCACGTGGAGGCGGTTAAATCAAGCACCGACTCGATCACTCTTTATGTCGATGCAATACCTGTCGAGATCAACGCGACAACGGGTGCGGACAGCTCGCTTTCGGGCACCACGCCGACACTGTACCTAGGTATTGATTCAGACGGTTCGAGTAACTCATTTGAGGGGTACATCGACTCGGTGGCTATCTTTGACTACGCACGCGACGCGACACAGGTTAAGGCCGACATGTTTGTGAATCCACAAGTTGCTCAGGTGCTTGGTGCACGAACGGTTGACGTTGCAACGCAGGGGTTAGTCGGTTACTGGAAGCTCGATGAAACAAGCGAAAACGGTTGTAGCGGGGGAGAGGACTCATGCAATTCGGTCGGCGATTACAGCCATGGAACCTTTAACGGCAATCCAACGATTGATTCGACTGGCAAATACGGAGCGGGTGTCAACTTTGACGGCACAGGCGATTACATCGATTTGGGGGATATTGACCTTTAACCATGGGTAGGATAGCTCAGACCATAAAAATAGTAAGTATAATAAGTGCTTTTTGCGTTATCAGCTCTGCGACTTTTGGTAGCCATGTTAACGCAGTAGATGCAACGAGAACATTAAGTAACGGTAAAAGCGTATCGATAAGCCCAATTGCCGACGCGGCCGATAGTCTTAATGGTGGTGGTTTTATTGTTTTTAACACAGACTCTTCTGTAGGCTTTACTATCAGTTCTAAGGGTGACGAGGGGGTAATGTCGTCAATCATCAGCGCATTTAACAAGCTCTTTGCGATATTTTCAGGCTCTAATAAAACAAGCTCAAAATATGGTGTCTTGGTTACTTCCTACGATGGTAGATTTAACCAATCTCTTGAGGTAGACGTTTCTCCAGGGGGTAATGCGAGTATCGATATTGACGAAACCTTGTTAAAGCCGGGTAGGTACAATCTAAAAGTCATTGCGTTGGATGCTGAGTTAAATTTTGATCGGCAAGAATTGATGCAATTGGTGGAAGATGAGGCGTTAAAAGGGCAGGCTTTATCGACTGATTTTTCGTGGGGGGTTTTGGCTCTAAATACAAACAAATCACTTTACGAACCAAGTGAAACTGCTAAGTTCGATATTGCTGTACTGGATGAGCGAGGTAAGATGGTCTGTGACGCCGATTTAGATCTTAAAATCACAAGACCTGACGGAGTTGTAGATAGCATGACAACAGACGTAGGTGACGGGATCGTTGCTATGCCTGGGTGTTCAAGTAAAGATCTCAAGTTGACTCCAGATTATTTGGCAATGTACAAGTTGGACGGTGCAGGTGAATATACTGTACAACTTTCCGCACAAACGAAAAACGGTGAGTTCTCTATTACCGATTCGGTCAGGGTAGAAAGCTACGTGCCGTATGCGCTCGAGCGTGAAACAGCAACAAGAATTTATCCGATAAATAAGTACCCGGTTTATATCAACATAACGGCAAAGGAGGAGACGAGTGGCAGGTTTGTCGAGCGAGTGCCAGGCAGTTTTGTGGTGTCCAGTATTACTGAGGACGGTGTGAAAAGCTATGATTTTATTGATAAATCAGATGATGACACACAGAACCTGGTCTGGGATATAAACCTTAAAGCAGGTGAGACGACAAGACTTGGCTACGTTTACGATGCGCCTGATATTTCACCGAATCTCTACAACTTGGGTCATAGCTATATTGAATCAGGTGGCGAGAAGGTTCTTGAAGAGCAGCGTTTTTGGTATATTGCGGTTGACGCGGTAGGTGACATCGGTCATTGGCAGGATTCGGCCGGTAGTCAGATCGCGGGGACGAGTTGGGGCGCTTTTCAATTTGCGGCAGAGATAAGAAATGACGGTATATACACTAAGCCTGATAGTTCGACCATCGAACTTGACGAGGCAGGACACTATTTGATCATTGCGTCGTTGCGGGGTAATGATACCTCCAATGGGCGCAATAATATTCAATCCCGAATTGCTCTAACGTCAGGTTCTGGAACGCTTTTTACTTCTTATTATTCGGGTTATTCAAGAGACAACTCGGAAGATGAGTACTGGACACGGGCTGTGGGTATAGTAATCAACGCTTCGACGAACGCGCAGGTTCAAGTGCAGGTGAGACGTGATTCGGATGTACCCGTTGGTGGTAGTGTCGCAGATCTTTCGGATGTACAGGTGGTTCGCATTAATCCTACTGAATGGGGCATATACGCGTTAGGCGCAACTTCAGGAGCGGTTGGTGGCACCTCACCGAACACAGTCGATCTAACGGCTAATACCCTTCAGTCGGACACCAATGCGATTGAGGGTAATACTTCAACCGAAACCGTAACGGTTAAGGGTGACAACAAACGTTATTTGGTAGGGTGGTCGGTGAGTGGTGATACGGGTGGAAATCGTACGCAACGAATTGGTCAATTGGAGTACGATGGTACCGACAATTTAGCTACTAGATCATATTGCTATCAACGAGATTCATCAAATGAGTATTGCGGTATAGGGTCGATGGATATCATAGAGACAAGTACTGCGGATGTAGCGATTCAGGTTGAGGTTTTTAGCGGTCCTGGAACGTCATCTGATGAGGGAGGGGCTGAGAACGATGGATCGTTTGACCTTGATGGTAATGGCCAAATGGTTGTTTTAGAACTTCCTGATTCAGCCGAGGTTTTCCGGTCGCATGACTCCACTGGATTACAGGACATCACTAGCTCTCAGACTATTAACGCAATGAGAGACGTTGACTTTAACGATTCAGCAAGTTTCACAAAAGCAAGCAATACAGCAATGGACGTTACGTCTGCGGCGGATGTATTCGCATGGGCAAATATCTGGACTGCACGTTATGATGTCGGGTCAACATCTCGTTTAACTGCGTATGGTTCAATAACGGTCAATGGTGCGGAGCAATCAGTGGGCGAACACGGTAACTATACTCGAGGTTCGCAGCCATCAACAAACGATACTTTTGGTGGCAGTTTCCACCCTGCTGGTATCTACAATGTTGGTACTGATGGCTACGATATCGGCGTGAATATGAATCCGCTTTCGGGTACGGAAGGTGGAGGCAATGACCGTACTCAAGCTAATACCGTTGGCTTTTTCGCGATCAACCTCGACACACTTGAAGCCTCTACAACAACAGTATCGGGTTACGTTTATCAAAGTGAGACGCCGACTGCTTATGACTGTTCGTCCGATAACTTGACGATCAAAGTTGCGGTTAATGGTGGTGCTGAAGAGACGACAACATGCACCGCCGCCGACGGTTCCTGGTCGATCGATTTGTCTACCCAACCATCGGCCGATCAACCGGTTGTTGCATATATCGACAGCGGTGAAACGCCTCAGGCTACAACCGTTACCGTAGCGGCAGGTTCCGCAGATATAACAGGGTTAAACCTGTATGTCAGTACAGTAGCGGTCCGTCATGAAGATGCAGGGCCGATTACGATATCCGACATGAACACGGCCGATAACGGCGATGCAGGGATAAGATATGCAATCTCCAGTGGGGATCTTACGGTAGAAAGTGGATATGAATTCCATATATGGACGGGCGACACTTTTAACTCAAGTGGCGGTACTGTGACAACGCAAGGTTCTTCAAACTTACATGTAGATGATGGCGCAACTGCAATATTGGATACAGACACTAACACCATTGCCGGAGATGCAGTGGTCGACAGCGGTTCAATGCTCACGATAAACGGAAGTACGACCATAAACGGTGGTGACATAACTATGTCTGGAACATCGCCTGTTGTGAATACAACATCTGGAACACCTACCGTTACTATGGCAGCTTCCGGTACGGTAGGAGGCGGTTCTTCGCCAACGCTTAATTTTTATGACTTTTCGACATCGGGTACAGGTACTACAACTTTTAATTTCGGACCAACCATAAATGGTGACCTAAGCGTTGGAACAAACACGACAGTAAACTTTAATAACCAAGGGGCAACGGTTAACGGTGGAGATATCAATGTAGCTTCTGGTGCTACATTGTATGGTAATAATCCGTTGAGTAGTTGTGTTACATACTGGGGAACAATTACGCTTAACGGTACGGGTAATGTCGGCGGAAGTGGCAACTCGTACTTTTGCGATCTTAAGGTGAGTGGTAGCAGCCAGACCACGACTCTAGCAGGACACATTACCGTAGGCCAACCGGCAGCGGCACACATACTTACCATAGACACCGGACATACTCTAAATGCCTCTAATAAAAACATTTATCTTGTAGGCTCGGTTACGCCGTTTTCTATCTTAGGGACTTTTAACGCCGACACTTCAACTGTCTTGTATCAATCGAGCCAGGCGACCAATATAACAGCGACTGACTACTACAATTTAAACATTAGACCTTCGGCTGCAGTAACCTTTACAACTTTGTCGGGCACAATAAATGTCGGAAACGATATGACTTTTGGTGATGGAACGTACGCATCTACACTTGACGTGAACACTAACGATACAACGATTAACGTGACCTACCAGTTAACCGTTAACAGCAACGCGACTTATTCCGCGTCCAGTAACACAAGTAACCCTGTAACTACAGGTACAGGTGTTAACAACCACGGCACGTTTACTCACAACAACGGTCGTGTTAATGTCGATATTGCAACAACCGCCTATATTCTTTCCGATAGCGATACTACCTACTATCAGCTCTATATAACCGGCTCTAACGAGCAGATACTTTTTGACGATACGGCCCAAACAATTATCGACACTAACGGAACATTATCGATACAAGGTGCTGACTGTGATAACAAGGTGTTCTTGGACTCTCAAAATGATGACAATCAATGGGATTTAAACGTCTCCACATCCGGAACAACTATAGATATTGACTACGCCGATGTGGAAGACTCCAACTCGATAAACGCCATAACGGCTGATAACTCGACAGCATTTAACGACAACAACACCAATTGGACAATAAATAGCGGTGCATGTATTACCGGTATTGACATCTCTGGAAAGGTCTATCAAAGTAATGAAACGAGTGCATACGATTGTTCTGCCGACAACTTAACAATCAATGTATCTATTAATCAAGGAGTTGCTGATTCTACCACCTGTACCGCATCGGATGGAACATGGTCGATCACAACAACCAGCGTACCCTCAGCGGGGCAATCAATACTCGTTTATATCGACGATGCAGAAACGCCTGCTGCTAATACGGTTACTGTTGCGGCTGGAACTGGAAATATCACAGGATTAGACCTGTTTGATCAGGCAGTCATTATAAGGCATGAAGATAGTGGTCCGGTGACGTTAACCAACCTTGGTGCCGCAGACAATGGCGATTTCGGCGTGCTGTTCGGTATTTCAATGGGGGACCTTTATATAGATTCGGGTTATGAACTTCATATTTGGACGGGTGACTCGTTCGCACCAACCAGTGGAGATGTGATTATCCAAGGAGCGGGAGGAGATCTTCATTTAGATGATGGCGCGACGTTTACAGGCCAAACTCTTTATGAGATAAACGTCGCTGGAGACGTTGTCTTAGATCCGTCTTCGACGTTCATATTGCCCGGGGAGGAGGGTGTTGACGTAGTTACCGTTGGTGGATCATGGCTGTCTAATTCTGCGACACTCGATGCAGGAGCAGGTAAGGTGATATTTAACGCCACATCAGGAACGGAAACGGTTGATTCTGATGGTGAGAGTTTTTTTGATGTGCAGTTTGGGAGCGGTTCTGGGACTGCAACCTGGGATCCTACCAGCACGCTGGATGTTAATGGTGATTTGGCCGTTACCTACGGAACGCTTGACTTTGAGACTAACGATAGCACGTTAGATGTTGAAGGTAACTTTACAGTCAATACTTATGGTGTATTTTATGCTTCTTCATCGGCCACGTTCACGGTAGGAGGTTCTTGGACAACTAATGGTGATTTTTACTCTGGGTCGGGAACTGTGACCTTGGATTCAGGCACTAACGCAACGTTAGAAACAAATTGTGCAGTCGCAGCCTCTTGTAATAAGCAAGATTTTAATAATCTATTAATTAATAAATCTTCAAGCTCTGTGACGGTCACGTTAGGTGCTGATGAGTTATCGGTGGTGGAGATATTTACTATTACAACAGGAGAGTTTGTACAGGGAACAAGTAATGTGTTGGCGAAAGATAATGCATCGTCGGGAACAGCAATAAGTATTGCAGGGGGTGGGGTTTATACTGGCTCCACGGGTAATCTAACCCTTGGAGGAGATCTTGATAACAGCGGGGAGGTAACCATATCATCAACTTGTGGGGGATCAGACGACGCGGTGATTACATCCACAAACACCACACAACGTAACTGGTCTGGATCAGGTACATTTCTGATACAAGATGTAACCATTTCGTATATGACCTCAACACCATCAATTACTGCTTACTCAAGTACTGAAGGGACGAACGTTGGCGCGAACTGGACGGTTGATTCCAACTGCCCGGCAAATCCGGTGAGTCTTACCGTCTCAGCCTGGGTATACCCGAACTCGAGTATCACATCAAAAGCATTAGTAGTTAAAGATGGAGAGTTTCGCATGGCGACAAATGGTTCGGATCAGCCCATCTGTCAAACATTTACCGGCTCATGGAATACAGCGGTTACGAGCGATACGGCTTTAGTAGTTAACGAGTGGCAGTTTGTGACCTGTTCCTACGACTACATAAGTGGAACTCTACGTGTCTTTGTTAACGGCGATTTGACCGGTCAAAGTACAGGATTAACCCTAGGAATTGACGATGATTCAACGCATTGGCGTGTGGGCAGTGATGAAAGCACAACATATGGAGACTTTAACGGCAATATGGACGACGTTCGAATCTTCAATCGAGGGTTGTCACCTAATGAGCTGACCCAACTGTATAAAGAGGCCCCGGGACCGATAGGGTACTGGAAGTTTGATGAGAGGGTGCAGGGTGACGCTCAGACCGTATACGATTCTTCGGGTTACGGGTACGATGGGACGACACAACTCGGAGGTAACGGGACCGGGATGGACTGTAAATATCCTGGGGTTTACGGTACAGCATGTTCGTTTGACGGGACGGATGATGGTGTCAGTCTCGGCGAAGTTTATAATGAAGTTAACCTTCCAGTGACTATCGAATCATGGGTTCTTCTTCGAAGCTCGGCTACTAACCATCATATTTTCGTGAGTGATGCTGGGGGTAGTTATAAGGGGTTCATATTCTTTATTAATACGAGTTTAGATCTTCATGTGTTGTATGGTGATAACACAGGGACGGGATCCGGAAACAGGCGGTCAAAGATAGTTTCGGGTGCTCTAAGTGTGGATTACCAGTGGCATCATATTGCAGCGACTATGACGAGTGCCACCGATATGGCGATATACGTCGATGGTGTTGATGTGGGTGGTAGTTATGATGGGTCTGGGGGAACAATGGTCCATGCTGGTTCATCGCCGGCGTATATTGGTAGATCGGGAGGCGGATATTCAGGTAATGTAATGGACGAAGTGAAGTTATATGATTATGCGCGTACTCAAGATCAGATTGTTTCCGATATGAATGGTGGGCATCCAGCGCCCGGCAGCCCTATTGGGAGTGCTTACATTCACTACAAGTTCGATGAAGGCTACGGAACTACGGCGAATAACTCTGGTGGTGGGAGCGGGGTCGATGGTTCAATTACAAACGGCACCTGGACATTGGATGGCAAGTACGATCGTGGTCTAACTTTCAGTGGTTCGTCCACGGTTACCTCAACAATAACATCACCTAGTACTACAAACACCTTGGCCTTGTGGGTGTACCCTACAACCTCGGCGGCTAGCAAAACACTCGTTACAGATGGCAGCGATAGTCTCGCCACAAACGGTTCGTCGCAACCGACTTACGGTGGATGTACCGGGACAGCGTTAAGTACTGATACGTGGACGCATGTCGTCGCTGTATCAAGCGGTTCCGGCAGCTGTAGCATTTATCAGAACGGAGTGCTAACCGACTCGTCAACGACCGGGGTTGATTTTGGAACGACGCTTGCGATTGGAAACTCCAGTTTCACGGGAACAATAGATGACTTTAAACTCTATGCGGTCGCTATGACCGCGAATCAGGCAGCGGTTGAATACAACCAAGGCAAGGCTTTGGTTTTAGGTGTTGCATCGACCGAAAGTTCTGGTCTGCCGAGCAGTTCGGGGGACCGTAAATACTGTCCGCCGGGGGACACAAATACTAGTTGTGGTCCACTAATTGATTGGAGTCTAAACGAAAATGCGGGACAATCGGGTTATGACGTTAGTACAAATGGCTACGACCTGACGTTGGGTAGCTCGTCAGGTTCCGATTCGACCGATCCAATATGGGCGCCAGGAAGGCACGGACCCGCGTTACAGTTTGATGGGTCTGATGATTACGCGAACGCGGATAGTTATGCAGCCTCATTGGACGGAATGACGACAGGTACGTACACTGGTTGGTTCAAGACGAGCGCTTCAGGACGGCAGGATATGTATTCCATAAGTGAAGGAACAACCGGAAATAACTTTGTTATTATCGGATTGGATGATGTAACGGCAGCCTATGGAGATGAGAGTTTCTGGATCTTCTTTAGGGTTTCGGCAACCTATCCTCTTATAATGCATGTACGACACGGCCACACTTACTACGAAGACGGTGTTTGGCATCATTTTGCCGTCGTAACAGGAGACGGAGATAACAGGATCTACATCGATGGAGTTAGGCAACAAGTTACGTTTCAAGCGGGAAGTGTATCTTCTAACTATTTCTCTAACATCAGTGGTGCGAATAGTGTTAAGCTTGGAGAGACCTATGCAGCTTCGTCACACTTAAACCCATTCAACGGGATGATTGATGAATTTAAAATCTACGACTACGCCAGAAATGATGCAGAGATTGTTTGGGACTACAGTAACGGCGCACCTCTTGTTTGGTACAAACTGGATGAATGTAGTGGCAGTACGGTTTATTCAAGTAACGAGATCTATAACTCAAACTTGAATGGTTCAATTCAGGAGGGGGGAGGCGGGACAAACGTGGGGGTGGGGACTTGTGGTGGAGCGTCGGGCACGATGTGGGCCGATGGCGCGACAGGAAAATACAACGCAAGCTTGGAATTTGATGGGACTGACGATTATATTGATGTCGGGGATGATGATGCCTTTAGTTTTACAGCGAGCAATGAGAATATCGACACTCCTTTTTCGATCGCGGCATGGATTAATCTTGCTGACGTAACGAGTAGCGTTATAGTATCCAAGACTACAACAAATGACGCCCTTACGGTTGAATATGGGTTGGGTTTTCGAGTAACCGATGAGCTCGTGTTTAGAATATATGAAATAAATGCGCTGGCCGCACCGGAAGATATTGAGGTTGGTACAGATAACACATACACAAGCATGGAAGGGCAGTGGATGCACGTTGTTGCTACTTACGATGGGGGTATGTCGTCGTCAGGCATGAAAATTTACGTTAACGGTGAACAGGAGTCTACCACAACGGCTGATACGGGTACGTACGACGGAATGACTAACACCTCTGGGTCTCTTTATATCGGTGCAATACTTCCAACCGATGCTACATATAAATACTTCGCAAACGGTCAGATGGACGATGTGCGAATGTATAACTACGAGCTAACACCCCAGCAGGTACAGGAGATCTATAGCGCTGGCAGTGCTGTAAGTTTCGGTAATTAATTATGAGTGTGTTCAAAACTAAAAACAGGCCAAAAATTGATGTTAAGGACATAAAAGAGTCTGACATACTACCAGATTCTAATGCTTCTCCTTACGATAGTCTGCAAAGTAATAAGGGCAGCATACGCAACATATACCTTGAACGTGCGTCTGGCGACAAAACAATGCAATCAGCCGACGATCCAACAAGAAAGTATAATGCGCCGCCTTGGTTGCAAGAGAACGCACAAACGATGGGGGACGAACGTCGCGAGATTGAAGGAAGGGTGAGTGAAGTTGAATATTCAGGCAGAGGCGGCAGGCGAAGAAAGGAACGCAACGCGAGCGGTTTAAGCAGGGATGATAGCCACAGCGAGTTTGGCGGCATGAACGTTTTTGCCCGTATGAAAGGAAGAAAACAGCAAAAGGAGGCAATGCGCAGCCGTCATCGTAGACCAAGTAGAACAATACTTGCAGCAAAGTTATACCGGTAAGTAGCGTCTTTTTATAAGCGTTACTTAATAATATAAATCCAACCAAGTTTACCTGGAAGCAGCCTGAGTTGAACGGTGTTACCCACACTTAAATCACTCAGGGTTGCTTTTTTAACGATCGGTGGCGTCCCTTTATATACCGTTATCGTTGACGCGTCGTTCGGCAAGGTTACGTTTCCGTCTTCACCCGATAAAACGATCTGTGAACTGTCGATTAACGAAATGCTGTAATTGAAAGGTATCCGAATCACTCCCTCAATGTCCCCCTGGTCGTCATAGTCGGACAATGGTTTAGGTGACGGTGGTGTGTGGTTGGTCGCAACGGTCGTATTGACTGGCACACCTACGTTAAACTGAATGATGTAGGCGTAAGAAAGCAGCACAATAACCAACACCGCAACGATCATCGTCGCCACGAAAACAAACTCGGTTTTGTCGTGTTTGAACTTTTTTTTCTTTGGCATCTTACTTAATAATGTATAACCAGGCCTTTACGCCGGGATTTATGTCGACTAAGACGGTGCTGCCCACGCCGAGGTCGCTGATTGCTGCGTCAACATGCGAGGATTTAGTGCCTTCGTAAACGTTGACCCGGTTTGCGTCGTTTGGAATTCTGAGATCACCGTTTGTGCCTTTAAGATATATATACGTTTCGTCGATTGCGGTTATGATATATGAGAATGGTATGGTGCTCACGCTACCCGCTGTTGGCGTCAAGCTTACAGCAATCGAGTAGTCATAGATCTCGGGTGTGAAGTAGAAGTAGAAGAATACACCCAAGCCTAGTATCAGTAGAATGGCTGCTGTAGTTATCATTAAATCTGTTCTTGTAAAGCCCGAACTTTTTGCTTGATTCTGTAACGGCATATAAGTTTCATCTTTAGTCGTCAACGCACCTCTTTCCAGGTGTATAAAGGTGTGGAAATTTGAGTGGGGACGTTAAGGATTAGTTGTGGGTTGAATGATAGGTAATCAGCGGGATACGTTTCATTGTCAGGATGGCTTCTTGCTGACTGATAACTACCGGTTGTGCTCAGCCCTGTTACTACACTGCCGGCGATATTTAATCTAAGAGGACTAGCAGGGTTGTTCTCGACGATAAAGTCTCCGCCTGCTAAGAACGCGCCCTCAATGTTTGGGGATTCATCAGTGAAATCAGACGTGCCGATAGTATCATTGACTTTAATATCGGCGGTAGCTATTACTAGAAGAAAACCTTCATTAAGCGTGCCATAGCCGGAGATCAGCTCTGAATCAAGTGCAATCTCGGTATTGATAACGACGTCACCGTCAACGATAACGATCATCTTGCCCGGCACGTTGGCGTTCGTCGAGAGCAGTGCCTTGTTAATCGTGAGTGTACCGGAAGCCGGGGTTATCTTATATGCAATAAGGTCATCCGTATACCAGTTATTTAGGTCTGAAACAGAAGTTGGAAAGAGCCCGTCCATACTATCAACGGTAAGCGTCTGGTCGATCTTTCCTGTAGTTACAAGGTTGTCAACAAAGTATTGGTAGGTAAGTGCTGACTCTGCCATGATATATCCTTGTGCGTTCCAATCAAATTTAGAATAAGCTGCTCCACCGGTGCCTAAGTCAATTGTTCCTCCTGTTATTACAACACCTGGGTCGATGCTAGTTGCGTGGTTAATGAAGTAGTTATTCACTGCGGATGATGGAATGTCGAGCTGGATATTACCAGCGATGTATACATCTGTACCCATCCCCTGTACCCATGCATTGGGAGCGGGCGATAGCGGTGTGTTCGCCGTGACGTTGTCGCCAGATGTTACAACGATGCCGTTCTTTGTATATGAGCTTGTGTCGTTACCACCGCAAGCAGAGGTGACAATATAGTCGGAGTTGACGAGTACGTTTAATGAATAAGTTCCTTCACCTGTTATTCCATCAAAACATGAAAGATTGTTAAAAGAGTAGCTAGCACCGCTTACAGGACCATTTGACCAAGGCATGCACAAAACAGGTGACGTGCGAGTCAGCGTTGATGCCGTTGGATCGGGTGCCAGAAAATCGGTTCCGTTGTATATACAATCATCATTAATGTCAACAAAAGCAACTCCGCTTATCGTTGCAGGCGTCGATGCAGCGGACCCTGTTGTGGCGTTGTCTTGATAATCACTGAAACAGATCGGGGTACCGCTTGCTTCAGAACACATGCACGAGGTGTCTGATGGGCAGAACTTGCTTCTACAAAGACCAAAGTCGCAGAATCCCGTAGCGCACTGGTCGTCGCCGGTGCACGTAGCATTACATATAAGGGAGACCTGTGCATTTACCGGTTTTGAAGCAAGGTAAGTAGCGCCGATCAACACAAGGGCCAAGATTATCAGATTTTGTTTGTTTTTTATCGATTTCATAAAATGTTTACATTTAAAATGTTTACATTTAAATGTCAGTATCTATGTACATTATCTTGTAATAATAAGTTGTGTTGTTGCTTAACCCAGACTGAACATGCGTGCCAGACGATGCTGGGTACATAGTTGAAAATGTTATACCGTTGCAATCGCTGTGCAGGCCTAAGTCTGTAGCGTATGGGTTGGCGTCGTGCGCGCAGGCGTAATTTGAGCTTACGATGACGTAGATCTCATCAACCGTTGACCAGATCGGTCCGGAACAACCACTAACTCCCCAATCGATCGTTAGTGAATTAGTTGTTGGGGTAACGCTGTTTAAGACAACACAACTTGTTCCGTCGAGTAGACAACTTGGAGGTGTAGGTGTTGGCGTCGGTGGTTCGAGAACTCCGGCATTAATGCAGTTTAGAGAGGTGACCGTATTTAATGCTGAGGTTGACCCTGAAGCGTTAACGTCACTATCCAGACAATCATCTCCGCCTTGGTCCTTCAGAGTGAAGGTATCGCCAGCACGAGGAACAAAGTGGACGTAGACCTCATCTGGTGTGAGTGAGAGTGAAAGGCTGGTAAAGCTATACATGCCGCTAAAACTAGTTAAGGTGTCTGCCTGAACTGAATTCGTCGCTATGTCACGAACCTCAACCGTGTAGCCCGACATATCAGCTATCGTGACTTCGTCTTCAATTCCGTTGCCGTCGTCTTGCCAAATGTGTCCTGAAAGATTATAGATGACGGGTGTAGGAGTCGGGGTGGGGCACGGGCATGACTTTCCGATTGTGGATGAACGATAACAACTATTTACACCGTTCGTATATTGCGGTTGAATAGTCATCTGCCAGTTTGTGGCACCGCAAGTAAACCCTGCGGGATAGTAGTCGTATGACATATTGAATGTTCCCGTTGAAGCCGTACCGGGGAAGGTTGCTATCGCACCACCCGAACAGTTACTACCAGCGCAGACATCCCATGATGTTTCGTTATTGAAGATATCGGACCACTCGAACTTAATATGATCGCTATAACACGTGCCGCGAGACAAACCACCACCGGTGAATGGGGAGGTACTAAGTGGGCAGGTGAACGGTGTAGGGCTTGGGGTCGGCGTTAGTGTCGGAGTTGGAGTAGGTGTTGGCGTATTGGTTGCGGTCGGAGTCGGTGTTGGTGCAGATATAGTTTCGGTGTTGGACTCGCTAGAAATAGATCGGTCCCATAATGATCCGTAGCATGGAGACACAATCCCGCCGCCGCATATTCCACAGATGCTTGGATCCGATGTCGGTGGCCATACACCAACCGGCTCGGGGTCATCTTCAGGAAACTCGCATTTAGACATATAAGTTCCTGTTGCATATACAGCGCAAAACCGGTAGAGCAGTTGAGGATACCGCAATACGTAAACCCCCATAAAGTCTCCCTCGTCGCCCGGGACTGTGGTGTAGTTTAGCGTCGCAATGCCCCCGTTTGATCCTACCGGGATTACAGTAGATGAGGCAACCAGCGTTAAGGGAGACACCTTGTAGATATACAAATCAGCGTAGGTCGCGATAGTTGAACCGGTAGAGCCTGATGTCATATTCAGAGTTGCGGTCAATGTCGAGCCTACTACACCACCGCCAGTTAATGTTATTGCACTGTTGTTAGGTTTAGCATTACGACGGTAGTAACCTCCGAGAATATTACCATCAGGGCAGTTGTCCTCAGCATGTGCGATACCGCTATAAAAAGCAAAAAGAAAAGCAAACGTTGTAGCAATTAGTGTAATTCGCGTTTTATTCATTGGTTACGATTATTCTTCCAACAAAGGATAGCTCTGCGATCTCGAATGTAAAATCTCCGGTTTGTTTTAAAAGATATGTTTTTTCAGCTCCGGGGTAGATAACAAAGGGCTCTTTCTCTGTGCTTAGTGTTATCGTATATTCCTGATCGTCGTTATTGACCCAATTGGCGTAGTCGCCTGATTTAAACGTGATCTCGCTAGGCGATACACCCTCGGCGCTAATCGTAAAGGTCTGTTTGTTGGTAGGTTCGAATACCTCTTCGAGCCCTTCTTGCGTCAAACCTTCGGGTGGAAAGATCACGCTTGGTTCGGGAGTTTCTGTGGGTGTAGGTGTTAAGGTCTGAGGCGTTGGATTAGGATCGGGTCGGGTGCCGATTACATAAACTACTATGATCGCTCCAATAAGAAAGAGTACAAATAAGATCAGGATGTAGGAAAAGATCGTGGTCGAAGGGCGAGTGTTTTTTTCCATGGTACGGATAGTTAAACATTACACAAATATCACCTGCGCGTCAATGAAATACAGATCAAGTAGCGACGCTATAACGGTTGTCTATGCCTAACGAAGCTCTTGCCAGGAGCCGACGAAACTCGTCTTCAGTAGATCTGGAAAGTTAAGAATAAGCTTAGGGTTAAACTGCAGGTAATCACTCGGGTAATCGACGTTGTCGCTTCGTAGGTTCCTCTGTGACGAGTAGTTCCCGGCACCTTCCGTGCCTGAGATGACTGCGCCCTTAATGTTGATGCGAATATCCGGTGTTGGTGGGGTAAGGTTTCCTCCGGTGCTAAAACTTGTACCTGCAATGAACAAACCTTCGAGGTTGGGCGTGGTTAAAGAAAGATCGCTGTTGCCAAGGTTTGTGTCAACGTCTATGTTCACCGGTGTAGTCATAAGCAGAAAGCCGTTGTTGCCCAACGTGATATCGTGATCAATCTGAATGCTGCCCTTTGAGATTATTACGTACTTCTGATTGACGTTTAGAAGATCGGCCGATATGGTTAATGTCCCATTGATAAAGTAAATTATTATCCCGTCACCGTTTGTATCGCCTTGCAGTGAAGATAACGAGATTGCACCCGAGAGGTTGTAGTCGACCTGGGATGATTCGATCATGTCGTTGATCTCGTTGTAGCCAAAGGCCATATGTGGGTTGTAGGTGTATGGCGAGCCAGGGCGGAAATCGTTCCAGCCGCTCACCGAAAGATTAACAAGTGCCGGGTTGACGAGGTTTGTTCCAACGGCAATGTCGTAGCTGTTTGGGTAGTTGTTGGTTATCAAGTATGGTGAAGCGGATGTTGTCGATACGTCAATATTTACGTTTTGATTAACAAACAGACCTCCGTCAGCCAACTGCAGCCAGGGAGAAGTTGTTAACTCTTGCCTTAGACCTAATTCGCGATAAATGTCAGTTCCTACGGGTACATCATTAAAATAAATGTCGATACTATTGTTGTTACCTTCACCCGGATTGCACGTATCGAACTCGTAGTTAGGGTCGCTGTAACTGCCGTGCAAAACAAAACTTGCTTTTAGGTCAGCACCAAAACAGTTTAGCGCTGGGAAGTTAAAGCTCCCGGTAGCGCTGGTTTGATTGAAGGTCTGTATACAGCTTGCGGGGTAGGTTTGATCGAGTGTGAAGCTCGTACTTCCTGCCGTTTCGCCGCCATCAAGCGAGCAGTTTAATGGAATCTGATCGTCCACGTAAACCTGGCCAGATATTGTAATGGGAGGTTGACTAAGGTCGGGTGTGTAAAATGCGTAACTTGCATCGCTTGTTCCATCCCAATATATCTTGTGATGTTGTCCTACGTCGTTGCCCCCAGGGATACCTCCTGCCACTGGTACAGGATTGAAGGGTGCATTGTCGCATAGTCCAGAAAACTTTAATGGGTCATCCGACCTAAACACGATCTTGTAACCTTGAGGATAAACCGAAGAGGTTGTCATGTCGGCGATCTGCCCTCCGTCGCTGTTGTTCCAAGAAAGCGGTACTTTTGAAAGGATGTGGGCTTCGCAGGTTGGGTCGGGTGGGTAACAGATCTTTGTCCAGTCAAAAGAATCGCCACTAAGAAAAGCGCAGTTACCTACGTTCGTGCACCCCAAAAGATACATATCACCACTTACCTGTGGGCCGCCTGATGCCCGACAGGTATAGGGGGCGGGTATGTCTACCGCGTATCGTTGGGCTGGTGCAATACACGTATTGATTAGTCCTCCGATAGTGCAGAATCCTAAATCTCCCCTAAAGTAGTCCCAGTTAAATCCAGGGTAGGCGCGAACGCTTAACGTTGATGCAATGGCGGCCTCGCTCGTCAATAAGAGTGCTGTTATAGTCACAAGTAGCAACTTAAATACGCTTCGAATATTCCTCTGCTTGGGTATGCTGTTGAACACGGTACCATTATTGTTACACCTAGCACATTTTCAAGCAAGTGGTATAATCCAAAACGATATGCAAAAGAGCATCCACCCAACATATTACACCGACGTAGAGATTGTCTGTGCATGCGGTGCAAAGATGGTCACAGGCTCCATCGCTCAGGGTCCCATTCGCGTGGAGATCTGCAGCAGCTGTCATCCGTTTTTCACTGGAGAGAAGAAGCTCGTCGACACTGAAGGTATGGTTGAGAAGTTTGTGCGTAAACAGGCTCAGGCTCAAACCGAGGTGGTTAGCAAAAAGAAGAAACGCTACGCTGAAGCTAGTGAAGCACAGGATGATGCTCCCAAGCACAAGACGCTGCGTGAGATGTTGCAAGAGGCACAAGGTAACGCCTAATTTCCCCCTTTTTTTCGATCAATCTAGGTTTGTTGTGAGAGACTCTGTTATATCTTCTAAATCCCCGTTGATGATTGACTGGAGATTATGCCAGCTCTGGTTTATGCGGTGATCCGTTACGCGATTTTGCGGGTAATTATAGGTACGGACCTTCTCGCTTCTCTCGCCACTGCCGATCTGTTCAGAACGAATATCATCCAGCTTATCTTTCTCCTGCTGTTGCATCATGGTGTAGAGACGGCTCGCTAAGATCTGCATCGCCTTTTCTTTGTTTTTATGCTGACTTTTCTCGTCTTGTACACTCACGCTTAGGTTGGTAGGGAGGTGTGTAATACGTACCGCCGAGTCTGTAGTATTTACCGATTGTCCTCCTGGACCACTGGAACGAAAAGTGTCGATCTTTAAGTCCTCAGTTTTGATATCGATCTGTTTTGGGTTGACTTTGGGTAATACGGCGACTGTAACCGTTGACGTGTGGATTCTCCCTGAACTCTCAGTTGCCGGAACGCGTTGTACGCGATGAACGCCCGACTCGTGCTTCAACTTCGCAAAGGCAGGATTGTGAGTGCTGCCCTTGATCTCAAACGTTACCTCTTTAATGTTGCCGATTCCTCCTTCAGACAATGAGAGTTGCGTCGCCTTCCAGCCTTCGTGCTCTGCATACCGTAGGTACATACGGTAAAGGTCGCCGGCAAATAACCCCGCCTCATCGCCTCCAGCCGCCGAACGGATCTCAATGATTGCATCCTTAAACTCGCCGTTGTTGTTCTCCACGTCACCTTCGCCATCGACTATATCACCGTTTATTTGGTTGATCGAGGCTTGTAACGCCTCGCGCTGTTGTTTCAACGTAGCGTTCTCCTCGTTGATTAGGTCGCAAAGATCCGGTGAGTCAGTCAAAAGGGTATCGTTTGCAGTAATCTTTTGATCAATCTGGGAGATTTCGTTTTGTAGTGTAAGTATCGTATCCTCTTTCATTGCGAAGATATATCCTGCCTGCTAAATAAAAAGTTACGAAAAGAAGACAATCTCGGTCTCTTCGGGAAGGTCAGTTCTAGATTTTAGCGTTAGCGACTTCTGGGATTCGCTTAAGCCGGCCCCCAGTTTTTCGGCTAAGTACTCCTCATCGTTCAGAGGTATAACGATGTATGGCGCAAGCTGTCCGACGAGATCGCTGCGCTTCCCGGGAATTATCAAAACATCCACACGCTCAAACTCTGAGGCAGAAGACTCTTCCAGCGTCTCAGGAGGGCTTGGCATGTAAACGACCGTTATCTGTTCTGCCTCAATGATCGCGGCGGGCATGGGGTTATAAGCAGTTACAGCGATATCGGCAACCTCGTATTCGCCGGGGTTAACGATCTCAAACTTTGGAGTTTGCGTCTTAACCTTTTCGTCGGGAACAACAGTTATCACATCGTCACCGAGGATAACCTCTCCGGTTTGCGTGTTGATTGACAGACCTTTCTTTTGTGTGAGCTTTATTGTCATTACAACGGTTATCATATCATGTACGAGCGAGGCTTTGTAGCACAACCGTTTGCGAGATAGGATAAAATATCGCTTAGCAGAAAGGCTAAAACTCAAATGGGTATTAACGAACTAATTCTACAATCAAAACTGCCACTGCTCGAAACGCAGCTGATCATGAGCTTCATCCTAAAAAGAGAAGTGGTCTTTGTGGTGGCGCATCCAGACTATTCGTTAAGCCAAGGTGAGGTGACTAGTTTTGAGCAAATGTACACGCAACGGCTTGCGGGTAGACCACTGGAGTATATTTTGGGTCGAAAGGAGTTTTACGGTAGAGATTTTGCTGTCAACGAAGACGTATTGATCCCACGACCGGAGTCGGAAGAGATCGTCGATCGTGTGTTGTCGCACATACAAGATCGGATCACGGAAAATAATCGGGGTGAGTTCAAAATCGTCGATCTGGGAACCGGCAGTGGGATCTTGGCGGTCACAATTGCTCTCGAACTAAAAGAACGATTTGGTTCTGCTTTGTCTTCGGTTGCAATTACTGCGGTTGATGTTTCAGGGCGTGCGCTGACTGTGGCACGAAGGAATGCACATAAACTTGGGGCAGGAGATAACGTGCGTTTTGTACAGGGCGATCTGTTCTCGGCAGTTGGTGATGAAAGTTTTGATATTATCGTCGCTAATCTGCCTTATCTGCCGACCACTGAGTCGCGAGATAATAGGTTCGAACCGCAGTCTGCTCTCGACGGTGGGGTCGACGGTAACGATCTTAATAATCGATTGCAACATGAATACGAGAGGTATTTAAATCCCGGTGGCGTATTGGTCTTTGAAGGTTATGGTGGGGAGATAAAAGTTACTCGCGCTGTGGATGCTCAATAGTCTCCGTATGGACACACTTGATACAATATTGCCGTGATTGCAGTAAACGACCTAAGACAAGGAACTCTGTTTAACATGGATGGCAACATCTATCAGGTAATTGACTTCAAACGACACAAGATGGCGCGCGCAAAGGCGGTCGTCAACGTCAAGGTTCGCGACATTCAAACTTCAGGCATCCGCGAGCTCACCTTTAAAAGTAGTGACTCGGTGGCCGAAGCAGACGTGAAAACAAGCACGCTTGAGTTCGTATACGCCGATGAACGGAAAGGCAAGATCGTTTTGAGTGAACCGCAAACCAAGAGGCGTTACGAGGTTGGTTTGGACAGCATCGGCGAGAACGACAGGCTTTACTTGAAAAGTGGCACAGAGATCGTCGCGTACACGGGTATTAACGATGCGGGTGAGCTTCAGATTTACACAGTTTCATTGCCAAATACCGTCGATCTTGAGGTTACGCAGGCTCCTCCCAATGACAAGGGCGACACAGCGTCGGGTGGAACCAAGCCGGTAGTTTGTGAAACGGGGGTTGTTGTTAATACGCCGTTTTTCATCAAAGATGGTGATGTTGTTCGCGTTAATACTCAGACCGGTTCATACGTAGAACGTGTAAGCTCATAAAGGAGATCGTCCTTGTTCACAAGCAAATTGTTTATGGGGTTTTCAACTGCCTGGTGTTAAAATAGGCGCACATTATGGCTACCGACGTCAAACTACCGCCACAAAATATCGAGGCAGAGCAGTCGGTTTTGGGAGCACTACTCATCGACCAGGACGCGGTCATCAAGATTGCCGACACTCTAAAGCCCGAACATTTTTACAGAGGTTCTCACAAGAAGATATATGAGGCTATTCTGTCTTTGTATGAGCGCCGAGAGCCAGCCGACGTAGTTACCGTCAGTGGTGAGCTCTTGCAACAAAAGATTCTAGACGAGATTGGAGGGGAGGGATACCTTGCAGAGTTGGTCAGTCAAGTTCCGACTGCAGCAAACATCGGTAGTTACGCTAATATTGTTCGAGATATCGCACTTAGACGTTCGCTAATCTCCGTGGCAAGTGAGCTGAATGAGGAAGCATACGGGGGAGGACGCAGCGTGCGCGAACTTCTAGAAGAGGTAGAGAGTCGCATCTTTTCGCTTAGTCAGATAAACCTAACGCGCCATTTCGTGCCGATTCGTGAGACGTTAATGGGTAGCTTCGATCGTTTGGAAGAGCTCCACAAAAACAAGAGTGGTGTTCGAGGTGTGCCAACGGGGTTCCGCGATATCGACAACAAACTTTCGGGATTGCAAGATTCAAATCTCGTCATTCTGGCTGCTAGACCTTCGATGGGAAAGACGAGCCTTGCGTTAAACATTAGTCAATATGTTACTGTTCATCAACAGACTCCTGTCGGATTTTTCTCCTTGGAGTCGTCGCGTGAAGAGTTGGTTGATCGATTATTGGCAAGTCAATCTGGAGTTGACTACTGGAAGATTACGACGGGCAATTTAAACGAGGACGATTTTGGTAAGGTGGGCGAAGCTATGGGAATTCTAGCGGACGCTCCGTTATTTATCGATGACACGCCAGGGCTCAGCATCCTAGAAATGCGTACAAAGGCGCGAAGATTAAAAGCCGAGCACGATGTTAAGATGATCGTCGTTGATTATCTTCAGCTAGCAAAGAGTCGTAATCTGGAAAATAGAGTTCAAGAGATCTCTGAAGTGTCGCAAGGTTTGAAAAACATTGCACGTGAATTGAGTTGTCCCGTCCTCGCGCTCTCGCAGCTTTCAAGGCAAGTTGAACAACGTGGTGAAAACAGGCCGCAACTTTCCGATTTGCGAGACTCTGGTTCGATTGAGCAGGATGCTGACGTAGTGATGTTTATCTGGAAACCAGCTGAAGACGAGAAGGAGCGACCGGATCAGGTTAAGATCTCAATTGCGAAACACAGAAACGGTCCAACCGGCGAGATCGACCTTGTGTTCAGAGGAGAGGCTGCGCGTTTCTACAGCATGGAGAAGAGACGCGAAGAGGAGTAGGGTTCGACGATTGAGAGATTCAATGTAAGTTATTTCATATGCACGAAGGGAAAGACTTTGAGGTAATAAATTCAGATGTTACAAGATCTCTTTTAGATCTAGCGTCGGTTGTTAATCTCTCAAAGGAGTCAATCTTCTTGGGATCAGTGGCGCTACATGTTCATACTTTGTCGCATGGTTATTTTCGAAAAATAAAAGATGTTGACGTCATAGTAAATAAAAGTTGTCAATCACAAGTTGAATCTGATCTTAATGATCTTGGGTACCAAAGATCTACATTTATTAACGACAATATGCCGCTTCATAAACTGTTAAGAAGGTTTGGGTGGAACCGGTATGCACGTTTTTACAAAGATGGCGCAGCGGATTTGGAGATTCTGTTTGCCAGGATTAAACGCGATGCGAATGCGGTTGAAGTCAGTATTTTTCCAGGACTAACGGCGGTGCTTCCGACTAGCGAGTTACAAGAAGTGTCTTTGCTTGGGGTAACATTCACGACTGTGAGTGCCAAACAGTTACTTCAGATCAAGGTCTTCGCAAAAAATCTGTTAAATAGGTTTTATCCTAAGAACGATAAAACTGTTCGTGATATCAAGGCTTTAGAAAACGTTGTCGAGGGTAATGAATTCAATGAACGCCGTGGTGGTCTGCGCTTCAAATATTTGATCTTTGGGCTTCCGCTTCGAAGATCTATGTTTGTTGAAAGTTAGAAATGGTAAAATCCATGTGTACGTGCCGAAGTGTAGTGATTTGCTGCGTAAATTACTTTAGAATGGTTAAATGTTGAAGAGTTATTTGGGTAGTTCAGGTACGGTTTGTGGTTAAGTATTGGTATGGGCTGAAGTGGCGGAATGGTAGAAGCAAAGCTTCTTATAAATTATTTGCATGCAAATAATTAGTAGACTACGTCTACCAAAAAGTTGAGTGTAGATTTAGCCCTAATTAGCATTAACATAGTAATAAGTATTTCGT
>JAGQKZ010000038.1 GCA_020429745.1 candidate division WWE3 bacterium | reverse complement strand
TGAATCTTCGTCGACAAACCACCGTCGGCGTAGGCAATATGACGAGGCGCCACACTCATCCTCAAAGAGAAATCGAATGAAAGCGATCGCGTCATCTAGGTCGGTTACCGCAAGGGCAACATGATCGGCACCAATTACGAGGCTCATTTAAGCAACTCCTTTGAAATGTGCGTTGTTTCAGACCCAACGGCCCAAAACATCTTGTTAATCGACAAATGCATACTACTATGAGACAATAACGATGTCTAAAGTGACGAACAATGTCGACACTTGGCAACTAATAATGAAAAACGAACTAGAAACACTACTTGATTTTGGTTTAACAGAGAAGGAAGCCGTCGTCTATTTAGCTTGTTTAAAGGAAGAGACGAGCACTCCATTTACCCTTGCCAAAAAAACGAAGATCCCAAGAACGAGTATTTACGACATCATCTCTTCACTCGCCCTTAAAGGCTTGCTCACTCTAAAAACCAGCGACGGTTTTACAAAACAACAAACACTAATTAGGGCTAATAACCCAAGTGTGTTGCGAGAAGTTATTAGACAAAAGCATCAAAAACTCAATGAACTCGAGCTCGACATCGTCAACATCCTACCCAGATTGCGAGAGGATTATCATCGTGGATCGACAGACTCAAACTTCGAATACTTAGCCGGTATCGAAGGTGCGCGAGAAACGCTGATTAGGGAAGAGCAAGCTATGACTACGACCAAAACAGATGTTTTAATAATCACGCAGCTTCTCCCCATGGATATATTTGGTATGCAGCCTTTAAACACAGATGTAGACGTAACGTTACAAGCAGGGGTACAAAAGCTAAAGATCATACCCCTGAACGACTGGTCGAAGCACGTATTGGGTTATCAATACGGACGTAACGCAAGTTACGTAACGCAGAATCAGATACGGTACGTCGATGAACTTAAGTTTAAAATCGAGCTTAGAATGACAATTATTGGAGAGTATATCTATAAAACCTGTGCGGAAAAGGACGAAGTCTGGGGGATGATAATAAAGAGTAAAGCCTACGCAAATACTTTACGAGGGATGTTTCACGAGGTGTGGAAGACGGCAACACCAGTAACGGAGGAGTTTGTACAATCCCTCGGAGAAAACGACATGCTAAAGCAGGAGAGGAAAACAAGAACTTAGCCCAAAGCGCAAAGAGAGAGACTCGGAGTATAGTCGTAAAGATTCCTACAAAACGCTCAACGGATTTATAGGTCGGCCGTTTTGTTCAACCACAAAGTGCACGTGACACCCAGTAGAACGCCCCGTACTGCCGATGTAACCAATCACATCTCCACGATTGACACTACCACCTGTGCGTTCAAAAGCACTCATGTGTGCGTATCTAGTAACATATCCATTGCCGTGATCGATCCAGATCGAGTTACCACCACCTCCGGCCCACCACCCAGCGAACGTTATCGTTCCACTGTCTGAAGCAACAATAGGTGTGCCGCAGCTGTTAGCTAGATCAATTGCCGTATGACCCCACCAAAAGTACTGCGTCAATGTAGCGTTCGCAGGCATAATGAAATGACCGCTACCAGCGTTTGCAGCAACCGCTGTCGTCTGAAGGACAAGACCAGAATTGGCTGGCTCAGTGGCTGATGCCAAATCCGATACAACAGGTTTGGGAGCTGGTATCTGGGCATCAGGAATAACAAGTTCATCGCCTGAGTGCAATACAAAAGGTTCCTCTAGAGAGTTAAAGTCGGCGATCGCCTGTTGAGGTACGTTGTAAGTCGAGCCGATACTCGCCAAGGTATCGCCTTCGTTCACGGTGTGAATTAGTCCATCGACTGGAGGTATTGTAAGTTCATCACCAGGACGAATCAGGTCATTGCCCAAGCCGTTGACATAACGCAAACCTTCAACGCTAACTAAGTAAGTTTCAGCGATTGAACTTAGCGTTTCGCCAGGAGCCACAACATGCGTTGCAATTTCGGTACGCAGACTTGCCGAACTTCCCTCTGTTCCAACACTAGGTGAAGCAGCCAATACAGTTGTTGAACTCGCAGATATCGTCTGACCAGCAGCGATTACGTCGGAGATAACCTTCGAGTCATCAAGCGGCTTAATTGCAGGAATAAGCATAAGTGAAAACGTTGTTGTTGATATAAGTGCCGCAAAACCAAACCTTGGGGACTTGTTGAAAAAACCCCCGCGATACATTAAAACGCGCACAAACATCTTCTTAGCGCGAACTGGATAATACGAAGCAGCGGCCAAAACAAACACAAACGCCTCTCTCAGAGAAACAAGATAATACGAAAACCTTCTTGCGAAGACCGTGAAAAAGATAATTATAGATCCCATTAACCTAGCCGCCAAGCCCGGTATGAGCGGGTCCATTTCGACTTTATTTATAGGGTTCATGATGAAGCATATTATACCATCTGACAGGCAAAAACACAAATCGGGGGAGCGCTATTTTACCTCATGTAGAGTCTCGATAAACTCTTTATTCGTCTTGGTTTTCTTCAGTCGATTAATTAGAAGTTCTGCAGTCTCGACACTATCACCCAAAGTATCCAACATCCTTCTAAGCTGATAGACTTTTTGCAACTCTTCTTTTGAGAGCAACAGGTCTTCGCGGCGCGTACTGGAGCGAACGATGTCGATGGCCGGGTAAACCCGCCTCTCAGCCAACTTGCGATCCAGATGGACCTCCATGTTACCCGTACCTTTAAACTCCTCGTAGATAAGGTCATCCATCTTACTCCCCGTATCGACCAATGCGGTAGCAATAATTGTTAGCGAACCGCCGCCCTCGATATTCCTTGCGGCTCCAAAGAAATGCTTTGGCGGATACAGGGCCGCAGGATCAAAACCACCCGAGAGGGTTCTACCACTTGGCGGAACGTCCAGATTATGAGCCCTCGCCAAACGTGTTATCGAGTCAACAAGCATTACAACATTCATATCAAGCTCAACCATCCTTTTTGCCATGTCTAGTGCAAGTTTCGCTATTGCTACCTGCTCCTCGGGCTTCTCATCGAAGTTGCTGGCAATAACCTGACCATCAACACTTCTTCGCATATCGGTAACTTCTTCCGGTCGCTCACCGATTAAAACAACTATCAACGTTGTATTTGGGAAGTTCTCTTTAACACCGTTTGCGATCTCCTTCAAAAAGATCGTCTTACCAGCTTTGGGTGGAGAAACTATCATCGCCCTTTGCCCCATGCCAATAGGCGCAACAAGGTCAAGCAATCTCGTCGAAATAACCCCGGGGTCGGTTTCTAGTGTTATACGCTCATCAGGAAAGACGGGCGTCAGCCTATCAAAGGTTGGGCGCTTGCGTGCCTCCTCGGGTTTCATGCCCCACACAGTATCTACACGCAACAGTCCCCAGTATTTCTCACCTTGTTTAGGAGGACGGGCGACACCGTTGACGCGATCGCCGTTGCGCAAGTCAAACCTGCGAATCTGGCTCATACTGATGTAAACGTCTTCGGGATCGGGTTTAAGATTATCCGTACGCAAAAAACCGTAGTCTTGGAGAATCTCTAAAACCCCGCTTATCTCTTTCGTCTCTGCATCAGAGGAAAAATCAGAGGTGGAATCGTTGTTATTTAATTCAGATCCAGGATCTTTATTTTCTTTTACACTCATAACGATATGAACTTTAAGTTGAATTACCCTTTAAAATGATGGCAAAAAACCAAACACACATCTCCGAAAATGCTCTGCAAAACCCGCAATACGTGCTTACCTACATATTCGTTTTAGGAGAGCATGTTTACTCTAACAAGGGTAGAAGCAGTTGTCAAGCATCTTAAGTGCCAGAGCGGTCAAGCAGAGCTCGACATAATATACTGCGCACTGCCCCGACGCAGTAGTATGCACTCTGGCATGCATACTTATAGCATATAGCGTGCGGTTTGTCAATCCGTCGGTTTCGCAAAGATCATTCTCCCGGCATTCGTTTGAAGCAGTCTTTCAACGCGCAATCCGACCTCTTTTCCTATAAGCTTACTCCCCCCTTCGACAACGACCATGGTTCCGTCGGGGAGATACCCCACACCCTGGTCCTTCTCCTTACCTTTTTTAAGCACCGTTAAGCCAAACTCTTCTCCCGGCAAAAGAATAGTCTTGACCATATTCGCAAGCTCGTTAACGTTTAGAATTGGCACTCCAGACACTTTGCCCACCTTATTGAGATTGTAGTCAGTGGTGAGCACCCTGCCTTTGAGTCTTTGCGCAAGAGCCAAGACGCCCTCATCGATCGTGTCTTCCTCCAATCTCACCTTAACGATCTTGAACTTCGTGAGCTTGGACTTTTTCAGATCATTTAAAACATCAAGTCCACGTCTGCCGCGATTCCGTTTCATCGAATCTTTTGAATCAGCCACCTGCTGAAGCTCTTTGACCACAAACGACGGCACAATGAACGTACCCGATATAAAACCGGTTTCTACGATATCGGCGATTCGGCCGTCAATTAACGACGAGGTATCGACAACGAGTGCGGGTTGCATCGGGATCAATATATCTTTTTTTGTATTAGTAGATGATTTCTTCTTTGCAGATCCACCACCAGCTTCACGTTGATTCCCTGGAAAAACTAAGTATATACCGGGGAATTTAAAACCCTTAACTGCCTTGACGAGGTTATCCAACATTATTTAATTGTAACATCTAGCCTTCCTTACGATTGCTCGCCCCGAGCTTAAGTTTGTTAACAATCGAAGGAAGATCGCTTCCGAAATCGCTATCAATTACCAGTTTACATCCCCGTTTCTCGGCTTCTTCCTTGCGTTTGTCGTTACTTGTCGCCTTTCTCAACTCTCCCATCAGGCCAACCTCTCCAAATGCAACGACCCCAGCTGGAAGAGGCTTATTCTTAACTACGGAAACAACGGCCAAAACGATTGGTAGATCCAAGGCAGTATCGTGTACATTTATTCCTCCAGAGATGTTGACGTAAATATCATAGTTGCCGGTATTAATACCAAGTCTTCTTTCGATAACAGCCAGCAACATCTCGACACGTTTTGGCGAGACACCGTTCACTACGTGCCTTGGATTTGGGAAAACTGAACGTTTGTTTAGTGCCTGAACCTCAACGAGCAACGGTCTCACACCTTCGACAACAACTGACAGAACCGATCCAGGACTATCATCGCTATGCCTAGCTATAAGTCTCTCAGTGTAGTCATTTAGCACCACAAGCCCACCACTCGACATTTCGAAGAGTTCAAGTCCACCTGAAGGCCCAAACCTATTTTTTTGCACCCGAAGAATACGAACATCACCCGCCCTGTCGCCTTCAAACGACACTACCGTATCAACAATGTGTTCAAGAAGCTTGGGCCCGGCAATGTACCCGCTCTTCGTAACTTGACCTACGAATACCATTGCTACGCCTAGTTTTTTAGCAGCTTCGCTCAACTTAGATGCACAGTACTGGACCTGCGATATACTACCCGCGGTACTCTTAATATGGGACGAAGAGACAGACTGTATGGAGTCTACTATGAGTAGCGGATTTTGTTGGGCTTTTACGCTTGTGTTTTGAAGATACGAAAGAATCGAGTCTACATCTCGAGTATCTAAGAGTGTAATGTTTTCCGCAGAAACACCCATCCTCATTGCTCGCGTCGCTACCTGCTGTGGAGACTCTTCGCCACATACGTAATGGGAGTTTGTTAAGTTAGCAACCTGAAGCAAGAGAGTGGACTTTCCTATGCCCGGTTCACCAGCTAAAAGTATTACCTGACCCGGAACGTAACCTCCAGCCAAAAGATCGTTTAGTTCTTTTATTCCAAGAGAGGCCCGAGTAAGGTTGTTGCCAACGTCCGCTATCTTTTTGATGGAACCGTCGGGAATATTTGCTTTGGTTGGGGAAGACGACGACACGTTGACCTCCTCGATAAACGAGTTGAAAGCTCCACACTGAAAACACTTGCCTTGCCATTTTGATGAGGAGTGGCCACACGAGCTACAAACAAATATGTTCTTTGATTTAGTCACTATTTTGTCCCTTGAAAAGAAGGTCCAACCGACGTTTTGTGGAATCTAACATCGAGACCTCTACGCTAACCTCTTTACCAACCTCAAGCGCGGCATCGTCGCCAACGGAAGAAAGAGCTATGAGCCCTTCAATACCTGGACGAACCAGCGCAAACACACCATAACTTGTTATTCTGTTTATCTTGGCGTCTAAGGTATCGCCAACCTTAACATCTTTGGCTATGTCTTCCCACGGATTGGTCGAGATATTTTTCATTGATAACTTCACCTTACCCAACTCGTTGTCTATCTCGATAACCTCTGCAGAAACCTCTTGCCCTTCGCTAAACTCTGCCAGCATCTCATCAACCATGTTTTCATCCCACGTTAACTCCTCACGTGCAACCAAGCCTTCCACATCACCAACCCTTAACATTAGTCCATAAGGCATAACCGCACTAACGATGCCGGTAACGATGTCGTTGAGCTTCAGAGCCAAAACCTTCTCCCTTCTCTCTTCTAAAGCCTCCTCGATCGTGGCCTCTTTTTCCGAAAGGATGATCCTATTTTTATCCCTATCGAGCTCAATTATCCTTGCACGTAACACCTGACCGTTCATCTTATCAAGTGCCGACTGAAGCTCATTCTTTTCCACAGAGAGATCGGACGCCGACTCCGTATGCGAGAAAGGAACAAAAGCGTCAAGACCCTGAACTAAACCGATAAGTCCACCACGATTATGTCCAGTAACGGTAAACTCAAGTGTCGTCTCGTTCTTGAAAGCATCCTGTAGGTCGATCCAGCTCTTTGCTGTCTCTGCACGATCAAGCGACACAATCATCTGGCCGCGTCGGTCTTCCGGAGTCTTTACGTAAACCAAAACCTTGTCTCCCACCTTGTAATCGGTCCCTTTAATCTCCGACTGCGGTATCACACCTTCAGACTTAGCCCCCACATCAACCAACGCTTCGCGTTCGTTTAGCTCGATAATCACACCCTCTACAATATCTCCGCGTCTCAGTTGCCGAATAGGTAAGTCACCCGAGACGTTTTTCATCAGCTGATCCATTGTAGTCGTAGTAGTTTTTGGCATTATGTATTACCTATCGTTACTTGCTATCGTTTATTATACCCGACGCTTCCAGTCTTAAATTTGGGATGTTCTTACAGACTGAGTAACAACATTATTAATGTAAACGAGTTTAGACCTTTGGCCCAAATTTAAAGGGATACATCGAATTCTTGGCGACGAGGTACTTTCCCAAAATCCAAAGGATTAAGTATCATCCCCGCTGATCCGCTTAACCTACATGTTCGGTATGGTTTGAGTCTTAAAAGACATGGGTGTTACCAGATCGCTATGGTCACCAAGAAATCGATTTACCCCTTGAAAGTTTCTGCGTTCTAGAAGACAAATAATCTAACGATCATTAGTACTGCTCGGCTGAACATGTTGCCATGCTTACACCTGCAGCCTATCAACCTTGTGTTCTGCAAGGGAATCGTCTAGTTTGTGCAAGCACAAACTAATAGGTCTAATCTTGGGGACGGCTTCGCGCTTATATGCTTTCAGCGCTTATCCTAAACGAATGTAGCTACTGAGCTATGCCTTAACTTGCAAGCAAGTTTCAACAACTCATGCACTAGAGATTCGCACTCCACGGTCCTCTCGTACTAGCGGAATATCCCCTCAAACCTTTTCGCGCCCACACCGGATAGAGACCAACCTGTCTCACGACGGTTTGAACCCAGCTCGCGTGCCGCTTTAATGGGCGAACAGACCAACCCTTGGGACCTGCTACAGCCCCAGGATGCGACG
>JAGQKZ010000037.1 GCA_020429745.1 candidate division WWE3 bacterium | reverse complement strand
TCGCCAGTCACCCAGCGTATCGCAACAATCTCACCTTCTTGCATCTTTTCAATTCCACCTGCAATCTCACAACCAAAGACCACAAACCGATGATCGTCTCCCGCAAAATCAACGGTTTGGTCAAATATCGGATCATCGTTAATGAGGTTGAGCTCGTAACCCGTCTCTTCTAGTACCTCACGTCTGACAATTTCAATGAGTGACTCGCCCGCCTCCGGCCTTCCTCCCGGCAGATGCAACATGCCGGTATGTAGCCCCGAACCAGGGTGATCAATGATCTCCACCGCCAGGAACTTGTCATCTTTTTGTATCAGCGCATCAACGTGTGTGGTCATAAAATATCAAGACCTTTATCATCATGGTAGTTTCGACTTCTCGAAAGTACCAGAATTGATATCTGTAGTAGCAGAGATCAATTAAACCTCCTCGATCGTCCATTCATCCTCTGGATGGATCTTCCCTTCCAGAATCTTCACAAACTTATTCATCGAGCTTAGGTTTTTATAACCGACAAGATAGGCAACACGTCCGATCGACATTCCTTTCATGAGCTGGTGTGCCACAAAGGTATTACGCAGGTCGTTAACCATGACGTTCGTTATCCCCGCCTTCTTAAAGTACTCTTGCAGCTTTCGACGGATGTTGCGTTCAGGAATCTTTTTGCCGTTCCGTGTGACAAATACGAAATCTGACGAATTATTCGGACGTGACTCGATGTAGTTTTCTATAACCGCCTCCATGGCATTATTAATCGGAATCACCCGTTCGCCTTCCTTCTCGACCACCCGCACCTCTCCAAACTTCGGTCCTGCCACAAGCTCTACATCCTCCATCTTTAACTTGGCAAGCTCACCGATCTTCATCCCGGTCTGCAAAAGCGTTTCGAGAATCGCGGAGTACTTTTCATCCTCGGCCACGGCCTCACGCAGGCGAGATAATTCTTTGTCATCCAGAACGCGGGGGAGGGCGTCAACGAGTTTGGGATGTTTGATATCTTTTACAAAATCTTCAGCGATAACTTTTTTATTTTCGAGATACGAAAACAAAACTTTCAGGGCGTTGATCTTTCGCGCGATGCTCCTTGGTGCATAGTTACTTGCATGTAGCTCCTCGATGTAGTTCTGCACATCGCTTAACTCCACCTCTTTCACGAGTTTAAAACCTTTCAACTTCAAATAATCGACAAACTGATCGACATCTACTAAGTACCCTTTCACTGTAGACTCGGGATATTCAGAGTCGTTCATGTAATCGCTAAATTTTTCTTTTAACTTTTCTATCTTCATATTCTTTTACCCCTCTATCTAGCATTGCGTTACAGGCGGGCAAGCCTCATATATTTTTCTATTCAGGTTCTTTTGCTTAGAATAGCAGATGGCGATTTTGTCTGTCAACTCAGTTAAAACAATATATATTTACTATATGGGGCTTGACAAGTCAAACCCGCAATGCTATAAATTTCACATTAGGCTATTAGCACATTATACCGGGTAGTCTAAATCAAACCCAAATAGGGGAGCGTTAAGCGAGTTCTTCACTCTTTTGTTGTGGAGGTCTCAAGAAATTAAGTAAAAGCACATTAATAATTTGGTAGCAGTAATTTGTTTGTCAAAGATGACAAATCAAAATTTACCGGTGCCTATTATTATTTACTTTGTGAATCATAATGGGCACAAAAGAGATTGAGACGTCCGGCAAGACTATCGCACTACTTTGGTGCCCGATCTTCATTATACCTTCTTTCCCCTACCGCTACCTACTGAGTACACCAACAGTGGTGTTCTCTAAGGTAGCAGTAAGGTAATACACACATATAAAAAGTCCAAGGAGGACACAATGAAAATCAGAATAGTACTCACCGTCGTCATAGCAGCCCTGTGGGGTTTGCTTCAGTGGGTTTGGAGTATGGCATACACCGCCACCCAAGCCCAATCCGCTATCCTGCAGTTGCAGGACAATCCTATCGTCTACGGTACTTCCCGATGGTTCGTTTCAGGCGACCGGATCAGTCCATTGTTCACAAGCTTTTTCGCTCTCCTGCTCGTCGCAACGTGGGCACGCCCCGTACTCCGCAAGCTAAGAGAGGTGAAGCTGGCAAACGGACTAATCCCCGTCTTGATTCTCGGCTTCGTGGCTATCAGTGCCACAGGCTGCGTCAAGCCACCGCGTATTGAACCCATCGAAGAGATCGCCCCGAACGAGACCGCTTTCGTGATTCCGTTGGAGGGAGCCACTGATTCGCAAGCCCAGTTTGCTAGCGAGCAGTATCTTCGCGACCATCAGGTTGCCACGAAGCGAATCGTCATCCCGGTGCGCGAGCGCAAGATTGGCCGTTACGGTTGGCAGATCGAATGGATTCCTACTGTGCGTGTAATCCGCGTCGACCGCACTCCGGTCAGCCGGATCTGGAGTCCCGGAGCTGACCAGGACAGCAACGGTAAGGACGAAGGCTTCCGTGTTGAATCATTCGAAAGCGTCGGCTTCACCGTCGGCATCGCCTCTACAGGCATAGTATACGAGGAAGACGCAGCTCGATTCTTGTACTACTTCTCTGGGAAGACCCTACAAGAGGTCATGGACGACAACGTGTACAACTATGTACAGCAACAGCTCTTCGACGAATTTGCTGCACTACCTGTCATGGATGCCGTTGGCAAGAAGAATGCAGTCCTCGAACGGGTGCATGCCGACACCGAGGCTTACTTTAAGCCGAAAGGCCTAACAATTGAGTCTTTAGGCGGTCAAGGAGGTCTGGTGTTCGATGACGACGAGATTCAGAACGCGATTGATGCAATCCTTGTTGCCGAGCAGGCAGAAGAGGTTGCCATCAAAGAGCAGGCTGCAGTGAAAGTCACCAACGAAACATCCAAGATCACTGCTCAAAACCTGGCACAAATTGAAGCCATCAGGGCCGAGGGCGAAGCAAACGCCGCGCTGATCAAAGCACGAGCTGAAGCTGAAGCCATCCTTCTAAAGGGTGATGCGCTACGCCAATCTCCTGGATTTACAGCTCAGACGATAGCTGAGAGATCCCGAGGACTGGTACCCGGTACCCTGATAGTCACGAGCGATAACGCCAGCCAGCTGCCGTTCATCTGGCAACTGCCAGCAACAGACCAGACAGTCCAACCGTCTGTCCCTGCTGAATAACACGACACCTACTGCTACCAATGAGCGCGTGGGCGGGAGCAATCCCGCCTACGCCTCTAGCCTTTCACCAACCAAGCTACTTAATTATCTGGTACTTACCGATAACAGGCAGCTCCTTCATCTCACCCTTAGATGCGTTAATAATTCCCATGACAAACAAGACGAAGGTAAAAAGACCTCCGAGTGGAATGACAAGGAACCAACCTAAGAAAGGCACAACAGTACCAACAACACTAACCGCCACCGACAGGATGAATAACAACGTGCCCTGATTCGTGTGGAACTTAACGAATTCATCCTTGTGAGCATCTCCAGTAAGAAGTGGTACAAAGAACAAAAGATAAGCAATCATCGCCATCCCTGTGTTGTGTTGCCCACCTGCTGGGGGGGTCTGCTGCATGTTCGGCTGTTCACCTGCTGGCTGCTGTCCTCCCATATTCTGATCTTCGTTCATTTTCTATCACCCCCTCCCATTTAGTTTTATTATACCAATGTAAAACGCTCCGTGAATATATTCTCTTTAGGGACCTCAAGCTCTTCCAAGACACCGAGCACCGCCTTATTCATCGCGTCAGGACCAACGACAAAATGTTTCTTCTCTTTAACGTTACCTACCTCTTTCTCGTAGATCTCCTTGCTAACATAACCACTGTAGTAACCTTCGACCTGCTCTTTCGACAGAACATGTACGATCTTTAACCATCCTTGCTCAGCGATCTCGTTCAGCTCATCAAGAAACACAATGTCGTTCCTTGTTTGATTCGCATAGATCAAAACCGTCGGTGCATACAAGCCAGTCTCGTGCATCGTGCGCAGCATACTCATAATCGGTGTAACGCCAATACCTCCTGCGGTGAAAACAATCGGCCCTTCGTTATTGGGATTGACAAAGACGCCAAACGGGCCCTCCACTAGTGCTCTATCTCCTATCTCAAGATCTTTGACCGTGCTAGTGAAATCACCCGACTCTTTAATACTAAACTGGACAAACTGTTTGTTTGGTGCCGAAGCAATCGTAAAGTGGTGTTCCTCATCAGATACCCTCTTAGACTTAAAACTCACAAACGCAAACTGCCCAGGCATAAAATCACATACGGGCTTGTCAATCGATTCCAACGTAATCGTGTGCACATTATGCGTCTCCTTTTTGATATCGACTACCGCAAACTCATGCCGGTTCTTGCGCAAATGCCTTAATACAACGCGCAGGTAAATCCCCACGATAGCCAGCAACATAGTACAAATAAGCCAAATAAAAAGTGGAGAGACAATAAACACGTCACTGCCTATAAACAGAGCATGGATAAACGCTAGCACAAGCGCAACGTAGACTAGCTTATGAATCAGCTGCCAGGTCTGATACTTGATCTTAATGGTATTCCGATAAATAGAGGTGAAAACGATTAGCGTTAGCGTAACGAGTGTTGCGACACCGACGAGATAAGGCCAACCATAGGCTAAAACAGCGCGAAGCGGCGAGATGGTGTGTCGCAGGTAATAAAAAGCGATGTAGATGGGATGAATAGCCGCCAACACGTAAACGAACTTTGCGTTCTTCTTGTGCCAGCTTACCAGTCGTTCAAGCCCTACGCCTCGCTCAAGACTTTGCCAACGACTGCTGAGTAACGGTTGCAGACTCAGACCGGAGAGAGCAAGGATCGCGAATAGCTGACTAAACGACAACAGATTCGGCGCAACGATCGACCGATTGGTAAACCACTTGCTCACAAACCAGACGATCACTACAAGAACATAGTAGATAATGATTAACCGTCTTATGCGAACAACCTTCTTTTTATTTACACCCATTCAGTTTAATACTACATTCACAACCACTAATCGCGCAATATATTATTTAGACAAAAATCTCCGTCCCGCACTCGTTTAATAGAGAACGCCGTCATCGGTAGATTCAGTTTTCTCGACATGTCTCGGACTAGTCCGCGGACGTATGTTCGCTTTGAGGTCACCGCTGAAACTTTTAAAACGGTCATTTCCGCACCGTCAAAGCCTTCTAAGACCTTTTGCCAACGATCAATAATTTCTTCCTGCCTAAAATTGCCCTGAACCTTTGAAACCTTCAACTTTATAACCCCCATCAACTCATCACGTGTCACTATTCGACTTGATACTAGTTCCAAACTTTTCACGGTAACCTTTTGCGTCGCTTGCGCCCAGCTCTCTCCCCTCTTCGCCTTATCAAAGTAACTCTCACCGTCGATACGTTTGGCGGAGAACCTTGGGATTTTCTGTTCGATCTGACCTGTAAAAGTTGGTAGAGCACTCTCAACAACTTTATCAACCTTCAAACCATCTAACACTGCAACCTTCTCAACTATTCCCAACAGATCCCAGCTGTCGGTCTGGACTCCCGCCAAGATCTCGAACTCGTACTCTTTATCGACGTCCCCGACCTTCTCTTTTTTGAATCGATCTTCGCCGGTTAACACAACGACCACACCCTCCGCCATCGGATCAAGTGAGCCCGTGTGCGTCGCCTTCTCGCCTATCTTGTCGGAATAAGCTTTGATAAACGAGTGTGTCGAAACACCGAGCGGTTTGTATAGAGAGATTATCATCTTTTATCCTTGTGCGTTATAATACCAACCGATGAATGTACCCGCAAAGAATAATGAAAAATTAAGCAACGTACTTGATGCAGTGAATGCTAACGAGGAGCTGCAGACTTTATGGGAAGCCATTAACGTAAACGCCGTCACGCGCATGGGCATGACCGACCACGGCCCTGTGCACTTCCAGATCGTCGCCAACATCGCCCTTAGGATAATGCGGATCCTCCACGCCGAAGGAATAGAGATGTCGGCAGAAAGGGACCACGAAGGATTTACCTACGAAGACTCCGAGGTTATCGTCTTTTTAGCGAGCATAACCCACGACCTAGGCATGAGTATCCAACGAAAAGGCCACGAAGAGATGAGCCTCTTTTTGGCGAACCGACTACTTCACGAACTACTTGCTGACGTCTACGCAACAAAAGAAAGAACGATTATTATTTCAGAAACGCTACATGCCATTATCTCGCATCGCTCTGACGGCAAGCCGTTGACATTGGAGGCCGGAATTGTACGCGTTGCCGATGCTTTGGATATGACCGAAGGACGATCCCGTATCTCGTTTGACGCCGGACTCGTAGACATACATCTCGTGTCACACAACGCAATCAAAGAGATCCGCATCGAACAGGGAGAGACCAAGCCCATTCATATCGTTGTTGAGATGAACAACTCCGCCGGAATCTTCCAAATCGATGGGTTGTTTAATGAAAAGATTAAAGGATCCGGACTCGAAAAATATCTTTCGCTTTCAGCAACGAACCTGGGAGAGACCGAAAAAAAGATCATCCAAGACTACGAGATCGAGTAGTTAATGCAAGCTAATAGCAATCGCGCCTGCTGCGATCATTCCCGAACCCACAAACCGCATCTTTAAATCACCTTCGCCAAAAACTAGTGCACCGACTATTACCGACACAGGTAATGTTAAGTTTTTAAGTGACGTGACAACACCAAGCGGTAAAAAAGTAACAGCGGTTAGGCTTGTTAGAAAGGCTAATACTGCCGCGACCAGATAAACGCTTACCTCGTTTCTTTTCAAAAGAACTGCTTTTAAATCGAGCTTGCTTCTAATCAACATCGGCAATCCTACAATTCCGCTAAACAGATAGATTACCCAGACTGTTGCTAACGGACCAGCCTGTAAAACGATGCTTTTTTGAAAAACGCTGATAAGGCTAAACAAGACGATGTTTAAGAATATCGGGAGCATTGTGCGAATTCCCTTTAAAGTAAAGCGACCCGTCCGAATACTAAGGACAAATACTCCAGTGACGATGATCGTAACACCTAATAGTTCCGACATCGTAAGTGTCTCGTGAATTAAAAAGTACGCGAGAATTACGTCTACAAGTGGCATGACGCTAAAAAGAGGTGCGATTATAGAGATGTCGTTCTTCTCGATATTCCAAAACTGTAACGTAAGCGCAAACGTCCCAATTATTGCGGTTAACAATGCCAATGTTAAAAATATGGGCGAGGATAAAATTAACAAAATACTAGGAAGCGAATTGGTAGCGATCAAGATAATACCCACAACAACAACGCCGAAAAAGTAGTAGAGTGCACTCAACTGATTAGGCCTAATCTTTTCCGAAAGTAGTTTTTTTGAAACTGCATTGCGGACTAGATACATTATTCCAGAACCCACAGCCAGCAATCCTCCAATTAACGACAACATGGGAAGAGATTTTATCATACATATCGAATGTGTGGGAAAATCGTCCGAGGTTGGAGGGCACTATTAAATGAAAACCCTTGTTGCTTCTAGGGGCTCGTCTTTGTAAAGACCTTCGTGGAAAAACTGAATCTTTGTCGGTATTACCTTATATAACCTGGATTTAAAAACCCTATCTAAAGTTTCATTCGCGCCTTCCTCGTTCTTTCGATAATGGACCACGACAAACATTCCTTCTTTTGCGCAATCTATCGCAACGGCTTGTCCAATACCACTCGAAGAACCTGTAACTAGAACCTTTTTACCTTTTAACTCCATCAACTTATTTTATTCTTTTTCTACTACCGCAACGACCTCAATGCCGACGATGCAGCTTGGATGACCGATACTTTTAACCTCAACGAG
>JAGQKZ010000036.1 GCA_020429745.1 candidate division WWE3 bacterium | reverse complement strand
CGTAAAGGTCTCCGTCGAATCGAGTCCGTTTACGGTCTTAATGCCCGGCGAAATCGTCAACGAATACCTCGTAGAGTAACCTAGTTTTCCCGCCGTTTGTAGCACCAGAGTGTTTCCATCCCATGCGGTTGCATAGTTGATGATTGGAGAAAGCGACACTTTTGACACGGCCGAATCATGATCAACTTCCTGATTAAATTCAATCTCAACGTTGCTATTCGTCGGGTCAACACCGTATGTGGCAGTAGCCGGAACAGTCCTGCTCGGAGCGACCTTACCTATCGTCGTGAACGCAAAAGATACCGGCTCACCGACGATTCCGCCTGCTACACTTTGCATACCACCGGCGAAACTCACGGTGTACTCCGTCTCTTTCGCTAACTCTTCCTTTGGAGCAAAAACGAACTCACCGTCATTGTTCCAACTCGTATCACCCAATACCTTTGGCGTTATAGAAAAACTCTTCTCGACTGAGGAGCGTTGCATCTTCTGATCGAAAGCAACCTGTATCGGGCTTGTTATGAGAACACTATCTCCTTTTGGCGAGAACGAAGATAGCAGAGGCGTACTTACCGTTGTGAAAGTAAACAACTTAATATTTTGCGAGTAACCGCGCTCGATGTCTTCGTCGGTCTCGACCACATACGATCTTGGCGTGGCAACCACATCAACCTTGTACTCCGTATCCTGCTTTAAGGGATCTTCGAATGATATGATCTCAAACTTGTCTTCTCGGTTGACTGAATACTCACCTGGGTCAGGACTTATCTGATACGAGATATCTACGTATCGCCCCAACGCATGATCGAACGTGAAACGTAGCTGTGACTGAGTCGAGACATCTTCTGCCCCATCATTTGGTTCGATATTCGTGATAGTGGGAATATCCGGTGTGTCGAACTGCAGCGCCATCTCATGCTGTTCTTTTGCTCCCCAAACCGGACGCAGGCCAACCATATAAACCGTGATACGCGAGCCCGGATAAAACGACTGCTGCGGAATAAACTCAACCTTCCTCGACATCGTGCCAAGCACGGAGTAATCCCAGCGCCAGTCTCCTTCAACCTCCGGTGATGTATAAAACGTCATGTTTTTAACGTCAACGGGAATATCAAACTCGATCGAGATAGGTGTATCCGTAGTTGTAAGTACAGAGTACTGTTGCGGCGAGGTCGACAACAGATTAGGTCGCTGTGTAAGAGTAATCCACAACACATAAACGCTCGCAAAAAAACCAACAATCGTCAGTCCCCACAAAAACCACTTCTCCTGCTTTTGAGTTTTGCGCTCTTGAACAAACGCCTGTTTTCCAGCGTGCAGTAGCATTAAGTGTCTAAAGATCGTGTACCATTCAATACGGGCCAGAATGTTGGCAAGAACGGTGACAAATAAGATTGTGACAATCAGATAGATTCGCGACTCAAAAGTTGGGAAAAGGCCAATGAGAGAGTTAACGGCAGCTTGTAGATTCACTTAATCATTCTGCCAAATTGAGTAAGCATCATCAAGAGTGACGAATACAACAGGTCCGCCATCGTTTTCGAACGAGTATGTTGAGATTGAATCAAACAGTCCACGCACGCGCTCATCGTCGTGGCTAAACCACTCCGGATGGCTTAAATAGGTAACAATCTTCTTTTCAGACAATACTTTTGTTTGGTAGTTATCGGTGAAGCGTTTGATCATCTGCTCCTTGGTAAAGGCCCATGAGTCGGCGCCGTTGTTGGGGAACTCCCAGATCGGCAGGTTTACGCTTCCTTGAATATTCTGGTCTTCAACGCTAGGATGATACGGTTGCATTGTCGTGTCCAAATCCCAAGGACCGGAGACCTTGTTGTTGCCAAAGTTATAGGCGGTGCGTCCAGAAGAATCAACAAGCATTCCCGAATCACTTGCAGCTTTTAGCGTCACCTCATCAGCAAACCAACCACCGGCACGATAAAGTATCGGGGTGGGCAGACCGTGTGCCGCAAACTCATCCTTCGACCAGCTAAACATCTTGCGCATATCTTCGTAACCGTACTGGCTAGTTAAAATGTCGTATCCGTCGGTGAGTGTGCTCCCCCACTGAATCGGATCCTCAATCGGAGTAACACCTGCAGCTGAAACCATGTCAGGGAACATATGCATGTGTAAGCCGATGGCGTCACCGTTTTCGTAACGATCGCTCACCCACTGAGTTAAATACTCCGCTCGTTCAACCGATATATCGTTATTGACGTAGATACGTGGATTAAAGAAGTGTGTTACCGGCACGTTATACTTTTCGCTTATGGCGCTGATCTCGCTTAGGTATTCATCCTTCACGTCGTAACCCTCCCAGTCCAGAGTCCAGCTAATATACAAAGGATAGCTGACGTAGATATTATCGGTGGCACGTGCGTACTCAACCTCGCCGTAGTTTACTGAGACAACGAGAACATATTGACCAACAGGCAAGATACTTGCAGGAACGGTTGTGCGGTAGTCGCCGCTTAGCATCTTCTGTAATGTTCCTTCACGAACTATATCTTGTGATCTGGTGTCGATAAGTTTATACGTAACAGGATTTACAGCTTTGACATCTGCTAACCACGACTCCTGCTCTTTAGACAAGGTCGTAGTTATCGATAGATCGTTGTCGGTAACAGATTCTGGGGCATCAATTAGAAACCAATGACGAGAGACACTTATCGAGAAGTCTGCAAAATCATCTGACGTTAAAGCCACAGGAGTAGGTGTAGCCTGTTCACCTAAAACAAGGCTTTGTGTAGAGGTAAATTTATGGAATACGCCATAGGCCAGCAACACTGTGATCGCACCCACTAGCAAAACGTTAGTTTTGAGAAGAACCTTTGAGAGCTTCATATAGGCGTAATTATACCCTATAGTGTACTTTTTGTCAAGCGTTGCAACAGCCTTTTTCTCTCTATGTATAAGGCAATTACGACAACTGTCGCTATCGTTATGACGATACTTAACCATGCCGGCAGATCAGCTCGTGTAAGCTTAAACAGCGGCATCAAAATTAACAGGTGTCCAAGGTAATACACGAAAGCATTTTTTCCCACAGAAAGGACGAATTTATACACCCTCCCAAGCTTTTTTATCCAGTCAAACTGCCATATTGCAAGAAAGGTAAACGTAAATCCGTAAAGCATGAAGTAGATCGAAGGTGGCCAACGATGCCAGCTGGAGAGACCTGTTACGCGCAAAAACACAAAAAGCGCAAGCAGGACGACAAACCAGTTTCTTGCCGAGACCATGCGCACGTTATCGTCTTTAAATTCTCTACTTCCCCACCAGAGGCCGAATCCCGCAACCGGCATGTATGACAAAACCCCAAAGATATGAAAGTCTCGAAAGCCGACGAGTTGTGCGCCGATTGTGCGCCACAACAACGTATCGGCGGTCATTGTATAAAGTACCCCGGCTAGCACGTATAGTGTTGCGGTTACGATAACGGTCGAGCTCATCCGCTTAAGCATCGCTTTAATTGGACGCTGGAGAATAAGAAACAGCAACACGAACCAGGCAAACGTAATAACAAACTCCGTAAACGCCGGCATGTAGTAGAGCGATAGTACGCGAAAAACCCAATAAGCCCCATCTTTTATAACATCCGGGAAGCTCCAAAATACCACCCAAAAAGCGACGATGAAATATCCAACGATAAATGTCAGCACTCGACGAAGCTCTTTGGATAACTGTAAACGACCGTTATTGATCTTCCGCGCATAGATCACGCTGAAAACAAATAAAAAGATCGTGAAGCACACGGTCGCACCCCAAAACACCAATAGGTCCATAACAAGCAGTTTGCCGCTATATAAAAGCACAAATGCATGGCAGACAATCATGAACAAAACGGCACTCCCACGCAAGAAGTCTAATGTCTCATCACGTGAAGTCTTTGGACGACTAGGCACTGAGTCTACCGTTTCGCTCATGGTTACATTATAAGCAAATTGAGTCATGAAATATAATATTGGCATGTTGAGAGGTAAGATAACTAGCTGGCTACGCCAGCACAAAGACGGACTAATTATCGCACTTTCTCTCGTTATCGTTTTTATCACCTTCATTAAGCCACTTGCCGATTCCGATCTCATGTGGCACCTGCGTATTGGACAGGACATACTCACGAACAGATCGATTCCCATGCAGGACTTTCTGTCGTTTAGTATGAGTGGATATTCTTACGTATTTCATTCGTGGGGTGCTGAAGTTTTCCTTTACTTAAGCTACTCTCTTTTGGGCATGTGGGGTGTTACTCTTTTGTACGCCTTGGTTGCAACAATTAGTGTATTGTTCATCGGTCTTTCTGTTAGGTTATTTACTAACAACTCGTTCGCCTGGTTACTTCTCCCGCTTTTCAGTGGTTATATTCTCGCAGTGTCAGGACTAAGAACTCAGCTTTTCACTTTCACATTACTATGTTTTCTAGTTCACATTCTCCTAAACAAAAAGCACTCACCGCTTACTGACCACAGCCAAACATTACTCGATTTTGTCCGCAAGCTTCTAACGTTATTTGTCCTGTTTATGATTTGGGTCAACCTTCATGGCGGATTCGTCGTTGGATTACTTGTATTGGGGGTATTCTTATCGACAGATGTAATTGTAAGCAATCATAAGTTAATGAGTATCGGTCGAGCGATTATTGTAATGGTAACTTCTCTGATTGCGACATTAATTAACCCGTATACTTATCGATCTCTTGAACAAGCTTTTGCTATGGGAACCAACACAAGCGCGTTGCAATCAAACGGTGATTGGTTGCCAATCCAGGCATCTAAAATATACCAATGGCAGCCGGATTTTGTGTTTGTATTAGCGGTAAGCGCATTACTTTATATTTTAGTTTTAAGAAAACGTGATAAATACGTAAAAAGCTTCATCACGGCTACATTATTTGCCGGCCTATTGTTTATATCCAAGCGCTACATGATAGCATTGGCTATTACTCTCCTCCCACTTGCAATCACAGAATTATACAACTCCATCAAGCAAAACTTCAGCAAGCTTTTCGACAAAGGACTAATACTATTTTGGGTGATTTTTGCGCTAATCATTTGCAGCACAGTCGTTACTAATATTGGCAATACAATAAACAACAACGCGTATATCTTGAATTTTGGCTCTCAAGCAGTGCTCACAAGGTTACCTGCAGGAGTCTTCGAATATATGGAACAAAACGATGTTCCAGATCGAATGTTAAACGAATACGATTGGGGTGGATATTTGGAATGGATCTTCCCGCAAAATAAATACTTTATTGATGGTCGCATGGATAACTTCTTTACAAATGGAGAGTCATTTCTTGTAACCTTTGGTACGATCATACATACTCAAGGAGATTGGGAAAAACGATTCAACAGCTACAACTTCAACGCTGTTTTATTAAAACCAGGTCGTGAAATAGTCTCAATTTTAAGAGATCTTCCTGAATGGCGTGTGGTGTATGAAGACGCGGACGCAATACTTATTTTGCGCGACGAAGATTGAAATACAGGTTATAATTATTCCATGCACCAAATTAGCAAGCTCATCTTTTACGTTTCCCGCCTTCTTTCATTGGCGATAGCGTTCGTTGTCTTCGGTTTCATGACTGAGGGGTTGAGTAACGTCACGATTATGGAGAAGTTTTTCGCAGCACTACTTATGATTGTCGTCGCGTTCGTGGTAGTGGTATATGCATTAAAAACAAAGAAAACACGTCTTCTTGCCGTCACACCAATCGCCTACTGGTTTGCAATCTTACTATTCTTTATCTTCGGCAAGTACGCGGGTGATTTTAACGTCTTGCAGTTTATCTTTCTAAGTTTGGTGACGAGCTCCGCCACACTTCTCGCCTATTACTCGTGGGGCAATCCACAGATGGGGGGGATATTCTACCTGGCTTTAGCTGCACTTTACCTTTTCATATCGTTCAATGAGGTTGACACAAGTGCGCTCATAACGGTCACGACAATTCTTCTGTTGACCGGTGCACTTTTTGTTGTCGCACCTACGAACCAGGATGGACCGATGCGTATAAAACCTGTAAATAAAGGGTGGCTTAATCTGAAGAAGGTCGACGACAAGCCAAACGATAAAACTCCGAGTAATAGCTAAACTCGACTTTACTGGCAATTTTGCCACAATATCTTATACTCCTTGTCATGGAAGAGATGTTCGAGATTCACCCAATACAGGCCGACATTCTGCGCGTACTATTATTTACTCCGAAAGCCAGATTTTCAGAGTTAAACACAACTAAGATCGGCAGCGATCATTTTAATTTCCATATCAAACGATTAACTGAGCTAGACATTATCGAAAAGGTTGAAGACAAATATACATTGACGACAAAAGGCAAAGAGTTTGCTAATCGATTCGACACCAACAGCGTCGTCATCGAGAGGCAAGCCAAAATTTCAGTGAGGATCGTGCCGATAAGGAAGATAAACGGGCAGACTGAGGTCCTAATGCAGCAGCGTCTTAAGCAACCATATTTTGGCTATTGGGGCACACCGGGAGGAAAAATAAGTTGGGGCGAAACCGTAGTCGAAGCTTCGCGTCGTGAACTTCTGGAAGAGACGAATCTTACCGCCGATTTTACCGTAATGGGGGTTCATCACAAGATGGATTGCGACACACAAGGCAAATTGCTTGAGGATAAGTTCTTCTACGTCGTAAAAGCAGAAAACTGCCGGGGAGATCTGGCGGTTGATGTCGAGGGTGGGCGTAATCAATGGACGAAAATATCTGAAATACGCAATCTCGAACAGATTTTCGATGGCATCGACGTCACCATGTCGATTGTATCTGGGACAGACTTCAAGTTTGAGGAGAACAGGTATTCGACACCAAACTATTAAAACTCGACTCTCAATAATCTATTTATCAATCCTTCAGGAAGAGGTTTGACACAATACCGATCAGCCAAAGAAGCACGCTCGCAATTAAAGCACTTGTGAAGTCAATGGAAAATCCTGCTACAAACGTCCCGACAAAGAATATAATTCCTGCATTAATCACAAACGAAAATAGTCCAAGCGTAAAGATATTAATCGGCAAAGTAAGCAAAACGAGAATCGGACGCACCACGGCATTTAGGATTCCCAAGATTAAGGCCGCGATCATCGCGATGTAAAAACTCTCAACCAGGAAGCCGCTCAAGACATTGGCCACTACCATCAAACTCAACGCGTTTATTATCCAACGCAGTATTAACTTCATGATTAAACTATAGCATGCTTAGATTTCGCAGACAGATAGTTGTACAATCGCGACAAGGACCTTCAATTTTACTTCCCCTGAAAGGAGCACAGACCGCATGTGCAAGAAACTATTTAGTGGGGTTGTTGCTCTAACTGAGGCGGGAGCAGCGATCACCGTCTTAACTGTCGCAGTCCTCGGGATGATGATCCGCAACCACATCCCCCACCGCAAATAACCTGCAGCCATCTTCGACACCCTCGTCGAAGATGGCTCACACACGTTCACAAAATAGCACCTTTGCGATATCATCCTTTCATGTCACTCAAAGCTGGAATCGTTGGACTCCCAAACGTAGGAAAATCAACGTTATTTAATGCCCTGCTTTCAAAACAGGTCGCGGACGCGGCCAATTATCCGTTTTGCACGATTGAACCAAACGTCGGTATCGTAGAGGTCCCCGACGAACGTCTTCCTATTCTTGCCGAAATTGTACACACGCAAACGCTAGTTCCGGCAGCGATTGAGTTTGTCGACATCGCAGGTTTAGTTGAAGGAGCGCACAAAGGCGAAGGTTTAGGCAACAAGTTTTTGTCGCATATTCGCGAGGTCGACGTTATCGTCATGGTTCTTCGCGATTTCACCGACGAAAATATCGTTCGTTCGGGCAGCACCCATCCTCTTGCTGATCTTACGGTGCTTGAAACAGAACTCCAA
>JAGQKZ010000035.1 GCA_020429745.1 candidate division WWE3 bacterium | reverse complement strand
GGGATTCGAACCCCAATTTTTTGGACCAAAACCAAACGTCCTACCATTAGACGATCCGGCAATAATTAATCTTTTTCCATGTGCACCGATTTATATCTGCCTAATAAAGTTTACTACCATTAGACCTGCCTGCTAGTGCCTGAGCACAGCAATGGCAGGCGGGCCTGCCCGCAAGCGCCTGAGCACAGCAATGGCAGGCGGGCGATCCCGCAACATTCGTTGGCAATAAACACCATCATTTTATCATCAGGGCTGTAATTGAAGCTACCAATCCTTAACTGCACGGTCGATATTTATGCTATATTCGTTGGTAGATGGAAGAGTCAGCCAAGAAGATTAATTACAAAGGTAAAGAATATAATTCAATTGAGGAGATGCCGGAAGAGGTGCGTAAAGTTTTGACCCCCGAGTTTATGTCGGGGCTGATGGAAAATAACGCTGAAGTAGTTATGCAGAGCCTATCAAACGACAAAGGCGGCTCAATTATGAAACTGCCTAAATATATTTTTGCAATTGTTGCGTATGTATTTAGTATTGCCGAAGGGCAGGCATTTAGAACTCTGGGTCTTTTGCTTAACGTAAGTATTAATCCTTTAGTTTCGTTTATTGCGTCCATGATCATCGGTCAGATCAGTTATATGTTGGCTGTTAAAAAGGTTGAGAGTATGGATGATAAGCTTAAAATATCGTACGGATCGGGCTTGGGTTTTTTGACAAAGTTTGGTCAATGGGCGGTAGCGGGACAGTATGTAACGCTAATAAATCTCGCATTTTATGCCTTTGTTTTTGCAGTCAAATATTTCGTATAAATGGTTACCAAGATTAAAGAATTTAAAAAGCTACTTGATGTAACTTACACAATCCTGTTTGTGTGGTTGTTGTTGATCGGTGGTGCGGTAATCTTAACTAGATTTCAAACGCCGCTAAACTATCGTTTTGTTGTTGCAAACTCTGATTCCATGAGACCTATCTTCAACAAAGACAGCTTGGTTGTTGTAACAAAGCAGCAAGGTTATCACGAGCAGGATATCGTCGCATACTTTGCGGCAAACGGTAAAGACATAGTTTTAAGTCGCGTAGTTGAGGTGATTACCGATCCGGATGTCGGCGTTGTGAGCTATAAAACAAAAGGTGACGCCAACGAAGACCCCGATGATATTCTCGCACAGAAAGGCCGTGTAGTCGGGAAGGCTACTTACTGGATCCCTGTCGTTGGTGGCACGATCAGATTTGCGCAAACGCAGATTGGGTTTTTAATATTAATTCTTGCTCCTGCGACGCTGATTATCTATCGTGAGGTTGTCTCGATGAAAGATGATTTTGTCGGCATGCATCGTGACATACAAAAGCGTAAAAGGAAAAAGCGAGATAAATAGTCCTAACGTATCTCCCGATTTGCAGCCGGATATAAGTTTTAGTATGCTGGATTTGCAATCATAGATTGCTAATTATTTAGAAACGGAGGTGATTGTTATGAAAAAGAAACTACTTTTATCGTTTGTGATTATTCTACTGGTGTTTTCTACTTTTGGACGCACTTCGGTCTTCGCTGACGACAAGGGCGGCTCAAACAACAACGCCAACCAGGAGTCACAATCTCAAGGTAGTGATGATCACGGTAACGCGTCGGACTCTGAAGTGATGGAACCTGATTCGATGCCTATGGATGATGTTGACGACAGCTCAGTTGATTCGATGACCAAGGACGACACGGTAACTGATGATGTTACTACGGACGATTCTGCTGGTGTCGTTAACAAAGGGAACGGCAATAGTGACGATAATGGCAAAAGCGACGACAATGGAAACAACGTGGAAAGTCCCGTTAACCTAGGTGTCGATAATAGGCAACAGAATATGAATCAGGTCGCCAATCAGGTGCAGATGTTACTACAGGAACGTTTCCAGGAGCAGAACGGTGATAGTGCGATGATAATGGAGCAGAACGGTATTGGCGAGCAGGTTCGTGAGGTCGCACAGGAGCAGTTGAAGGCACAGGAGAGAATTCAGGCCAGTTTAGGTAAGGTTGAGGCGCGTCAGGGCCTTATGCGTTGGCTTTTGGGTCCAAACTACCAAGCTATCAACCAGGTTCGTAGTGAGATAGATGCAAACCAGGAACGCGTTACACAGTTGCAGCAGTTAATGAAGCAGACAGACAACGAAGGCGATGCACAGGCGTTACAAGAGACAGTGCAGTTATTGTTGAACCAAAATCTTTCGTTGCAGGACGAGCTAAGTCAGGCAGAAGAGGGATTTAGCGTTTTAGGATGGTTGTTTAAACTGTTCGGGTAAATTAAAACTTGTCAAAAGTATATGAGATAAAGTTTTAATTATTAGGCACTGATTCGCACGGAGCCTTCTTTGGGCTTCATGCCAGAAAGAGGAAGGGTGAAATAAAAGGTGGTACCTTTATCTTCCTCGCTCTCAAGCCAGATCCTTCCCCCCGATCGTTCAACGATCATCTTTGTTAGATAGAGTCCAAGCCCTGAACCTTCCGTGTCGCGCTTTAAGATGTTTTTGCCGCGGTAGAATTTTTCAAAGACCATGTTCTGCTCGTCCTTAGGGATACCGTATCCTGTATCTGAAATACTCGTTAACAGCTCGCCGTCTTGTTCGCGGATATCGATGTTTACCCGGCCATTAGGAGGCGTATACTTCACGGCGTTTGTTAAAAGGTTCATGTAGACGTGAAACACCAGCTCGGTGTCGAGCGAGACCTTTGGCACGTTCCCGTTTACATCGAGCTTAACTACTATTCTCTTTGACTCGGCGAGTACCGTGATCTCTTCGAGAACGCTACTGACAAACTCGGCGATGTTGACCTCTACTGGGTGGATTGCGATGCGCCCCGATTCGACACGCGAGATATTTAACAATACCTTGACTAATCGCACCATGTCATCGATCGTGTCGAGTGCACTTTGAGCCGTTGATGCTTGTTGGGGGTTCAGATCACCATCGTTGCCATCCAATAACGATTGTAAAAACCAACGCGTGATTCCCAACGGTGTGCCGAGCTGATGTGCGGTGAGTGACACGAACTCGTTGGCTGCGTTCTCTTTTATCTCATCTGCGTTTTCGACCGGCTTGCCAAAACCCATCACCAGATCGATCTCGTTGTTTTGGTTGAGGATCGGGAGCAGTCGTGTGTCTAAAAGATAAATCTCACCATCGCTCTTGTAGTTGTTGACCTCCTCGTGAATAGCCAATTTCTGTTCGATAACGACATCCCGCAGGTGATCGATAAGCGTCTGGTCGAGCGCGCCTCCAAAAAAACTGAAGATATCTTGACCGATAAGGTCGCTTGTTTTGAAACCAGAGGTATTTACTGCTGCCTCGTTTACGTAGATGATCTTACCGTCAACACCAGCAATGGCGATGGAATCAAACGAGTTATCAGCTAGCAGTTTAAACTCTTCAATGTTGATATGATCAACAGGTAACCTTCCAGCGGCGGTGGCAGTTATGTTTTGTGGGGTTTGTCCTGCTTGTTTTGTGTCATTATCTTCTTGATTCATCGTAAAAATCTGTGTGATTCTGATACCACTCGATCGTTTGTTTCAGCTTTTCGTTAAAATCGTTGGGAGGGGTAAAGTTTAAGATCTCGCTCGATTTTTCGATGTCTAGCACCTTGCGCTGCACGCCGGGGGTGGTGTCTTTCACAAAGGAGATAAGTTCTTTCGGCTTGTTTAAGATAGTCAGGATCATCTCAGTGGTTTCGAGGATAGTGTGCGCAAGTCCTGTAGCTATGTTAAACGTCTCGCCGTTTATCTGCGGTAGATCTTCTTGCACGATCTTCGAGAGCAGTTCACACAGATCACTAATGTGAAGCCAGTCGCGTGTATGTTTACCGTCGCCGTAAATTGGGATGTCTTCGTTATTGATGGCGTGCGTGATTAGGTTTGGAAGCAGTCGCGTTGTATTTTGATAGTCTCCAAAGATGTTTGCGGTGCGCAATACAACGGTTGGAATCTTGTACTTGAGGAAATAGGTTGTCGTTAATAAATCCGCCCCGGCAAGGGCCGCAATCTCGGGATTCGTCGGGTTCAATCGATCGTTCTCCTGCGCGTCATGAACGTTGCCCTCAACGGTTATGGTGTCACCGTAGACCTCGTCGTCGGATAACAAAATATATCGATGTAGCCTAATCTGTTGTTCCCGTACCGCTTCGAGAAGATAGTAGTTTGTGAGGTATATCGCCTCGGGTGTGTTGTTATGATTATGTGTGTTGACGGCGTTTATTATTACGTCTGGAATAATCTCCGACAGCGCATTTTTTACGACCTCTTTATCTGCTACGTCGCCCTCAACAAATGAAAAGTTGTTGCGTTCAGAGTACTTATCGATCGGTTGTTTAAACTCCGGACGCAGAGAATCAAGTATGTAAACTGCGTCCTTTGGATAGTTGTGGAGGAGGTGTGCCGTGAGGTTTATGCCGATAAACCCTGCGCCACCTGCAATTAATATCTTCATCTTTTCCAGTGTATATTATACTCCCCGGTAAATAGGTTCATCATCTCGCCCTTGCGCTCTTGTGCCTCGATCTTGTTTTTAAACTTTGACTCTTCGTTTTGCGATTGCGGAATCTTCTCTGTGATCGACTGCATCTGATCTAAAGTTTCTATAAACCGGTTATAAGTCTCCTGAGCAAGGTCGAACTTATCTTGCGTAAAGAGTTTGACCGATTCCGCGAGTCGCGCCTGACTTAGTTCAAACATTACCTGTGTTTTTTGCTGCGGCGTTTGTGCCAAGAATACACGGATCTGCTCCCAAGCCGTCTTTATCTGGTAAAGTGGAGACCCCGGGATGATATGCACAGATGGGAGATTGACCTCAAGGCTCTGAAGCAATATCTCGGCCTCTTTGGTCGGCAGGTTGCCTGCCAGGTCGGATTGAGCGTTGACAACACTAAAGGCGTTGGCGCAAATAATGATCAAGACAAAAGTCGTTGTCGCAAAGATGGTTCTTTTTATCATCTACTTGGTTTTGTGATGTTTGGCTCTTTGTGATATGTAGGGACGGCGAACATCTCGTCGTTAACACTAGAATCGTTAGCAAACCCGATCGCATTCGCTACCACCACTCCGGTGCGCGTGCGTGAGAATCTCGTCCCTGGCCCTTCATTAACAACAACCTCCTCGATATCTTTAAACCTGTATCCCTTGCTATTAAGAGCGTCGTCGATATTTTCAAGAAGAGCGTTGTCATTCGCAAAAGTTGACTTTTCCCCGTCTAGTTCGATAATGTCGCCCTCTTCCAATGTTGTATCGATTGATAACTTCATATCCGTATTGTACCGCAACGAGCTATGGATATCTTAATACTTTGTTGCTTAAGATTGAACTTTGAACTAAACTCGCTGTATGCAGGATGATAAATCATCTATGACTCCGCAACATGTCGGCATAATTATGGACGGGAATCGCAGATGGGCCAACGAACGCGGCCTCTCCCATCTTGAAGGTCATAAAGTGGCGCTCAATCGTCTACAAGATATTATTCAGACGTCTGTAGAAAACGATGTACCGTATCTCACTGCTTGGGCGTGGTCGACAAAAAATTGGAAGCGAAATAAAGAGTTTATCGAAGGGATAATCTGGCTTTTTAGGGAACAGCTAAAGCCGGGCGGCGTTTTTGATCAGGCGATTGAGAAGGGTGCGATGCTCAGGCAGATCGGCTCGCTTGAGGGATTTCCGAAGGACGTGCAGGATCGTGCTTTTGAATACTTTAATCGTAAACCGAATGAGGTTAAGATCGTCGTAAATGTCGCATTAGGGTATGAAGGCCGTGACGAGCTGATGCGTGCTTATAAAAAGATGGTAGATGACGGTGTTACATCGGACGAGATTGACGCGGACATGGTTTCAGGTTACCTCGACACAGCGGGTCAACCTGACGTTGATTTAGTCATTCGCACAGGCGGCGATCATCGCACCTCGGGGTTTATGATCTGGCAGGCAGCAGATGCAGAGTACTACTTTACACAAACCCTTATGCCTGACTTCGGGGCAAGTGAGTATCAAGAGGCTTTGCGTGACTACGCCGGACGCGAACGTCGATTAGGCGGAGATAGTAAAAAATACTAGTAACGGTCCAGGTGCTTAGTACTCAACCGTGCGCGTATCTTCGTCCACGTGAGCAAAATGCAGAAACTGTGTCTTTTCTGGTAGGTCATCTTTTATCCTGTCAGCCCACTCGATAAGGATGAGGTTCTTGTCATCGTTCCACATTTCGGGAAGACCGAGACTTTCAATCTCGCTCCAGTCGTTGATGCGATACATGTCAAGGTGCACGAGGTTTCTCATGTCTTTGAACTCTGGGAAGCTATACATTTTGAGAAGTAAAAACGTTGGACTTACGACGGGTACCGAAACAGCCAACTCTTTGGCGAGCATCTGTACAAACGTTGTCTTGCCGGCTCCGAGGTCTCCGGTTAAACCGACGACGTTGTTCGTTAACACATTGTTTAGGAAGTCCCTTGCAAACCTTTCGGTGTCGCTAAGACCTGTGAGCTTTTTTTGCATGAACTGATTTTATCAGGACCAGTGAAATGAGAACGCCGATACTGTCGATTGCGACGTCGGATAAATGACCTGTGCGGCGATAAACAAACGATTGATGAAACTCATCTGTGGTGGCGTAAACAATCGATATCACTGCGCTCAACAATAATCGTTTCTTTGTCTGCATGTTTGGGAGTGCGTAGTAGTAACAGATTGTTAGGATCGCGTATTCAGTTATGTGTGCGAGTTTGCGCAGTACAAAATCGTAGACAGATAATTGACCATGAAGGCTAAGATCCGGGATTGAGCTAAAAAAGAAGATAAGGCCCATCCAGATTAATGCCGGTAGAAAACGTGTTATAGTTGGGTTCAATTTTATAGAGGACATATTTAGTGTTAACATTATAGTACTATGAAGAATATCGTTGTCATAGGAGGTGGAACGGGCTCATTCGTCGCCTTATCAGGCTTGAAGACGTATGTGGATAAGCTGCACCTTGACGCTATCGTAACGGTGGCGGATAGCGGGGGGAGCGCCAAACAGGAGCGTGACGAGTTTGGTTTGTTACCTGTCTCGGATGTCCGTAAGGCGCTGCTTGCCTTATCGCGAGATACAGATGAGCGCCATCAGCGCATGTTGCGTGAGTTGTTTAAGTATCGATTTGTCAACGGACAGGCGGGGTTGAGGGGTGGGACCTTTGGCAATCTCTTTCTCGTCGCCTTGAGTAATGTTTTAGGCTCCGAGCAGGAGGCAATCGAGGAGGTGGAGAAGATGCTTCAAACCGAAGGAAGCGTAATCCCCGTGTCTTTAAAAACAAGCAATCTGGTGATGGAGTATGAGAACGGACAGGTGATCGTCGGCGAACATTATCTCGATAACTTCCCTGGAGATGGTACCGTTGCGGTAAATAAACTCTCTTTACTACCACCGCTCGAGGCTAATCCGAAGGCCATTGAAAGCATCGAAACTGCTGACATCATTATTCTGCCTCCAGGTGATCTGTTCGCAAGCGTGTTGGTTAACTTCCAGGTTGCCGGTATAAAAGAGGCCTTGTTGAAGAAAAGTCCGAAAGTTTTTTATGCGGTTAATTTGATGACAAAGTATGGACAGACGTATGACCTCACCGCAAGAGGGCACGTTGATTGGGTCGAGAAGGCGATTGGTATGAAACTGGATAAGATACTTATAAACAATGCGCCGCTGCCGCAAGAAGCGATAGGACTTTACGAGGCTGAAAAAGATTACCCCGTTGTTGACGATTTGGAAGACGATGAACGTATAATTCGCTGTGACCTGCTTTCTCAGGAGATTGTGAAGAACGAGAAGGGTGACTCGATTAAACGCAGTTTGATCCGCCACGATCCTGAGAAGTTTGGTAGAGCGATAATTTCAATATTAGATTAAGCTATGTGCGGAATATTTGGTGTTATAACAACAAACGGTGACGCCCCGCAAAAGGTTCTTGAAGGGTTAAAAAGACTCGAATATCGAGGATATGATTCGTGGGGTGTTGCAAGTGTGACGGACGATGAGCGCGTGCTAGTGCAAAAAGACGTCGGCAAGATTGGCGATAACGAGGTTAACGATCGTTCTAACGTTGCAATCGGGCATACACGCTGGGCTACGCACGGTGGTGTAACGAAGGAGAACGCGCATCCGCACGTGGCGTGCAACGGGAAGATCGCCGTCGTGCATAACGGTATTATCGATAACTTCATCGATCTTAAGCAAACGCTTCAAAACAACGGCCATGAGTTTAAGTCTGAAACCGAT
>JAGQKZ010000034.1 GCA_020429745.1 candidate division WWE3 bacterium | reverse complement strand
GAGGATGTCTACAATTCCATGAACGAAGAGCAGAAGACGGTCCTTCACTTCATGGTTGGCGAGGCCCTTCAGGCCGGTGCCGAAGAGGCTGGGGCCGCTCCTGTGGCTCCGGTGAAGCAAAGCGATGCTGGTAACAGCGAGGAAATCATTCACTCTGAGGAGGAAGGTACTGTAATGGCTAATGTTTTCGAGCAGACGGAGGGTTCGACGCCGAAGCGTCATATTCTCCAGCACGATGACGTCAAGGAGATTGTGCAGGCCGCTAAGCGTAGCGGTTCGCTCAAGCACGCTGTCGAGGAGTACGCTCTTTCGCATGGCATCGATGACATCGATCTGATGTTCCCCGATGCGCAGCTCATTGAGAAGACCCCTGAGTTTCTGTCCCGTCGGATGGAGTGGGTTGCCAAGGTCATGGGTGGTGCTCGCAAGAGCCCGTTTGCCAAGGTGCGTACTCACTTTGCCGACATCACCGAGGACGAGGCCCGAGCCAAGGGTTACATCACCGGTGAGCTGAAGCGTGAGGAGTTCTTCGCTGTGATGCGGCGAGAGACCACCCCTCAGACTATCTACAAGAAGCAGAAGCTCGATCGTGATGACATGATCGATATTACTGACTTCGATGTGGTCGCTTGGCTTCGTGCTGAGATGCGCGTCATGCTGGATGAGGAGGTCGCTCGTGCGATTCTGCTCGGTGATGGCCGCGATATTTCTCACGAGGACAAGATCTCGGAGAGCAACATCCGACCGATTGCTTCGGATCACTTCCTTTACGCCACCACGGTTACGATCAACCTCAACGATGCCAGCTCCAACATTCAGGAGCTGATCGACGCGGTTATCAACCACCGTAAGAGCTACAAGGGCAGTGGGCTTCCGACGATGTTCACCTCGGAGACCGTCATTGCTCAGTTCCTGCTTCTGAAGGATACTCTCGGTCGCCAGATCTACAAGACTCTCTCTGAGGTCGCTGAGGTCATGCGTGTGTCGGAGATCGTCCCTGTTGAGGCGATGGATGACGACGCCGAGCTGGTTGCGATTCTTGTCAACATGACCGACTACGTGGTCGGTACTGACAAGGGTGGCGAGATCAACATGTTCGACGATTTCGACATTGATTACAACCAGTACAAGTACCTGCTGGAGACCCGCCTGTCGGGCGCTCTGGCTCGTCCGAAGTCGGCGATTGTCTTCCGTACCAGTGGCGAGACCGATGAGTTGGTTGCTCCGACGGCTCCGACCTATGACGATGGCGAGGTTACTGTTACTGACGTCGTTGGTGTCGTGCTCACCAATGGTGATGGGGTCGAGATCGATGAGACCGACAACCCGATTGCGGTTGCTGCGGGTGAGAGCTACACCGTCTATGCTAACCCGGATGATGGTTACTACTTCTCCAGCACGGAGAACACGTCCTGGACGTTCCGTAACCGCGGTTAATAGATCACTAAGGAGTCAGATCTCATGCCAAAATTCTATGATAAAGTAGGATATTCTACTGGATCGGTAGAAAGCCCCGTGGGATCTGGCGTCTGGGTTGGAAATATTGTTGAAAAGGCTTATTATGGGGATATTTCAAAACAGACTCGTAATTTAGAGCCTGGTGAGCCTATCAATAGTGATATTTCTGTGTCGAATACTATTAGTATTGTTGCTGATGCATACGCCTTTGAAAACTTTATGAACATAAAGTATATTTGGTGGAATGGTGTTGTTTGGACCGTGACATCGGTTGATGTTCGTCCACCAAGACTTGTTCTATCACTTGGACAGGTGTATAATGGCCCTATATTTGTTGAAGAGGAGGAGTAATGGGAGATAGATCAGATCTTCAAACATTACTTCTCACTATGGCTGATAATGTATATTTTCAGCCTCCAACAAACATTGAATTATCTTATCCTTGTATTATATACAAGAGGGATCGTGCTGCAACAAGATTTGCAGACAATATTCCATACAAGGATGCTAAGGGTTATCAGATTACAGTCATTGATGCAAACCCGGATAGTGAGATTCCAGATAAGGTAGCAGTATTACCGATGTGCATGTTTGATCGGTTCTTTCCTGCAGACAATCTAAATCATTTCGTCTACAACATATTCTTCTAAAGGAGAATTTCATGGCAGAACTTACCTGGGACGCCTCTGGTGATCGGCTTTTCGAAACCGGTATTGACAAGGGTGTCCTTTACATTCCCACGGGTGGTGTCTACAGCGATGGGTATGCTTGGAACGGTCTTACGGGCGTTACCGAGTCTCCCTCTGGCGCTGAGGCCAACGCCCAGTACGCAGACAACATCAAGTACCTGAACCTGTTCTCGGTTGAGGAGCTTGGTGGTACTATCGAGGCGTTTACCTATCCTGATGAGTTTGGTCAGTGTGATGGTACTTCGTCTCCCGAGCAGGGTGTCCTCGTTGCTCAGCAGGCTCGCAAGGTCTTTGGTCTTGCTTATCGAACCCTGCTTGGTAACGATCAGGATGGCAACGACTATGGCTACAAGCTGCATCTTCTTTACGGTGCTCAGGCGTCTCCTTCGGAGAAGGCTTACCAAACTGTGAATGATACGCCCGAGCCGATCGCTTTTAGCTGGGAGTTCACTACTACTCCTGTTCCCGTGACCGACCTTAAGCCGACGTCTCTCCTCGTGATTGACTCCACCCTTGTTTCGGCTGACAACCTGACGACCCTCGAAGAGGCTCTTTACGGGACCGACATTACGGACCCCCGCCTCCCTCTTCCTGATGAGGTTATTGGGATGTTTAGCGGGTCTCCGACCCTGGTTACTAGCGAGGAGCCTTCCTTTGTGTCGGCTACCGGTGTTATTACCATCCCGACGGTTACCGGTGTTGTATACCGCCGTGCGGATACCAACGCCATCGTTGCGGGGACCGTCACCATCGCCGTCGCTGGCGAGTCGCTTGTCATCACGGCCGCTCCGGCCAGTGGTGCTTACGCGTTCACTCCCTACAGCGATGACGACTGGAGCTTCACTCGGGATCCGTAAGATTCATAGACAGAAAGAGGCCAGAGAATGCTCAGTATTGTTGTTTTGGGCGATGAACTTTGGAACGAAGAAACCAACGAGTTCAGTACCGTTGGGGATGTTGCTTTAGAGTTTGAGCATTCTCTGGTCTCACTGTCAAAATGGGAAGCGAAATACGAAAAACCCTTTCTTGGGAAAGGCAAAAAAGAGCAAGAAGAAGTCTTTGGGTATCTCAAAGAGATGTGTTTAACTCCAAATGTAGATGAAGAAGTGTTTTACAGGCTGTCTGATGATAACCTAGACGCTATAAACAAATACATTGAGTCTAAACAATCTGCTACTACGTTTGGAAACTTACCTAAAGAAAGAGGTCCAGCGGAAACCATAACCGCCGAGTTGATTTACTATTGGTTAGTGGCTTTTCAGATTCCGTTTGATCCATGTGAAACCTGGCATCTTAATAGGCTGTTTTCTTTGATTAGAATCTGTAGCATAAAGAACACGCCACCTAAAAAGGTGAACCGGGCTGAAATGTTGTCGCAACGTAGTAAATTGAATGCTCAAAGACGAGCCCAATTAGGGACAAGAGGTTAGTATGGCGACGCTTACTTGGGGAGAAGATAACAGATACGTTTACGGAATAGACCGAGGAGTTCTTCATGGTCAAGATTCCGACGAAATGTATGCTTGGAATGGACTAACTGCGGTGAGTGTTGATGAGGTAAACACTCCAGAGTTAGTTTCTTCGTTTGATGGAAAAACCTATGCAAATCTGATCTTTAGAGGGTTTTACGAAGCCGAGGTTTCTGCACTTTCGTTTCCTTATGAAGCCATGAGTCTTAACGGGGAAGTTGAGGCTTTACCTGGGTTCATCTTTACTGCACAAGAGAAAGAACTTTATGATTTCTCTTACAGAACCTTCGAAAACGACGAAGATTATAAAATTCACTTTGTTTGGAATGCTATATTTGTCCAAAAAGCAAAATCAAGAAGAACATTATCAGATAATTTAAACGCCCTTGAATTTAAATGGAAAGTTTCGGCTGTTCCTGAATTGATGCCTTATTGGTATCCGGCGTCTTCATTGATTGTTGATTCAAAGTTAACTGATCCCGATGTTCTTAGTTCTTTAGAAGATCTTTTGTATGGAACAGATATTACCGATCCTACTTTTCCTTCACAACTTGATGTTTTGCTAGAGTATATAGTTTAGAGGTATAAGATGGCGCAACTTACTTGGGATGAAAGTGGAGAAAAGATCTTTGAGGCCGGTTTAGATCGAGGTGTGCTATATTTAAATGATGGAACGGGTCTTGCTTGGAATGGTTTAAAAGCATTCAATGAGATAGACCTTCAAGGATTTGAGCCGTATGTTTATGACGGTTTGAAAACAGGAAATCTTCCTGTTTCTGGAGATTTTGCTGGAAAGCTTACTGCATTTACATATCCTGATGAGTTTCTTCCTTACATTGGTATTTCTTCTGCCGTTAAAGCTCTAAATATAACTGGGCTTTATATTCCAAATCAGTTAGGTCGTCGTTCTTTTGGGTTGTCTTACCGAACTTTAATTGGTGATGACGTAAAGAGCACTGACTTAGGTTATAAAATTCATATTCTATACAACTTGGTTGCTTCTGCTGATGGAATAGATTATGAAACTTTGGATGATAATGTAGATCCTGTAGATTTTAAATGGACAGTAACAAGTACACCAGAAATTGTTGCTGGGTACCATCCTACGGCTCATGTTATTGCTGATTCTCGATATTTGAGTGAGATTCGTATGGCTCATTTAGAAGAGATTCTTTACGGGTCAGAGACATCTTCACCAAGGCTTCCAGATTTAGCAAGTTTACTTGATTCTTTAGATAATACATATTTGATTACTATTACTGATCATGGGAACGGCACTTGGTCTGCAGAAGGTCCAGATGATCTTGTGACTATGACTGACGAAACCACGTTTTCAATAGATTCATCGGGAGTAACCATCATAGATCCCGACACTTATGACATTACATCGGCCTAGGAGATATTCATGACTACTGTTACTGGTTTGACTGCAGCTCGAATGGCTGAAATCGAGGCTGCGTCTATTGTTGATGGCGAAGTTGTGGGCGATAACTTGATTCTTAAAAAGTTTGATACCTCAACAATTGACGCTGGAAATGTTCGTGGCCCGAAAGGCGATCCCGGTGATCCAGGGGAAGATGGAGTTGGAATTGCTGCCGGCGGCTCTACGGGCCAAGTCCTTGCTAAAGTTGATGGCACAGATTACAATGTTGCATGGCAAACTATTAATCGTCTTGCTAGCGTTGGGCTTGAGTGGACTTCATATGAATTAGAGTTAACAGATGCCGAAGGCATTGTTATGATGTATAGTACAGACCCAATGACAGTCACTATTCCAGAAGATGCTGATACAGATTTTCCTGTTGGAACTCAGATTTCTGTTGTTCAGGCAAACACAGGAACTGTAAACATTGAGGGGGCAGAAATCGATTCTTCTCCTGGGACTTATGTCACTGTAGGATACCCAGATCTTTACCTTCCAACATTATTGGGTAACGGAGCTAAGGTAGATCTAATTAAACTTGGACCTAACGCTTGGATTCTTGTAGGGAATGGAAATCTTCTTACTACTGAAAATGGATGGCAGACTTTCACCCCAACCATCGAAGCTACCGGGGCTGATCCGTCTTTGGGTACTTCTCCTGAAAAACACGGAATTTACATCGTAGACGCCTGGAAGCGTGTCAGCGGGTATGCTACGGTTCGCTGGGGTGGCACGGGTCAGACTCAAGGTAATGGGTACTATTTCATGAAGCTCCCGCAAAGTTACCCGGGCGTCAATGTTGATAGTTCGGAGTATAGTCCCATTGGGGCTATTAGTGCTGGTTTTTCTTCGTTGGGGCATAAGCACGGCATGCTTCATTTCGATGGTTTGTCTGGTACACCACGAACCAACTGGGCTATTGGCGCTGTGGACGCAGATGATGAAACTCCTGGGGCTAGTTTTCTTGGGCATAACATTCCAGATCGATCAGCTTGGTCTGATTGTGAAAACATTCATTATGTCTTCCAATATCAGCACGATGACTCTTGAGTTGTTTTAAACAAAACAGTCAAAATGGAAGTAGTTTTCAAAAAGGAGGAAGCGATGGTTTCTATTACAACCGGAGGAAGCTTCTTTCCTAAGACGCTGCGATTTTTAGAGCGTATGGTACAACCCGGAACTTTTCGCTCCGTGCTTGAACAAGGTGCCATTGCGGGGGTTGATGCTTTACGTTTAGCTACACCAATAGACACCGGTCTAGCTGCCAGTTCTTGGAGCTATACCATTAATGTTTCTTCTGGCAAAGCTACTATTGAGTGGTTGAATAGTGATATTGAAGATGGGGTAAGTGTCGTTTTGTTGGTTCAATATGGCCATGGTACTGGAACTGGCGGCTATGTTCAAGGACAAGACTTTATTAATCCTGCATTAGAGCCCGTTTTTAGCGACATACTAGATAGCATTATCAAGGAGGTGAATCGATGAGTAGCATTGAAAACAAAGTAGTTTCTTTAACGTTTGATAATGCTCAGTTTGAGGCTGGTGTAGCTCAAAGTCTTGCAAGTTTAGCTGCGCTTCGAGCTAGTATCGAAAACGTTGGTACTGCAGACGGTTTTGCACAAGTCCAGTCTGCTGCTGATTCGGTTAATCTTGCTAATATTGCGTCTGCTGTAGAAGATGTCAAAAACAAGTTTTCGGTTATGGGTGGAGTTGCATTTTCGGTAATTCAAAGAATTACTAATTCTGCATTAAGCGCTGGCCGAGGTATTCTTAATGGTCTTGTTCGTCCCTTGGTTGAGGGTGGTAAAACTAGGGCGCTTCAAATTGAACAGGCTCAGTTCTTATTCCGTGGTTTGGGTATGGATGTTGAACAAACCATGGATAGTGCTTTAGAAGCAGTAAAGGGAACGGCGTATGGTCTTGGTGATGCGGCCCAATTAGCCGGTGTTTTTGGAGCTGCTGGTATTCAAGCTGGTGAGGGTATGACCGGCGCCTTACGAGGTGTTGCTGGCGTTGCTGCTATTACTGGAAGAAGCTTTCTTGAGATTGGCAGTGTTTTCCAGGATGTTGCTACCTTACAACATGTTACAACCAATGACCTAAACTCATTAGCTCTTCGTGGTTTAGGTATCGGTAAGATTGCCGAAGCTATGGGTATGTCTGTGGAAGAGCTTCGAAATGCAGCGACCGAGGGGTCAATTAGTTTCGAAGAATTTACCACCAAAATGAATGCTGCATTTGGTGACCATGCGGTTCGAGCTAACGAAACGTTTACTGGATCATTAGCTAACCTCGGCGCTGCTATGTCTCGAATCGGGGCGGATTTCTTTACTACTTCTTTCTCTGGTCTTCGTGTTATATTTAACTCTTTAACCCCGGTCATAGATGACGTTAAAGATGCCTTGGTTCCACTTCTTGATGCATTTAAAGAGTTTGTGCTCTTTAATGGAACTAAACTTGCTCAATTCTTAGATAACTTTGATGTATCAAGGATGTCTGGGGTTCTTAATCAGATACCACAAATTCTTCAGAATATTTGGAGAGCCATAAAAAGTATTCTTCGACCCATAATTCAGGCGTTTCAAGATATTTTCCCTCCGGGGGCTTCTAGTAACATAGAGGACTTTGCCCGAGCCGTTAAACGCTTTACTGAGAATCTCAAGGTTAGTGGGACCACGGCGCATAAGATTCGAAATATTTTTCGAGGTGTGTTTTCTGTTCTTGCTATTGGTTGGGAAGTAGTTAAAGGTCTTGCTCATGTCTTTGGAGCTATATTTGGAGCTTTAACTGCTGGCGTGTCTCCGTTGTTAGAAGTTGGTAGTGGTTTTGGTAAGATGCTTATGCATCTCAAAGAGCTTCTTGTTGATGGTGGAGGCATCGCTGATTTCTTTGACGCAATTGCTGTTGCTGTAGCAAACTTCATTACGGCAGCAAAGCGTTCTGCTCCTGTTCGATTTCTTAGTGATGCTATTCGGAGTCTTAGCCAATGGATTGGTAGCTTGTTCAGTTCTAATCCTTTAGATAAGATTGATGATTTGGATGTTAGTTTTGGTCGTCTTGGCGATCGACTCAACATATTCCAAAGAATCGGAAACAAGCTTGGCGAAGCTTGGGATTTTCTAACTGGTAAATTAGAGAAACACAACAAAGGTCTTGCGCAGGTAGTTAACTTCATTAAAAACACGGCAACTAAGGTTGTCAGCGGTCTTTGGGATGCACTTCGTGCAGCTTTCTCCGGGGGCAATTTCAGTGATATCCTTGATGCGCTGAACATTGGTGTTCTCGGTGGTTTAGCATTTACTCTTAAGAAACTAATTGATGACGGTCTTAACTTCAACTTCTCTGCTATGTTCGG
>JAGQKZ010000033.1 GCA_020429745.1 candidate division WWE3 bacterium | reverse complement strand
CTTACCGATCGACATGCTGAGTGGAATATCGAGATTGCCGTAACCCTTTATTCGCGAACTAATTATAGAGACCCCTTCGTTCTTAAGTCCGTAATATACAACTATTCCCTTTGATTTTTTTAAACGGTAAAGCCTCGGTCTGGGATTGCCAACGTACGGTTTATAGGTGACAGTTCCAATCTGGCCAAAGCCAAAGCCTACAGCTCCGAGTATCTTCGGCAGCGCAGCGTCTTTATCAAACCCTGCCGAGAGACCGACGGGGTTTTTGAACTCAATACCAAACAGGTTTTGTGAAAGGACCGGATCTTCAAAGTTGAATAATCTTGATGTAAGGTCGCGGGTTAATCTGGTTTTCCCCAGTAGATTACCAACCGACAGAAACCGATTATGAATAAACTCCGGGTCGAACAAGAACAAGACCGGACGCAAAAGACTTTTATATGAAGCCGCAATTAATTTTTTCATCTATATTGACAAACTCTACTGCGATACTCCAAACTGTGCAATATTTGCGTTATGTCCTTCTAGGGTGTTAGCGTAACGCATGATTCCATTGCTGTCTGTTAAATAATACCAGTAGGTGCTCGCAACCGGGAAAATCACTGCCTCGATCGCTGAGATGCCTGGGTTACAGATTGGATGCGGCGGCAAACCTGCGTACTTTCGCGTATTAAAGATAGAATCGATATTAATATCCTCGTCGTTTAGAAGCTGTGGCCACCAGGTAAAGTCATCACTTAGGATTGCATCTGCAACACCTGACTGATCGGCATTCTTCGACGCCACCGCATACTGAGTGCTGGCGTCGATACCCAACCCCATGCCAGCCGCCAGACGTTTTAATACTATTCCTGCAACTATCGCCCGATCCGTCGGATCATAAGTCTCGCGTTCTATTAATGAAGCCACAACCAATAGCTCGTCCTTCGTCAGTGTGGAAGGTTTTTCTGAAAGATCTACAGAGTCATACCGATCATGAAATGTTTGGGTCATTGTAGCGACCAGTAATTCGGGTGTCGTATTGGCATCGATAAAATATGTGTCTGGGAACAGTTTACCCTCAAGACCTTCCGTTAAAGCATAAAACTCCAAAGCAAAGTCCTTATCCTTCTCTTTAGCCAGGTACGCTGCATACTCCTCGCGCCGCCAACCTTCAATAAAAGTAAGGCTAGATTCAAAGGCACCGCTTTTAAGTGAAGCAAAAAGCTCGCGCACACTCATCCCCTCTTCAACCACGTAATATCCTGCCTGAACTCCTTTTACTAGGTCAGGATGGAGCCGCACATACAACTTCATTGCTCCCGAGTCCGGCAAAAATCCAGCGGTGACAAGCTTGTCGATAATCATATCCCCCGTCTCGCCCTGGGTTATGAGAATCGTATAATCGTTAAGTCCTGAGGGAACACTGCTGTTTTCCACGCGCTTGATCGTGTTTATGTAAAGCACCGAAGTAACTACAAAAACTAAAACCGCCAGCAAGATACCTATCTTTAACTTCACTTGATTTAGAGTAAATATTAATCGCTAATAGCACGAATAAGGTCGCCGACCTGTATACCTTCGACGTTTTTACCCAGCTTAATTCCACAATCACGCTTCTCGCCGACCTCATTGACGTCGTCCTTTTCAGTACGAAGCGATGTTATGCGCGTTTCTGCTATAACCTCGTCGTTACGTACCACCTCGGCACGATTACTCTTCCGAATTCGGCCGCTAAGAACCTCAGAACCGTAAACGAGCGACTTATCCGAAAGTGTAAAGATCTGTTTTATCCGAGCGGTACCAAGAATCTGTATCGTCAAAGCCTCTACTTCACCGTTTATGACGTCGGTCAACTCTTCCACCATCTCATAAATGATCTTATAAAGTCGTGAGATTATCTTTTCGCGACGAGCGATCTCTTCGGCGCGCCGATCTACGTCAACGTTAAATCCGATTACGATAGCGTGCACAGGAACCGCAAGAAGAACATCGTTCTCGCTAATGTCACCCACCCCACTGTGAATAACCTTAAACGAAACCTCATCCGCTTTTATCTTTTCTATCTCGGCAAGCACAACCTCCAATGTTCCGTTGCTTTCCGTCTTTACAACTAACGGCAGCTGTGTGGTTTCATCCCTTGAAAGCGCCATGTTTATTCGATCCTGTGCCGAAATAACCTCATGAGTTTGCGCTCTGTTGTTTGCATCGATGGTCTTTTGTGCCTTCTTAAGAGAATCCACCACCTTAAACATAGAGCCTACCTCTGGTACATCGTTAAATCCCAAAATCTCAATCGGCGTAGAACAGACCGCCTCGTCATAACTCTCCCCTTTCCAGTTACGGAGAGATTTTACCCTGGCGCTCGTGGCATCTCCTGAAAGAACATCGCGAACCTTCAAAACTCCCGCGATAACGATTGCATGAACTACGACTCCCTTTTTACCGTCTAAAAAGCTCTCGACCACAACGCACTTGGCTTTATCCTTGGGATTATATGTCAGGTCAAGTTCGGCCGCTACCTTAGTAATAGCTTTTAAGATCTCGTCAACACCTTCACCCGACAAAGCAGAAGCCTCAACGACCGGCACATTTCCACCGTACTCTTCCAGATCCAAGCCCAAATCTGCGAGCTGCTTTTTTACTTTATTTGGATTAGCGGCATCAAGATCAATCTTATTAACAACAACGATGATTGAAGCGCCTGCGTTTTGTGCATGACTTAGTGCTTCCTTGGTTTGAGGCATTACGCCATCATTGGCTGCAACAACAAGCAAGACGATATCGGCGACCTGACCACCGCGGGCACGCATCTGAGCAAAAGCATGATGCCCTGGTGTGTCGACGAAAGTGATCGGGCTTCCATCATACGAGGTTTCGTAAGCACCAATACTTTGCGTAATTCCACCCGCCTCGCCTTTTTGCACCTCAGTCTTTCTTATCCTATCCAGAATACTGGTCTTGCCATGGTCCACATGTCCCATCACAGTAACGATAGGTGCTCTTCTACTTTCCTTGTTGGTGGGACTCTCTTTCATACTCCAGGCATTATAACAATCTTTGATACTCTAATCCACCAGCAATAGGTAATTTATTGCAATACTTGCTTAAGTTAAGTAAACTAAAGTTGCAATATAACCGTTGGCAAGGTATAATTTGCCGCGTGCCTGTTCGCAGAGAGAACTGGTTGTGTGGGTTACTTGACATATATGGTATATATAATAACAGTCTAATTAGATAAATTAGCCCAAAGATTTAAAAGCGCGCATGACCAAAGACTCGATTACCCGTCTAAATATCGGTTTGACAGCAGGCAAGTCCCCGTTGTCCGTTCCGAACCTAACCGAGGTTCAGTTCCAGTCGTACGAGTGGTTACTTAGTGAAGGACTAGTACATACCTTACAGGAGATAGTACCTATTGCAGATCACACTGAGGAAAACTACAAGCTTGATATAACCGATCTAAAGATATCCAAACCCGATCATACCTGGCGCGAAGCCATTGAAAAAGGCAGAACGTTTAATGCCAAGATCGTAGCTACTGGTAAACTAAAAAATCTTGAGACCGGTGAAAATCAAGTACAAGAAGTCTTCTTAGGAGAGATACCGTTAATGACGCCACGCGGTTCTTTCATTATTAACGGAACCGAACGCGTGATCGTGCACCAACTCACCCGCTCACCGGGTGTTTATTTTGAATCTCAGTTTAGCAACCGTCTACAGCGCAACCTTTATAACGCAGCCATCCGCCCAGAGCGCGGTGCCTGGATCGAGATTGAAACAAATCGTGACAACACCTTGTCTGCACGCATAAATCGTGGACGTCGCATCAACTTAACTACACTACTCAAAGCTTTCGGTTTCAGACAGAAAGACCTGCAGACCATGTTCGCGGATGTTGATAATCACCCTGATCGCAGTTACATTGAATCCTCCCTTGCTAAAGACGTAACTACCAATCAGGAGGAAGCATTCTTGGACATTTACGGGATCATGCGCCCCGGGGATCCAAGAATTTTAGAAAATGCGGAAGATTACTTCAACGCGATGTTCATGAATCCGCGTCGTTTTTCGATGTCGGGTGTTGGACGATACAAGATGAACAAACGTTTCAGTCTTGAGATACCAAACGACGAAGACCATTGGTTGTTGCAACACGAAGATTTAGTCGCCACCGTAAAACACTTAATCGAACTCAACAATACTCAGAAAGAGGCAGATAATATCGATCATTTGGGCAACCGTCGTATTCGAAGCGCCGGCGAGTTAACACAAAACGCATTTAGGATTGGCCTTATTAGACTTGAGCGTAACATTCGTGACCGCTTGTCCGTTGCCGCCGGTGGAGTTAAGTTAACCCCCAACATTCTGGTAAATGCCCGCCCAATTGTTGCCGCGTTAAACGAGTTTTTTGGTTCAAGCCAACTCTCGCACTACATGGATCAAACCAACCCGTTATCTGAACTTGAACACCTGCGTCGCGTCTCGGCACTCGGACCAGGAGGCTTAGTTCGGGAACGCGCTGGAGTTGCGGTTCGTGACGTGCAACCAAGTCATTACGGCCGAATCGACACAATCATGACACCAGAAGGTCCAAACATTGGATTAAACATGCAGTTCTCTACTTATGTTCGCATTAATGAGTACGGTTTTCTTGAAGCCCCGTTTAGGAAAGTTGATCATAAAGGAGAAAAATCCTACGTAACCGATGACATCCTCTATCTTGATGCAGTTGATGAAGAAGAGTACAAGATTGCAGAAGGAACCATTTCCACAGATGACAAGGGAATGATCACAACCGATCGCGCGCCTGTACGCTACAAAGGAGACTTTGTCATGGCCTACACGAACGAGATTGACCTTATCGATGCCCACCCATCACTCATGACGGGTGTTTCGTCAGGGTTAATTCCTTTTATTTCGTCGGATGCTGGAGCTAAAGCGCAGGTGGCATCAAACATGTCAAAACAGGCGGTACCATTAATTAATCCTGAAACACCAAGAGTAGGTACCGGTATTGAAACAAACGTTGTAACGGACGCGGGACGTTCAATTCTTGCAGCAAATGACGGTGAGGTTGAATATGCTGACAGCGAACGTGTAGAGGTCCGTACAAAAGATAGAAATCTCGACGTATACTACCTGTCAAAGTTTGAACGTACGAACAATAACTCCTGTTACAACCACATGACAAGGGTGCAGGCTGGGCAAAAGATTAAAAAGGGTGAACCGTTAGTTGATGGACCATCAGCAATCGGCGGCGAAGTCGCTCTAGGACGCGATCTATTGGTTGCCTACATGCCGTGGCGCGGTTATAACTTTGAAGATTCGGTCGCCATCTCTGAGAGATTAATTAAGGATGACGTTCTCACAAGCATCCATATCAAAGAGTATTACGCGCAAGTGATGGACACAAAGCTTGGACCTGAAGAGATAACTCGCGACATTCCTAACGTATCGGAAGAGATCCTCTCCAACCTCGATGAAGAGGGTATCGTCGTCGTTGGTGCCGAGGTTCGTCCTGGGGATATTCTAGTGGGTAAGATCGCACCTAAAGGAGAGCAGGAACTAACCGCAGAAGAACGACTACTTCGAGCAATCTTTGGTGAAAAAGCGCGTGAGATTCGTGACACCTCTTTGCGCGTCCCTCATGGCGATGCAGGTACGGTAATTGGAATAAACGTGCTCGACAAAGAGAAAGGCGACGAATTAGGGCCTGGTGTACTAAAGGCAATAAAGGTTAAGGTTGCACAGAAACGCAAGATAGCCATCGGTGATAAGATTGCTGGTCGCCACGCTTCAAAAGGAATTGTGGCTAAGGTTATCCCAGAGGAGGATCTTCCATACATGGAAGACGGCACTCCCGTGGATATCGTGCTAGATCCAGGTTCGGTGCTGGCACGTATGATCGTGGGGCAGGTACTCGAGGCTCACCTGACATGGGCTGGCGAAAAGCTGAATGAGTACTACGCTGTTCCAGCATTCGATAGGATCCCACAAGACTTTATCAAAGACAAGTTAAATGAAGCGGGTCTTCCTGACGACGGCAAGGTTGTCTTGTATGACGGCTTAACCGGAGAAGCCTTTGACAATAAGATACTTGTCGGAAAGATTCACATGATGAAGCTCCATCACCTGATCGAAGACAAGGTTCATGCACGTTCCACTGGTCCATACAGCTTGGTAACTCAACAGCCACTTGGAGGTAAAGCACAGATGGGTGGACAGAGAATCGGAGAGATGGAGGTTTGGGCACTAGAAGCATACGGGGCCGCACACATCCTGCAGGAGATGATTACAATAAAGAGTGACGACGTCGTTGGACGCGCTAAGGCGTTTGAAGCAATAATAAAAGGACTTCCAATTCCTGAGGCCCGTTTACCGGAGGCGTTTAAACTTCTTATCAAGGAGCTGAACTCTCTTGGACTTTCGATTGAGACGTTAACCTACGATGAAAAGAACGAGTTGCTTGGTGAGGATGCTTCGCGTATTATTGAACAGCTCTCACAGGAAGACAGCAAGCCGTTGACCTTCGGTGACGAACCTCAATCAAACGAAGAAGAAGATAATAATTCCGAGATGAACGACAACGATGAGGTCCAGAGTACAGAGGTTGGCGGAACAGAACAAGACTTTAAGTCGGCTAATGAATCTTCCGAAGACGCTGAGATCGAGGAAGAAACCGACCTTGATGATATCGACAATGAGCAGATCGAGGAAGAGATGGAGGAGTTGGAATGATAGATCTAAATAACTTTAAATTTGATGCACTAAAGGTAAGTCTCGCCTCTCCAGAGGAGATCAAGTCGTGGTCTTACGGCGAAGTGACAAAGGCTGAGACAATAAACTACCGTACTCTAAAGCCGGAAAAGGGTGGTCTTTTTGACGAGCGAATATTCGGTCCTACCAAGGATCTAGAGTGTTACTGTGGTAAGTACAAAAGACAGCGATACAAAGGTGTAGTATGTGATAAGTGTGGAGTTGAAGTTACGTATTCAAGAGTTCGTCGTGAACGCATGGGGCATATCGAACTCGCCGCACCGGTAGTTCACACATGGTTCTTTAAGCGCTCACCCAATAAGTTACCGGCGATCCTCGACATAGGTCTGCGTGATCTTGAGTCGGTTATCTACTTCGCACAATTCCTGGTCACGAACATTGATGAAGATCAGCGTGCTGCAATAATCGAAAGACTCGATAAAGAGGTCGAACAGAAAAAGAGTGGCATCGAGGCAGAAACTAATGAAAAGATAGCAAACTTACAAGCGGAAAGCGATAAAAAAGTCGAAGAGCTCAAGGCAAAAAAAGACCAAACCGAAGCAGATGAGCTAAAGATCGACGATATCGTTAAAAACACTAAACGGCAGATACTCTACCTTCGCGAAGAACTGATAAACAACCAGGACAACATCGAAGACTCACTAAAACAGGTTAAAGAGCGTGTAAACGGAATAACAAGATTTTCGGTTGTAAGTGAAGCCGAGATGGCCGAGTTATCGTTCTGGGACGCCGACGACTTCTTTGAGTACGGTATGGGAGCCGAGATAATAGCACAGGCTCTTTCGATGGTGGATCTCGATGAAGAGATCGAAGCGCTAAACGAGGTAATCAAAGGAAAATCCAAAACCCGTAGGCAGAAAGCGATAAAACGTTTGCGGATAATCCAGGGTCTAAAAGATGCTAAGATAAATCCTGGTTGGATGATCATGGACGTCCTGCCTGTTATCCCTCCCGAGTTAAGGCCTATTGTGCAGCTACCCGGTGGACGCTTTGCGACATCCGATCTTAATGATCTGTATCGCCGAGTGATTAACCGCAACAATCGCCTTAAAGACCTCATACAACTTGGTGCGCCAAATATCATTCTCCAGAACGAAAAGCGCATGCTTCAGGAGGCTATTGATTCTCTTATAGAAGGCTCGAAGAAGGTTACACGTGGCCGAAAAGAGCTCCAGAGTCTCTCCGACATGTTAAAAGGTAAACAGGGTAGGTTTAGGCAGAATCTACTTGGTAAGCGCGTTGATTACTCTGGACGTAGCGTTATCGTTGTTGGTCCTAACCTGAGAATGAACCAGGTGGGACTTCCTAAGGAGGTCGCGCTTGAGCTATTCAAGCCTTTTGTACTGAGGGATCTGATCTTTGAAGGATATGCACCAAACCTAAAAAGTGCCAAACATGTTCTAGAAGCACGCGGTGATGAGGTATGGGACATCCTCGAGCGTGTAACACACGACCATCCGGTGTTGCTGAACCGCGCACCGACACTACATCGTCAAAACATCCAGGCGTTTTACCCTGTTCTAATCGAGGGAAAGGCCATCACCTTCCACCCAGCAATCGTGGGAAGTTTCGCTGGAGACTTTGACGGTGACCAGATGGCGGTACACGTTCCGTTGTCAAAGGAGGCTGTGCGTGAGGCTAAAGAAAAGTTACTCGCACCGCACAACATCCTCAAACTCGCTCACGGCAAACCGATATTCGACCTAAAGCACGACCTCTCTCTCGGACTTTACTACATGACTATGGTGTTTGAGGAGCTGGACGAAAAGTCTATCACCTTTGTATTCACCGATCCGGCTAGTGCAGTCTCGGCTTATCACAACAAAAAGATCTCCCTGCATCAACAGATCAAGGTCGCAGTGGATAATGAATTACAGGTAACCACCGTTGGACGACTAATGTTTAACGAG
>JAGQKZ010000032.1 GCA_020429745.1 candidate division WWE3 bacterium | reverse complement strand
AGTAGATCTTCTTAGGGGAGACCTTCACAAGCCGTGCCGTCTCCGTTTGTATCAAGCACGTGTACGTCGTTAGCGACCCCACCACAGTAATCAAAACACGACTGTGCTTCCTGTTGAGTAGAGAAGTCAGAGCAGTTGTAACTGTTTGCCGAGCACTCACACACCGCCTCAGAGGGAGTCGGTGTGGCGGCGTTTACCGGGCAGTTGTCAACACTCCACATTCCTATGTTCAACTCCTTGGCCGACGACTCGTCACCACGAAAAAGTTCTTGGTACTGATACGCCTTATCATACGTGTATTCACGAGCAAAACCGTTCTTGACCATGTACTCGTTCACAAAGGTGTTATCCTCCAAAAACGCATAGCGAAGAATTCGGCCGTACTTGTCGCTGTTGTCTTGAGTTTCATCCGGTGCAAGACGCACGTATTTGCCTGAGATCAAGTTTGTTAACGCCGAGCTTGCCTCTTCGCTATAGCATTCGTAGTCTGTAACGTTTGTATCTTTTTCTGGTGTGTCGATCCCGATTAAACGTACTGTAGCTGTTCCGAGTTCGTTTTCTACCTTGAACGTGTCGCCGTCAACAACCGACGTAACGAGGAAGATAGGCTGATCGATACTGTTTAATACCCCTGGGGTGGTCGGACTTAGTGTAGCGGTCGGAGTTGCCGTTGACTGTTGGTTAGTGGGTTTAATATCCCAAAAGGGGAGTGAACGGTGCGTCCAGGACCATTGCCCAACAAAAGATACCCCGAGAATTAACACAGCGGCACCCAACGTCCTAAGGCTGATTCTTTTCCTATTTACCACGTATGCGATAACGATTCCAAAAACAACAGGGAAGTACTCCCACATTATCGCCACGGCGGCGAATCCAAAGGAGATCTTTAGCACCAGAGGCATCTTTCCCAAAGCGGCGAGTAGTCCATCCATGTGCATATTATAAAACGTTGATATAAATCACGATAGCATCGTGATCGGAGCCTGGGAAGTCAACGACCTCAGGAGTTGTTACAAAGGCGATATCGTTAACAAGAAGATGGTCGATATGCAGCTGCATAATGGGCAAACCATAAGCGCCCCAGGTGAAGAACCGATGCGCTCGCGTCGTGTCAACAAGTGCAGAGTCGGCAATAAAAACGTCGTAATAATATGACCAAGGAGTTAGGTTAAAGTCACCGGTAACAACCATATTCACTTTGGTATTAACGACATCGTAGGCGAGGTTTTTCAGTATCGTGTTGCGCTGATAAAAGTAATCACGCGTAACAGGTGCCGTTGCATGTACGCCGTATAGCACAACCTCAGAACCGTTGACTTCAACCGTAGCTTTTGTAAAACCGATCTCATCATCTACATCACTTAAAGGTACTTTGCTAAAGATCACGGCATACTTCTCTTTTACCTCAGGGTCGTAGTTCGTGTATTTAAAGTCTGCAAGTAAGCTCTCATTTAAGGCTTCATATTGATTCTGTTGGAACTCCAAGAACACGATGACGTCCGGTTTCTGATCGTAAAAAAACTCACGTATAGCATCATACGATTCGTTTGCCGCATTAATATTAATCGAAACGAGCTTTATCGGTTGATTCTGTTCTTGGGCAAAATTAAAGTGCGGACTATAAAAAACCCAGACCTGATACATAAACAGGCCGCCGACTATTGCGTTTAGTAGAAATATGACAAGCAGGGGAACCCGGAATCTTTTGCAAAGTGATATCGATAGACAGAACATATAGCCCACAAAGATAACCAAGATCTGTGGCATGTACGACACGATAATCTCCATCAAAAAAGATTCGCGCAGTAGCTCCATGACGACTACTAAAAGCACGGGCATTAGAAACAGTATGGTTTTTATCTTGTTGTTGTCCACGCTACAAATCCTAACACGAATTGTGCTAGACTTTAGCATAGATGTATTTATTATCGATCGCAACACTCCTTTGTATTGTTGGTATGGTGAGCTACGTTTCGTTACTCGCTATCAAAAGATTCGGCAATATTGATCTAATCCCTGCCTTTGTCCAGCCGCTTCTTACAAGGTGGGGCATGTTGCTTGCTCTTATCATCGCACTCACATCGACACTGGGAAGTCTGTACTTCTCTGAGCTACAGGGATTTGCGCCATGCTTGCTTTGTTGGTACCAACGCATATTTATGTACCCGCTTGTTTTTATTATTCTGATTAGCATTATGACTAAAGATCGCAAGGCAAGTCGTTATATTCTCCCGCTTGTTGGATTTGGAGGGATAATAGCAGCCCTACACGTTTACATTCAAACCTTTCCGACAAGTGTTATCTCATGCACCTTCAACGACGTCTCCTGTAGTGACAACTATTTTACGTATTTTGGTTTTATAACGATTCCCGTTATGTCCTTAGTTTCTTTCGTTGTAATCGGCTTGCTTACCGTTTTGAGTAATTCCGGCCAGGAAGGCGACGAAACTCGCGTTGCGTAAGCTTTGCGATTGCTATAGCATTATTCGTGTTTAGTTGAGTAAGGAGGTGATTTAACATGAATCAAGGAAACAATATAGCCGTTCCCGTTTCTATCGTTGTAGCAGGGTTGGTCATCTCGGCAGGGTTATTTTTTGGACTACAAAAGAGTGGAAATATTTTAGGTCAGAATAATGTTCCGCAGGACAACACTGCAACCGACACACCGATCCCAACGCCAACCGAAGCGCCGGCAATCGTGAGTATCTCAGTCGACGATGATCCAGTTTTAGGTGATGCTAATGCTCCGGTTACGATGATCGAATTCAGCGACTACGAGTGTCCATACTGTAAGCGAAACTTTGAAGACACCTTCCCACAGATCGTTGAAAACTACATCGACACCGGTATGGTGAAGTATGTGTTCCGCGACCTACCTCTGTACTTCCATGATCCAGCCGCCACGAAAGAGGCCAATATCGCCAATTGTGCCCGTGAGCAAGGTGGGGATGAGATGTACTACAAGATGCATGACGCGTTGTACACAGCCACCGGATCCAACGGTGCTGGATTCACCGACGCAGTTCTGGACGATATCGTGAACGATCTCGGACTTGATGGAGATGCGTTGAAAACGTGTTACGAGGAGGAGAGATACGCCACAGAGATTACCTCAGACGCAAACGATGCAGCAGCGGTTGGGGCAAACGGCACCCCGACGTTCTTTATCGGTGCATCCGACCCATCAGGTACGATTCAAGGTGAACGCGTAGTTGGTGCATTACCTTACGCTTCCGTCAAGGCAGTAATTGACAGTTACTTAAATTAAGTTAGCTTAAATTCAAGCCTTGAGATTAACGCCCCTTCGGGGGCGTTAGTTTTGATAGAAGACGTCTAGTTTCGCACAAAAACAACTGCGTTTGGAAGCAATCGTCCTGGACCCACCTTGTAACTGCCACCAACATATAAAGCGGATGAACCACCACCATCAAGGTTAAGTGCGTTCGTGGCACCTAGAGCCTTAAGAACGTAAGCGACATCTAAAACGGTTGCCCCACTAACGTGGCCAAAGAAGAAATCGGTGTCGTTGCTGCCGATAAAACCGCGCGTACCTTTAACCTGAGTCTGATAGGCAGCTAGGTTGCCGGTGTCCCCGACGATCGTACCGCCATGAAGTAAGCTTGGGAAGTTCACGATACCTGCTGTGACGGAGGAGTTGTCGTAACTTGTGCTCGGCTGATAATACTTGAGCGTTGCACCGTTTGCTGTCACCATCCCAAGTCCGTTCCAGGTAAGATGTGAAGCGTTAATCCATTTTCCCAGGTTAGAGTTATACATCGCAGAGTCGAATGAGTAGGTTTTACCGCTACACGAGGCGTAATCTGGTGGGCAGAAGTAGCTCCCGTTGATACCGGCGTAAGCGTTATTACTGGAAACGTAATCTGCAAGCGTTTTTGCCGGACAGTTGTTAGTGCAGTCGTTGGTGTTTGCAGTTATCGTCTTCATCGTATATTGGCTGCGTGACAACTTGACGAGATAAACGCCAAATGTGCCTTTTGACGTAGAAACGGACTGATAAGAATAGCCCACAGCCGGTTGAGCCGGAGGCGAGGTCGGTACAGGTGTCGGCGTCGGCAGAGTTGCTAGGTAGGTCTGATACTGACTATCCAGTGACTCTTTTGTCTGTGCAATCGAAGTTTCAAGCTCGTCGTACTCTTCGTTTAAAAACGATGTTCCCCACGTGGCGATTATGCTATCGGCATCGGCAGTATCAAGCTGAACGCCTGCATTGCGTGCGACCTTCTGTAACGCCAGCTGATAGTCGGAGTAGATCGCCTCGATGCGCAAAAGCTTGGCCGTGGACTCTTCCGATTTTAGGCGTTCGTATTCTGCCTCAATCTGATCCTTTGCCTCCTGAAGTGCTTTTTGTTGACTATCCTTTATCTGTTGTTCATAGAGCACATCCTCGTAATCGGTACTTAGTTGAGTGAGAGCATCCTGAGCCTCTTTTGCTGTTTGTACTTGAGTAGTAATATTCTCCTGTACCTGTGTCTCTCGCATACCGATTAGTCTCAAAAGAAAGACTACGAGCACACCAAAGGTAGAAACTAAAACAAGCAACATTACCATGCGCAGAAGGGGAGCTTGAGCAGTTTTAATCATTACACACATCATAACATCTGTAACTGATGCCGCAAATGCATCTTTATGTTGACGAATAAGTGATAATGTATGCTAAGCTTACTGTAGGCAGCAATCATGACTAAACAACACACCAAACGTGACCTTCCTAAAAAATCAGAGAACATCTCTGACTGGTATAACCGTGTCGTAATGTTATCGGAGCTCGCAGATTATGGTCCAGCAAGGGGCACGATGATCTTTAGACCATACGGTTACCGGGTCTGGGAGCTAATGCAGGCGTTTATGGATAGATTAATTAAAGAAAAGGGGGTCGACAATGCCTATTTTCCAATGTTTATTCCTATGTCTTTGCTTGAAAAAGAAGAGGAACACGTCGAAGGATTTTCACCTGAACTCGCCGTAGTAACACATGGCGGAGGAGAAGAGTTAGCGGAAAAGTTGGCTGTTCGCCCTACTAGTGAAACTATCATGTACGACAGCTACTCGCGTTGGATTCAGTCTTGGCGTGATCTACCGGTCTTGATTAATCAGTGGAACAACGTCGTACGTTGGGAGAAACGCACATACCTTTTCCTGCGAACAAGTGAGTTTCTATGGCAGGAAGGCCACACGGCGCACGCTACCCATGATGAGGCTTGGGATTATGTTCTATGGGCGATGGATATGTACAAAGAAACCTACGAAAAAATGTATGCGCTACCGGGCATAGTTGGAAAAAAATCAGCGAGCGAAAAGTTCCCAGGCGCGCTAGAAACTTTAACGTTTGAATCACTTATGCCGGGTGGAAAAGCGCTGCAAAGCTGCACCTCACATGACCTTGCGCAAAACTTCTCTGTGCCGTTTGATATTACTTTCCTAGATCGAGAGGGAGAACAACAGCACGTATGGCAAACGAGTTGGGGTTTCTCAACACGTTCGATGGGCGGCTTTATCCTAGCCCATGGAGATGATCAGGGGCTTGTCATTCCTCCCGCTGTCGCGCCTTATCAGGTCGTGATTTTACAGGTACATGAAACGGATGAAGTAGCAACGGTTGTTAATAACCTTGCCTCAGAACTCAAAACCGCCGGCATACGCTTCACCATCGACAACCGTGAGGGAGAGTCGTTGGGTTACAAGATCAACAAGTGGGAACTCAAAGGCGTACCGGTCCGAGTTGAGATCGGCAGCAAGGAGGCAACCGAAGGAAAACTGACAGCTGTAAGGCGTGATAACGGCGAAAAATCAACGGTTGCGCAGGATAATGCAGCAGTTGGAATAAACGAACTTCTGCAGACAATACAGCAAAACCTTTATAACCGTGCCTTGCAGTTTCAAGACGATAACACCCACGTCGTCGACGATTACGAGGAGTTTAGGAGGGTCATGGATCATGAAAGGGGCTTCATTCGAGCGATGTGGTGTGAAGATGCTTCGTGCGAGGCATCGATCAAAGAAGAGACCAAGGCGACGACGAGATGTTTACCTTTAGACGCCCAGGAAGAGGATGGGAAATGTGTTTATTGCGGAAAACCAGCCCGTCATCGCTGGTACTTCGCGCTTGCGTATTAAATAGTAGATTATGTTACCAGGAAGCATAGCATTTTACGGCGCCAGTTCAGTTTACGGTGTAGGAGACCTGCAGGAAGGTGGTTTCGTCAATCGTTTCCGCAAATGGTACGATAAAAATCGTAGTGATGGCGTTGTTTACAATCTTGGCATTCCCGCTGAAAATTCTGATTATTTAGTTAGTCGGTTCCTCGACGAAAATGATAGGCGTAATCCTGAGGTAGTTTTTTTCGATGTAGGGACCAACGACGCCCATCGCCAGCCTCATGCTGAGTCAGAAAATTACGTTGATATCGATAAGTTCAAAGCAAACCTTAACGCTCTGATCCAGTTAGCCACCAATGCATACAAGATCGGTTTTATAACGCCATACCTGGTCGACGAGATGTACAATCCCCGCAGCGGCGTCGCTTACTTTTTAAACGATGACATTAAAACTTACACCCAAGCTATCTACGACACCGTGGACAACACCGACATCATGCTCATCGACGTTTTAGCACATTGGCAGTCGGAGGACGATTACTCCGCGTTAATGTCGTCCGACGGTTTACACGCAAGTGAGGCGGGGCATCAGGTGATCTGTAATCTCATTATTGAAAAGTTAAGCAGCACGTATCTTAATCTCTAAAACGCTTCTGTACTGTGCGTATTCCCGTTGCGATCTTGTCTTCAAGATAATGCATATATTCAACCACCTCGCCTAAATCAAGATCTTTATCAGGGCGCTCCATCTCATGCACGTATAGGTAATAGACACATTCCTCCTCATCGTATGCGATCGAGATCGGCAAAATAGGCAGATCGTTTTCGCGCGAGATATAATAGGCCCCCTTACGAAACGGTAATAGCCAATGATACTGATCTAAATACCAATGAGAGTCACCACTCTCCGGAAAGACGACGATACTGTGATTTCCCGGAAGGTTTTTGACGTAATCCTGCAACATCAAGGTCCGCGCAGTCTGCGAGTTCGGAATTACGCATAGCCCCCAACCGCTACGTATGGTATTTAAAACGTCGTCGTTACTTGATTTAGAAATTATATGACCTTCATGGCCTATGCTTCTCAAAAACTTAATAAACGGGAAATGACGAAAAATCAATGGACTAAGGATCTTCCAGTGATGCCCTTCAACCTCGAGACCGAAACGGTCTGTTAGCTTTTTATCGGTGATCGGATAAATACTTGGGGTCGCGATATGATTTGCCAAAACAATGAACTTACCTTCAGAGTATAGATCCGAATCTCCCTCACGTACAACTTCAATCGGCACAATCTTACTTAACTCGTCCACCTCATTATCATATTGTTCGCGCAACATCGAGATGTTACCTCGCTCGACGATCTTTAACGATCGTGCATAAAAATCGGTCAAACTTTTTACAATAGTAGATCTTTTACTTCGGAACATAGTGATGAAACCCGCGACGCGTTATTCTCTTACAGAGATATGGAGTTCGTCAAGCTGTGATTTGTCGACGGGGGAAGGCGCATCCATAACGGATATCCGACCTGATGCCTGAGCAGGGAAGGCCATTACTTCGCGCAAATTCGGCTCACCCAGGATTCGATACAAAAGCCGATCCAAACCCGGCGCGACTCCACCGTGCGGTGGAACGCCATAAGTGAAAGCTTTTAACATATGAGTGAACTGCGCCTTTTGTTCCTCGCTGAAACCGATAAGCTCAAAAATCGTTTCCTGTATCTTTGCGTCGTGAATACGAATGCTGCCGCCACCTACTTCACTACCGTTTAATACCATATCGTGCTGTAATCCACGAGCCTTCATAGGATCGGTACTTAACAGACCTATGTCATCAGGATGTGGCGCGGTAAACATGTGGTGTGACGGTGCAAACTTGGCACTTCCAGAACCGTGATAGAAGTCGTCATCGGTCTGCTCCGCGAAAAGCGGAAAGTCAACAACCCAGGCAAACGCCAACTCGTTCGGGTCATCTTTATCATCGCGAAGATCAGGCTTATCGGAGTTATATTTCTCCATCGCCTCGTGGTAGGGAATTCGCGGCCAAGGTTTTTGCTTGATCCTTTTTTCCGGGAAAAGAGTCTCCACTAATTCCGTAAACATCGTCTCGGCAAGATTCATGATGTCTTCCTGAGTCACAAACGACATCTCGATATCGATCTGGGTGAACTCACCGTAGGCACGGTCCGCACGAGGGTCCTCATCGCGAAAACACCTAGCAAGCTGAAAATAGCGTTCAAAGCCAGCCACCATCAGCATCTGTTTATACTGTTGAGGACTTTGCGGAAGGGCATAAAAATTGCCGGGTTGCAATCGAGATGGGATTAAAAAATCACGAGCGCCTTCGGGAGTTGTCTTAGTGATGACCGGTGTCTCGATCTCAGCAAAACCTTCATTGACCAACCAGTTTCTAACGAACTGAGTCATCTCGGAACGTTTGCGTATATTTTGCGTCATCCGTGTGCGACGTAAATCAAGATAGCGATACTCAAGGCGTAGATCCTCATCGATCTCAAGTCCATCAGTGTCGAGTGGGAACGGGGGAGTGTCTGCTTCGTTTAATACAGTTAGCTTTGTTGCACCGACTTCAACATCTCCTGATGCCAGTTTTGGATTTTTGTAGCGTTCACCACGCTCACGAACTACACCTTCAATCTCCACAACATACTCCGGCTTTAGCTCCTCCGAGGATCCTAGTAGCTCATCGGCAAACACTACCTGCACTAAACCCGTCCTATCTCGAAGGTCGATAAAGGTGACGTTCCCATGCTTACGCACCGAGTTTACCCAGCCTTTAAGAAGTACCTCCTGATCGGTTTTTGCCGTTGTATCGGCGGCTAACGTTCGTTCCATATCTGATGAGAGTGTAACATAGTAGTAGGATAAAAGGAATATTGGCGCAGCTCTGTGTTAGTTTACCGGCAGTTCCCAAAAGTAAAACATCGAGACACCATGATTGCCGGATAGCAGACGATTAAACAGAAGCAGGTATATTCCAGCGACAACGATCGCGGTCGCAAAGGTTAGTAGCCACTCAAATGCCGTGACAGGAACGATCGGTGTCGTTATCCACCAGGTAATTATATTCCGTTCTTCGCTATCATACAGGTCGGTAAGCTCTGTGGCTGAATCTGCGGATGCTCGTTTTATTTGCAACTTGGGCAACCTTACTTTAGGTAGTCGAACTACCGGCAGTTTAACTTTTGGTTTAATCGTATTCTTGAAGGTGGTGAAGTGGCTTGTCTTTTTTAGATGCGGACCAAACATCAGATAAAGATTCAAAAGCAGCATAATCGTCAAGATTAGAAGCGCAAATGCAAAGTAAAGGTATTCGTATAAGTTATGTAACAAACTTAGTCGCATAAGTATCACAACGACAAGGAGAAGCATTAATGTTTGTGATTGGTTGTTTTTCGCCGTCATTAGGCCACGATTATACAGTTATAGGCCTTGTATGTAAATCATTTTGCTTATGCTACAATCATTTTCAATATGAGAGAGCCAATTTCACATCCCGAATTGTCTGACACAGAACAGGAGATCTTAGCTTTCTGGAGGGACAATAACGTTGAGAATCAGTATCTGAAACGTAACGAAAACTCTGAAAAAAAATTCCGCTTTTTGGACGGCCCAATCACGGCGAACAATCCCATGGGAGTCCACCATGCGCACGGCCGTACTATAAAAGATTTTTATCAGCGTTACAAAAATATGCAAGGCTACAAGCAGCGTTTTCAGAACGGCTTTGACTGCCAAGGCCTTTGGGTAGAGGTTGAAGAGGAGAAGAATTTGGGGTTTGATTCCAAGCGCGACATAGAAAACTACGGAATCGATAAGTTCTGTCGCTCCTGTCGTGCAAGGGTAGATAAGTTCAGCAAGGTGCAGGAGGATCAATCACGTCGCCTCGGAATGTTTATGGACTGGGACAACTCCTACTACACGATGAGTGAAAACAACAACCTTCACATCTGGCACTTCCTGAAGGTTATAAACGAAAAGGGCTGGATCTATCAGGGGATCGACGCAATGCCGTGGTGTACGCGTTGTGGAACGGCGATTAGTCAACACGAGTTATCGGACGGGGGGTACAAGGACGTTAATCACGAGTCGATCTACGTGAGATTCCGACTTGTCAGCGCGGTTGACGAGATACTTGTTAACAAATTTTCACTTGAAAATAACGATCTGTCATTTCTAGTCTGGACCACGACGCCATGGACTTTATTGTCGAATAACGCAGTTGCAATCAATCCCGAGATAACATACGCAATCGTCAAACAGAACAATGAGTATCTGATCCTTGCAAAGAACCGTACCGAGGTTTTGG
>JAGQKZ010000031.1 GCA_020429745.1 candidate division WWE3 bacterium | reverse complement strand
TTTCCAAATATTCCTGGTGATTCATTATTTTGGGGATGGGGGAAGGAGTTACCTTCAACCTTTCCTTCACAAAGGAACGTTCTTCTTGAACTACCCCATCCAGACATAATCATTTTAACACCAGCATTGACATTGACTACTCAACAATCGCGAATGCCCTCACTGGAGAGCCATCTCCGTCTTTAATATTGAGTGGGACAGCGTAGAGTGTAAACACTTGATCGAACGGCAGTTGATCGAGGTTTATGAGATCCGTAATCGTTATGATCCCCTTTTGCAAAAGCTGTCGCTCCAGCTCGACCGTTAAGGTTGCCTTATCGCCAACAACGACAAATCCTGGATTTGCTCGAACTAACTTATCCAAAAGAACAATATCAAGCTCTCCTCGCCCAAACATCAAACCCACACTAAAAGGAAATTCATCTTCCAACTGTACTTTAATTGTTTCACCGATAAATCTTTCTATAGGAAGCTCTGATAACGTTTTACCATTTTCGTCCATGTGTGAAAACGCGTCGACATGAGCGCCGATATGAGAAGGCATTTCTATGTATCGAAGTCTCCAACCTTCATTTTTAAGCGTATGCACCTGCTGTATTCTTACTTCGGGATCTCCCGGATAAACCGGCATATTGGTATAAAGCTCTGGGGAAAGATCTATTATCTTCATGCGTTTATGTTTTTATCTACTACCGCAACGACCTCAATACCTACGATGCAGCTGGGATGACCGATACTTTTAACCTCAACGAGCGATGACGCCGGCTCGTAGCTCTTAAAGTACTCGTCCCACACGTCACTCACATCCGGAAAATAGCTCATGTCGGTTATGTAAATTATTGTTTTGACAATATCAGCAAGGCCTGCACCCACCTCGTTAAGAATTCGATCGGTCACCTCGATTACGTAACGTGCCTGCTCTTTCGGATCGTTTTCATACAAAGCTTCGCCTCTCGCGTCAACTGCAATCTGATTTGAGGTAAAGACAAGTGTCGCACCACCCATATTCACCGATACACCGTGCGAGTATTCACCACCACGCCTTATCGATTCATCCAAATTGATCTTTGTTTTTTGCATTATTAAGCAACGATATCAATAAGCTGTCCAATACTTTTTATAACGTAATCTGCCTCACTGTCATCTACAACACTTTGCGAATAATACTTCTTGTTGCTCTCAGGATAATAATACACCGTTGCAATCCCGGCGTTTTGACCGGCGCCTACGTCATGAGGCGAGTCACCGACGATAATCGTCTGCTTCTGATCGGCCGAGAGCAGCCCCATCATCTCAAAAACAACCTCTGGATCGGGCTTTAAGGTGGTCACGTCATCCTGCGTCATCAAGGCCTCAAAGAAGTAGTCGATGTTCAGCCGCTCTAAAACAGGTTCTACCAGTTCGCGTTTTGAAGAGGTGATAAGTCCCATTGTGGCATCACTTTCGTAGAGAAAATTAAGCGTATCCTCAACGCTCTCATGCAAACTAACGCTCTTCATCTTTCTATCGGCGTATTCGACTAAGTGGTTAATAAATTCATACTCGTCATCGACCCCAAGCTCAACCGGCCCTTCCTTGCGGCCAAAGCACACGCGGATAATCTCGCTGTCGGGGACTTCAATATCATACAAGCCAAATGCATATTGGTAAGCGGCAAGCCAAACGTCTAAAGTCTTCGCCAGACAACCATCCCAATCAAACAGGATGTACGGATAGGTCATAATTCATTTATAGCAACCGTACGGCAAAATGCAAGGCACATTACTCCAAAAATAAAGAATTGTTACGTTAAATATTTGGGACGCTCCATATATGTGAAAGGGCCGAAGCCCAATCACTATTGAGCCACGGCCCTTGCGGTTGTGACTTGACGTAGGAATTTAAAAACATCTTGCCAAGCCGCTTCTGCTATCTGTTGGTTCATCACCGTCGGGTCACCACCGTATGTCCGAAGCACGTTGTGGTGAGCCTCAGGGTAAACCTGAACTGTTGCCTGTTCCCCAATCGAGCTTGCCAGAGTGGTCGAGTCCGACGCAAGCACCTCAGGATCCCTGCCCCCAAACAGAAACATCGTCGGGATATTGACTTTATGCGCGACCTTGAACGGGTCAAGACGCGCGTAATTCCATCCGAGAAATAGCCTCCAGGCAACCTCTAGCAAAGGCAGAATCGCACCAACCATGAACTTTGGAAATCCGTAGTAGGTGATCTGCGCCCGCATAAGGCTACGTAGCGAGCCGATGGTCGACTCCAGAACCATAAAATCGCCGCATTGTTCTGAGGCGATTATGGCGGCCGGAGTTCCCGCTGACTTGGCGAGGAACCCAACTTGGTGCTTCGGGAACTTACCCTTAAGGTACTTGTAAGCCGCAACTACATCCTGCCACTCGAAGTACCCTACCCCGAATCTCCCCCTGCCGGGAGCACTTCTGCCATAGCCTGGATGGTCAAGTACAAACACCCCGAAGCCTTGCTCAAGCAACTTCTGGGCGTAAGGCCAAAACTCGGCCCCTCCCGGGCATGGTTTGGGGTTAACACCATGGACTATTACCACTATCCCTTTCATCTTGGATTCAGGAATTGGAGTCGTGAGATATCCGAAGAATGGAGTGCCGTCTAACGACGGCAGCTGAATCCAACGACCACCAAGTTCCCAACCATCGGGATCCCAACGCCCCTCGTCCGGGAAAGTCGATTTCACTGGAATTCGAACGATCATAATGGCAACGATCTGAGCCACCATGACGAAACCAAAGGCGACAAGTGCCACCCATCCAAGGATTCGAAAGAGCGCCATATGCACCTCCTGCGTTCGTGTCGTGGAAAAGTGTCGGTTGGAAAAGAGCTTCCGAACCTAATTATACCCTATAATATATTAACTCGCTAGGTGTTTTACGATCTGCTTAGCCACCTTTTCAGGTTGTTCAACCGAAACCCAATGCCCGCCGCGGTCGATCTCTACGCAGCTGATGTTGGGATTGGAAGCTTCAAGTATCTCGCGAGCGTAATTTGGTCGAGAGGCTCTATCATGCTTACCGTAGATCATAAGCGTCTGATAAGGGTAATCCTTGAGAGTATGGACTAAATCGTAACGACTAACAGAGATACTCATCTCCGGATAAGTCTTTGCACGCATCTGCTTCTTGCCTTCTATTCCATACTCATCGACTAGCTCTTTGTTAAACTCATACATGTTTAAATGCTTAGATAACGCGTACGCCATGCGCCTCGTGCCAACCACGTACTTTAATAATTCTGTTGTGTAACTTGTCGTATTTAAGGCGCGCATAATGTACTCCATGCCTTTGGTTAGATACGTCGTACGGCCTTTTTTAATTAGCGGCGACACCAAGATAACAGAACGAAGCTTTGAACCTATATGCTTGGCGACCTCAGCTGTAAGAAGGCTCCCCATCGAAACCCCCATTACCGCGGCAGGAAATTCTGGCAACTGATTGATGAACTCAACGATATACTCACCTTGAATCTCGAGCGAGTACTCCTCCAAATCGCCCGACATTCCATAACCCGGCAGATCAGGCATAATGAGTGTGAAGTCCTTTTCAAGATAAGGAATCATTGCTCCCCAACCGTACCAGTTGTTAGTTAAACCGTGCAACAATACAAGCGAAGGGCCGTTACCCGTCTGCACATACCGAATCGGTGTATTATTTACAATGACCTCTTTAACCGGTAGATTATGCGAAAAGATGGATTCTGTCCCTGTTTCCATATAAAGAATAATATAACACGTCACTCAACTACAGACTGGGAGTTGTCTTGCTCGGGAGAAGTGGTCTGAACAGGGTGCTTCTCTTTCGGAACGGAGAACCAAAACGTGCTTCCTCCTCCGATACGAGAGTTAACCCAAACCTTGCCGCCCATATCTTCAACAAAACCCTTGACGATCGAAAGCCCAATACCAGAACCTTCTCCGATGTTTTCATGCCTCACAAAAAGCTCAAATATCTTGTCGTGGTATTTCTTATCGATGCCAACTCCGTGATCTTTTACGTAAAAATCGTATTCTTTCTCCTTGTCGACGACACCGATCTCGATATACGGGTTTTCGCTTGACCCCATGTACTTTATGGCATTTGAGAAAAGATTTCGCATTACCTCTTCAAATTTCCTTCTACTCGAGTAGATCCGCGGCAAGGGCTCAACGATCTGGACGTTTATCTTCTTTTGCTTTATCGCGGTCTCACTTTCAATCACGATAAGATCAACGATATCCTTCGTGCTAAAAACAACCTTCTCTTCGATGTTTCGTCCCACCCGGCTCAAATTCAAGAGGTCATCGATCATCATGCCCATGTTGCTCGACATAAGCTCTACCTTCTCAATATCACCACGCATATTCTCAATCGTCTTTCGCTCCAGATCCTCACGCAAAAAACGCGCGTATCCTCGAAGTGCAGTTAACGGCGTACGCAAATCGTGCGACACTACATATATTAACCGGCGCATCTCTTCGTTGGCCTCAGAGAGATCAACGATCGCCTGCCCGCGCGCAAATTCATAGAAGAACGACAACAAGGTGATAATACCGAACGAGGCGATGAGGTCTATCCCTGCCTCCAGAGTTATCGGGGTGCCGATCAACCCCATGCTCGTAAGAACAAACGACGCAATAAACCAAATTAAGATAATCCCAGACCAAAACAGTCCACTAATGTAACCGCCGGCATAAAAAGCAAAAGGCGGGATTAAGTACATCCAAAAATAGTTACTTTGGGTAAAACCGTTTAAGTAGTTTATAGAAAGCAGGATACCGGTCAAGATCGCAATCGAACCGTTTGTGATGACGAGGATACTTTTGATGCGATGTTGAACGATAACATAACAAACACCAGCCAAAACACCCATCGCCTCCACAACGGCCACATACGGTTTGTTGAATATAAAGAGATCCAAAGACGTAAAGACCGTTAACGTCAAAAGAAGAATAAACGACACGGTGTTGACCGTACGCAGGCGACGGTAAGCATCGTTTGTAAGTTCGCCCTTGTAGCCAAACAAGATAAACTTATTAAACTTGGCAGTGAGGTCTTTATAAGACATCGGTTTAACCCCATTGTAATTAATGCACAAACGCTTAGCAAGAAAAATCAACTTTTGGTCCATATAATATTAACGAGCCTTGTTGCACGGCAAGTTATGTGTGTATAATGAAAATTATCAAGGTATGAATATCAAAAGGTTACTGCTCCCCTTAGTATTCTGGATCATCGCAATAGTTGTGGCTGCCCTTCTGTCACTAAATATTCTTCCGATAAACAACGATCTGCGCACGATGATCATGGCCGGCATCGTAATCTTTGGTGCCTTGTTTCACATAATCACCCTATTTCTCGCGCAAAAGGCGAAGTCGGCACCGCAGATGTCGATCTCCAACAGTGTGTTCGACGCTATCGAGGAAGGCATCGTGATCGTTAATGCAGACGGTATCGTTTCCGTCACCAACCCCGCAGCATTATCGATCTTAAAGCTCACACACGAAGAGATAATCAACCAGGATTATCGTAAGGTCATTCCTTTCTTTAACGAAAGCGGTGATTCGCTTTATATAGGTACCGGCAACGACCCTTACCAAGAGGTATTAAAAACGAACCAAAGCCAACAGCTCAAAAATCTGCAGCTGTATAAAGGGGAAGAAACCGTCTATATTAACGCAAGTTTTAGCCCGTTCATTGGAGCGAACGGAAAGGTTACCGGTGTATTCACACTACTTCAGGACATCACCGAGGAACAGGCGCTTGAAAAGATGAAGCTTGATTTTGTAGCCATGGCAGCGCACGAGTTAAGAACACCGATGACCTCTATCCGTGGCTATCTCGAGATCTTAATCAACGAAACGCAAGATACGGCAAAACCAGAGCACATCAAACTCCTGCAGCACGCAATGCTCTCGGCTGACCGCTTGGTAAATCTTATGAACAACCTTCTTTCAGTATCCCAGATTGAACGCCACAAACTTCAGCCCAACCTAACACCAACGGACATAGTAGATCTTCTGAAGACCTCAATTCAAAACTTTAAGCCTGAAGCCGAAGAAAAGGGCCTGATGATCGAGCTTGTTGAGCAAAAGACGTCGACGCCTCAGGTACTGGTCGATAAAAAGCTTATCCCCCAGATCGTTGACAACCTAATCGCAAACGCCATAAGTTACACCACAAAAGGCTCCGTTGTGGTGGGAGCCGCGTACCAGCCAGGTAGTAAAACGGTTGTCGTTTCGGTCAAAGACACAGGTCAGGGAATCCCGGTTGAGGCTTTACCGCACATGTTCCAGAAGTTTTACCGGGTCAGCAGCCTTTTGGAACAGGGTTCCAAGGGTACCGGCTTAGGATTATATATTGCCAAAAAGCTCATCGAACTGCATAATGGCCGCATATGGGTCGAGAGTGCAGAGGGTAAAGGAACCACTTTTTACTTCTCGTTGCCGATTGCAGAGTAGACACTATGGACAAAAAGATACTAATAATTGAAGACGAACCGTTTATCCTGGAAACGTACTCTCGCGAGTTAGAAAAGACCGGTTATCAGATAGACACGGCCGTTGATGGCACTAGCGGACTCGACAAGTCACTCAATCAGGAGTACGACCTTATCTTACTCGACATTATGCTTCCCGAGATGAACGGTATCGATATTCTCCGCGAGATTAAAAAGAACGAGAAGGCGTCTAAAACACCTGTTATTCTGCTCACCAACCTTGGTCAGGAAAGCGTCGTTGATGAAGCGTTTAAGCTTGGTGCACAAGGTTACATCTTAAAGATCAATGCACTACCTACCCAGTTAGTCAAACGCGTAAGTGAATTTTTTGAAACCGGCAAGTTTAATAGTGAGGACATTGGTTTCTTAGAATCTTAATCCACATGGCAGATGCAGCTAAAGTACTAATCGTTGAGGACGAACAAGCGTATGCACAAACGCTCAAACTAAAACTCGCGAGCTCAGGCTTTGAGGTTCTGCACGCACTAAATGGAGAAGACGGACTTAAGGATGCTCTTGAATCACATCCTACACTTATATTAACCGACATCATGATGCCGAAGATGAATGGCATGGAGATGGTTGGTGAACTGCGAAAAGATGGATGGGGCCAGACAGCACTAATTGTTGTGTTGTCTAACACCGAGATCAGCAAACTCGAGGCCGAAGCCGCCGGTTGCTTGTATCTAATAAAAAGCGACAAAAGCCTTGACGATATCGTGCAACTAGTACAAGAGATCGTCGAGATCTCAACCTATATGACAACACAGACTCAAGGAAGTTTTACCCCACAACAGGTTTTTGCCAAGGTCAAAGAACGTTTAGGAATAGCCTGACTATCATTCAATTTGATCGTTATCAAATTTACCTACTTGACGACTTCATTTTTTTATCTAATACTGGATACGTGGAGAAAGAACAGTATGTATCGATGCTTAATGAGGTTGTTGCCAAACAGGCAGTAATTCTTGGTCCTGACATTGCAATATTAAAGGCGCGCAGTGTTCCCAGTATTCACGTTTCGGACGACGGCAAGATCATAGATGTTGATGGTGATCCGTCTGCAGCAGTTCAAGAGTTGATTGATTCTTACGTTTCGCTTTCCGGTCAAATTGTAAAAAGTGCCATGACATCGATCTTTAGCAAATATCCTTCGATGGGTGCTACACAGAGTTAAATATGCTTCAAACTATGAGAACGATAATATTACTAATTGGTTGGCCGGTGCTCGTTGGCGGCAGCATTTATATTTTGATGAAGGGACAAAAGGTTTACTCTATGGTAAAAGGCTCTCTGGTTGGCAGCCTCGTCCGCGTCCTTGTGTTTTCTATGCTCATCGAGATGTATAGCCTCGGGATTGTGGCAACGGCTTTAATGCTCGTTGACCTTAGTTATACTTACGTTGTCTTGCCGATCTTTATGATCTGGTTCGTGAGTTTTGTCGCCACGATCCGAACGCTGATGTCTTGGGAGAACGAGGAGCGAAAGATGCGCGCAGCAGTTGAGTCTCAACCAAAGTAAACTCTCTGTTTTTAACCTTCTTTTCAATTCACCGACAACGTTTTATACTGTATACGTATGGCAATTTTAGTCATCATACTGTCCGTTTTGTTGTGCGCTTTTGTAATCGCATCCATTCTGCTTTATTTAAACTACAAAAAGGTTAAGGATACGCATGGCGACACTAATCGCAAGATGTATGAGCTCGCAATTCTAAAAGAGCTAGGGGAACGAATCGGTTACTCACTCGATGTGGGGCAGATCGTCGACATAATAACAGGTTCCCTACACCAGTTCATCGACTACAGTGTAGTGTCATACATGCTTCTCCAACCGGAACAGATCGTTTTCAAAGCACACCTAGAGCGTTCCGTCTCCGAAAGGTTCATCAAGGACGTACGTACGCGGATGCTAAACTCCCTTGCAGCTCTTTTGGAGAAGGATTTTAGTCAAACACACGTTGATGAGGTCATAACAGGGGCAATAATCGAGGACGACGCCTCACTCACGGTACAGTCGTTCTTCAACATTCCACTCGTTATCGGAGATAAGGTTGTGGGCGTATTAACCGTCGCCGATGTTAAACCCGGACTTTACCGCGATGAGGAGATGACGATTCTTTATAAGATCACCCAACAGGCGTCACAGGCGGTTACAAGACTCGAGAATGTAGTGCAAACAGAACAGAGAAAGCTAAATTCTATGGTTGAAAGCATTACCGAAGGCGTCATTATGACGGATCAAGATTATCGCCTCGTTGTAATAAATCCAACGGCAAAGAACATTCTTCACCTTAACGACAAAGACTCCATAACGATCTTTGATGTCATGACGTCTCTTAACAACGCGTTCGATCTCAAAGAGAAGCTTGAGGAGAGCATAAAACTCGATAAGATCGGCACAATCGACGAGATCGTTATAGACGATAAGTTCTTCCAGGTTACGATAGCACCCGTAAAGAGCGCATTAGCCGCTGGTGAACTGGGCGTTTTAGGAGGAGTTGCGATCTTCCACGACATCACTCAAGACAAAAAGCTGGAACAGCTACGCGAAGATTACACGGCGATGATGGTTCACGAGTTACGTTCTCCGCTTAACAATATTCTGCGTATGATCGAGGCGATTAACGACGTCAAACTTCAGGTGACACCCGAACAACGCAACGAGTTCATGGATCTAATATATGAGAACTCTGGCGACATGCTGTCTCTCGTCAACGATCTTTTGGATGCCGCAAAGATCGAGGCCGGGCAGTTTACGGTCGAAAAGAAGCCGCAGGATCTTAAGCCAATAATCAACGATCGAGTGGACTTCTTTAAAACACAAGCCGATAAAGACAACATAACGTTAAGCGTGAATTACGACTCAGCAACGCCAGGTAGCTTAAACTTCGACGAACGAAAGGTAACGCAGGTGCTCAACAACTACCTGTCCAACGCCATTAAATACACAAGCCCTGGTGGAAAGATCACACTTGATGTAATAACGGTCGCAAAAGACCAGATCTTCTCCGGCGTAGTTGAACAAACAAAGCCTGCCTGGTTGATCGATAAGTCCGACTCGCAACTTTCGGGATTAACAAATGCGATCGTTGTTGGTGTCACCGATACCGGCGAAGGGATCCCTGCTGAAGTCATTCCACAACTCTTTCAGAAATTTTCACAAGCAAAGGGTTCCGGCGAGAAGAAGGGGATTAAGGGGACCGGATTGGGATTAGTAATCGTCAAAGGGATTATAAAGGCCCACGGCGGAGTCGTCGGGGTTGCAAGCAAAGAGGGAGAAGGCAGCACGTTCTACTTCACGCTACCGCTAGATTAGGATAAACAGCATTGATCAATAATTAATCTTCCACACGACTCTTCCATCGTGGCAGTTGTGGCAACATTTCATCTGCTAACTCTTCCGCCTCTTCTCGCGTTTTGTTTAACAGCTCAACAGCCGCAATGATGCTCTGTTCACGCACATCATCGAATGCAGCCATGTCACCCGTCTCTTGGTCCTGACAATGCATGCAGTAACGGTTATCCATGTGCGAAACGACAAACTCATCCAGCGGCATACCGCAACTTTCGCAGTTATCACTCATTCTCTATCACCTCCGCCTTCCTCATCTTATTTGATTGTACATCAAATAAAACACTTACACTAAACGACAACCGACATCTGGTAAACTCACATATGTGAAAATCACCACCGATATTATCCACTACTCGCATTTTGGTGAACCTCGTATCGATGAAGACTATGCATTAGTAAACGACTCAACCTTTGCAGTCGCTGATGGAGTGAACTTTTTACACATTATCCCCTACCCTAACCCGTCACCAGCCTACACCGCAGCTAGGATAACAGTCGAAACTATTGTTCGGGAATGCTCAGGAGATAATTCTCATAACTTACCTGGTGCCGTTAAAGAATCTAACAAAAGGCTACTTGCATACAATGAATCATTAGGACTAACGGAAGAGACCGTGGACCACCACAAGAAGCAGTTTGCCTCGTGTGTGTTCGCTGCTGGACACATCGCAAACGGAGTGATCTATCTTTCCCACCTCAACGACTGTGAGATTTGGGGTTTTGACGAGAACGGACAAGATCTAAAACATCTTTACTACAAAGACACAGCATACCTGCGACACATGGAGAGACTTCGAGAATCTGGAGAATTAGTTCCCGGGAGCGTTGAAGAACATCGTTACGTGCGCTCTGAAGTAGTCAACAATCTCACACTTGCCGAGGACGAGGATCTAATCGGTTTCGGAGTGTTAAACGGATTCGACGATGCACTCGAGCTTATCGAGTATGACCATTGTGAGTTAGCGCCCGGACAAACGTGGACATTTTTCACCGATGGATTCAAGCCGTTTTTTGAAGACGATGTATTTCGCAAACTACTTCTTCCAAACGACACAGAAAAATTTAATTCACAAATTAACGAACTATCTGCAACAGAAAAAAGATTCGGTAAAGATGTTT
>JAGQKZ010000030.1 GCA_020429745.1 candidate division WWE3 bacterium | reverse complement strand
CGAAAAATACATTCTACAATCTAGATAAGTTGGAGACAGGAGATGTTTTTATCATCGTCTATCAAGGATATGCGTATAAGTATGAGGTTACTGGATCGGAGGTCGTTAAACCTGAAGAGTTTGGTGTCACGGGTGAAAATGCCACTTACGACGATGTTGTACTCTATACGTGTACACCTCTGTGGACGGCGGCTAAACGATTGCTAGTTCACTCAAAACCGGTGTCGTTCTATTAAGATGGATAAGAAAGAGATTATCGACTACTATACGCAAGCAGAGATCGATTACAAGCTGTATTGGCATCTTGGCGAATCGATGGCACTGCACTATGGGTATTGGGATGAGACGACAAAACGCCTGCGTGATGCTCTCCGTCGCGAGAACGAGGTTCTTGCTGAGAAGGTCGCTATCAAGGAAGGTGATACTGTGCTTGATGCGGGCTGCGGAGTTGGAGGTAGCTCAATATTTTTGGCCCAAAGGTACGGCTGCAAGGTCACTGGTATATCAATCACTCCAGTGCAAATCGAAGAGGCAGTAAAAAATGCCATGCGATTTAATGTTTCGGATAAGGTCAGGTTTGAAGTTCAGGATTTCACCAAGACAACTTTTCCGGACGAATCGTTTAACGTTGTTTGGGCGATTGAGAGCGTGTGTCATGCACACGACAAACGTGATTTTCTAGATGAAGCGTATCGCGTTCTAAAACCAGGCGGGAGGTTGATCGTCGCAGATTGGTTCGTGTCGTCAATAAAAGATAACGACAACTTGACTGTAAAAAGATGGATCAAAGGTTGGGCCGTCGAATCGTTGGAAACGATTGGCGGATTCGGTGGGTTGGCAAGAGACGCTGGGTTCCAAAATGTTGAAACCGAAGATGTCACCGAACACGTCATTAGGTCTTCAAAACGTCTTTATCAGGGGTTTAGCCCTGCGATGTTTATAACTAGGTTGCAAGAGTTGATAGGAATGGGAAATAAATTCCAGCGGGCAAATCGTGAAAGCACGAAATATCAGTACCTTGCAATCCAAAACGATTTAGCTCAATATGGTTTCATAAGTGGACGAAAATAACATGAGTGATGGACTATTTGACCAGATTAGAGAAGTTGTTAAAAAGATCCCTGCGGGTAAGGTGTTAACGTATGGCGACGTTGCAACGTTAGTTGGCACAAGTGATGCTCGCAAGGTTGGGTTTGCACTGCATGGTAATCGCGACGCATCGATTCCTTGTCATCGTATCGTTAAGAAAAGTGGTTATCTGGCAGAAAGTTATCAGTCTCCGCACGATCCACTCATGCAGGACGAATCAAAGACTGGCGAATTTAATTTTTCGAATCGCGACGAGCAAGCTATCTTGCTAGTTAACGAAGGTGTTACGTTCGCCGGACCGTATCAGGTCGATATCGAAAAACACCTTGCTGCAGAGATGCTAAAGTAGTTGGCGATGATATTATAAACACAGTGAGTTTACCGTGAAGAAAGACGAGAAGACACCACTTAGTCAAAACGAGATCGATGACATCTTCCGTTTTCGTAAGGTAATGGAGGTAAGTATCTATGCGACGACGGGTTTTGTAGCGGCGGTGATGGCGTTCTGGGCGTATAAGTTAGGGAACTTCAGTGCTTGGACGTTCAACGTAAAATTCGCGATTCTTGTTATGATTCCAGGTTATGTTCTAATCTTCTTCCTGTTGCATCACGTCATGCCGAAGAAGATTCAAGTAAAGTTCTGGGTCAACCTCGTTGAGGTTTTTATTTACATCGCGGGGCTCTATTTTTATATTCTGATGTCAGGGCAGTTCGACGTCAATCTCGGAGTTGCTGGAACCTTATACTTCCTTTTGTTTTACCCACTTTTTGTTATGACAACAGGTTATCGGGCCCGCATGGTTGTTCCTGGGGCGATAATCCTTTGTTTCTTTATCGCGCTTGATGTGCTGTTCGATCATTATCTAGGCACAGGGAAACTGGTGACCGAGATCGTCACGCATCCACTGGCAATGTTTGGGCGAATAATGTTTCTTGTTCTATTCGCCTTTTTTAGCCGTTACCTTGTACAGGAGGCTTGGCAACAGAAAGAGGCGCGTGCTCGTTTGGAGCAGCTCGACAAGGAGCGGACGATCTTTATCGAGTTCACGGCGCATGAGTTACGTACACCGTTAACGGTTATAAAAGGCAATCTCTCTGTTTTAGAGATGGCGCTTGAAGGCAAGGATAAAGAGACGGAATATGTGCAAAACGCCGGAAAGTCGGTGGAGGAGTTGCGTCTCAAGGTTGAAAAGTTGTTCCAGATCTCCGAACTAGAGAACGATCAATGGTTGAGTGAGAAGGAGCCGACCGATCTTGTGGCTTTGGTGAAGAGTAAGATCGATGAGTTTAAAAAGATGGCTGAAGATAAAGGCGTGACGTTAGTCGACGATCTGCCGTCTAAACCGGTCAAGGTCGTTATGAAAGATGAGTTGATGGCTCAGGCATTTGGAATGCTTATTGATAATGCGATTCGCTACAACGAGAAAGGGGTAAGCGTTCACGTCGGTCTGGAAGAAGAGTCCGACAAATTATCGGGAGAGGTTACCGACGACGGTGTTGGGGTACCCAAAGAGGAGGTTCCGAACCTCTTCAAGAAGTTCTACCGGGTTTTGGACAAGGATGAGTCGATTTTAAATATGCCGGAGTCAGGTATGGGATTAGGACTTTATCTTTCACGGCTAATATTTGAGGCACACGGAGGTAGTCTCGACTACGACACAGACAACGAAAAAGGCGCACGGTTTGTATTTACTCTTCCGCTGAAGAAAGACGAGTACTCTTAAAGTTTGTAAGATAACTTATACTTAACCCATGAAGACGGCAACGCTATGTCTTTTAGTTAAACGCAATAACGCTGGGGCAGTAAACGAAATCCTACTTGCGATGAAGAAGCGCGGCTTTGCTGAAGGCAAGTGGAACGGTGTCGGTGGAAAGGTCGAAGACGGCGAAAGTATTGAGCAAGCAATGGTGCGTGAGACGCAGGAGGAGATCGAGGTTGTTGTGCGGGACTTTCACAAGGTTGCCGAACTAACATTTACGTTCGTCGATAACCCCGAGTGGGGGCAGGTGGTTCACACCTATTTTTGCGAGGAGTGGTTGGGAGAACCGGTCGAAACGGAGGAGATGCGCCCGCAGTGGTTCAACGTCAACGGACTTCCTTTTGAACAAATGTGGTGGGACGATAAGTATTGGCTGCCGATGGTGATTGAGGGCAAGCAGGTAAAGGGAGATTTTAAATTCAAAGACAGCGACACGCTCTTGAGTCAAAGTTTGGAGGAGTCAAATTTTAATGATGGAGATAGATAAGATTCGATAGTTTAAAACGCGTTTGGGTCTGATCTCGCCTTATTGAGGTAAAATATCCCTGTTCTTTGATAACTTGGCTTTACGCCGTACTTCTCCCCGAAAGGAGCGGAAAATGTCCGCACGATCGAAGATCCTGTTCATTCTCCTGGCCGGAGCCGGCCACGGGAACTGGGCATGGGACAAGCTGCATATTTTGTTGTTGAAGCTCGGTTTCTTAGTTCTGCCGATAGAAAGGATCGGTAAGGATCGCGTTCGGTATCTTCAGGAAGTCGTGAGTGCCGTCGGCGGTTATGACCATGTCGTTATCGTCGCGCATTCTATTGCCACGGCAGACGTTGTGGATCTCGCCGGTTACGACGAGCTTCAAAGCGGCAAGGTGTCTTGGGTTCTGGTTGCACCGCCGCCAATTGGCTTTGACCTATCGTATCAGCTTTACATAGTCTTTGCGGCAGGAGTGAAGCTGTTGCGATCAGCGGTGAAGGAGAACAACGCTGTTCTGATGATCAGCGGGAAGATGGCTTATAAATTCTTGTTCTCTGAAATTCCGGCCTATGCGTATCACGCGATTTTTGTTGACGGCAAACTTCGGCCTGAACCACTGCTTAAATGGTTTGTGTTTGGCCGATATGAAAAGTTGTTGCCTCGAGGTCTACCGGGCTATGCGTATGTTGTCGTCCCGATGCGCGATGCAATGGTGCCGGCGAGATTTCAGCTTCGTCTTGCAGGAAGGTTGGGAGCCGAAGTCTTTCAAATCGTTGGCGCCCCACACGATGTAATGTTCACACATCCTGAGTCTTTGGCTCGCGTGCTGCAGGAGATCGTGGAACAAGTAACAGGCATAGAGCCGTGATTGCCAATGAAACCCTGCGTCGTCTAGTGCGGCGCAGGGTTGTTCAGGTTCAGATATAATTTTCATGTGTGAAAAGAGGTGATGAGAAATGCAGTGTGAAAAATGTAATGTTGAGATGATTCGCGGCTATAATGCTGCTGACGGGGTTGCTTGGTATGAAGGTGTCTTACCCACTCGCGTACTTAACCAGACGTTAGGAAGAGTGGTCCCGAATTAAACAGATAAATCAGACCTCAGTGCATTGCTTTCCTGACCTCTTCTTCATTCATGCCGAAGTGGTGGCCGATCTCGTGTAACACGGTCTTTCGAATTTGTGCGCGTGCTTCTTGTTCGCTTGTCACCGACTGCATAATCGGTCCCATAAATATCTTTATCTTGTCTGGCAACACGAATGAGTAGTTAAGTCTTTTCGTTTTCGGAATTCCTACATATAAACCAAACAACGTCATGCCGCGCCCAACGTTACCTCTTTGCAGATCTTCTCTTGTTGGCCAGATCTCGGTAACAACGGCAACGTTGTCGAACTTGTCCTTAAAATCTTCTGGTAAATTCTCTACGACCTCTTGCACAAGATCATCGAACTGTTCCGGTGTCATGGTAATCAAATTATAACTTTCTTTATCTTTTTATTTGGTGTTAGAATAAAAATGCAGATGCAAAAGATAGTTGACGTTGTACTGGTTAGTTTGAGGACTGGTGTCTTGGAAGAGAGTCGCATTATAAAATTAATCACGGCGATATCAGTGACCTTCCTCGTCGGTGTTTTCCGAGTAGATATCTATGCTGCGGTCTTAATCTTGGTATTTGTGATGCTCGCTCTAAAGCCACGTACGGCAGCCTTGTTAATCGCTATCTCTTTTGCGGTGCGAGGAGCGACGGTGATAGTGCTCGCAAAGTTTTTTGTGAGTCCCTATTACGTTAACTATCTCTACGTCAGTTTTATGACAAAATCGGCGGCGATACTTATGTTTGTCTTGATATTTGCGCTGGTGTTTAAGCTTTTCAAACACAGGGTAGTTGCTAGCCTTTTGCTTTCTACAGCAGCGTCGGTGTATTTCAGTGCTTTCCTGTATTACGTCTACCTTACGCAGGGAGTGCTGTCGTCGCCAAACGCGTTGAGTAAGACGTGGCTTGCCGTAGTAGTTGTGAGTCCGTTACTGGTCCGGGAGTTGTTTGCATCGTTCGTATTGGGGATCGTAGCTGTCGTAGTCTACATACTACTGGCAAAAAGGGTAGAGGGTCCAGTGATTAAGCACTCGAACTGACCTATTATTCGTGGTTGAAGACCTGACGAATTATCTCCTCGATTGGGATCTCGGCGATGTCTAGATCATCTACCGGTAACTCTTGTAGCATGCGGCTTGCAACATCTTTAATCTGATCGCGCGGGACCTCAATCGTCGCCTTTAACTGCTGAAAATCGGTAACCTTGCCGTATTGCGTAAGGTCGGCCTTGTCTACCTCTTTATCAAACACGAACGTGATGATCTTGTTTTGCGCGTAAGACCTGACAAGCTCGTCGAGTCTTCCATCGTAACCCAACTTTCCTTCGTCGATAATGATGACGCGCTCGCACAACTCTTTGACGTCGTCCATGTAGTGGCTTGTTAGAATAATTGTGGCGTTGTACTTTTGGTTGTAGTCTTTGATGAACTTGCGTAGGTTTTTTTGCACAACCACATCAAGACCGATCGTCGGTTCATCTAAGAAAAGAATCTTGGGTGTGTGAACAAGTGAAGCGATAAGCTCGCACTTCATTCTTTGACCCAAGCTAAGCTTTCGAACCTGTTGGTGCAGAATATCGCCAACGTCTAGCATCTCGGTTAAATTGTTTAACACCTCGCGATAACTCTTTTCGTCGACCTCGTAGATGTCTTTGTTTAAACTAAACGTCTCGATCGCGGGCAGATCCCAAAACAGCTGGTTCTTTTGTCCCATCACGAGACTAATCTGTTTCAAATACTCCTCGTCTCGTTCGTGGGGAGTGTAACCAAGCACCTTAGCTGTTCCCGAGGTCGGAACTAAAAGTCCGCTAAGCATCTTTAAGGTTGTAGTTTTTCCTGCTCCGTTAGGCCCGATAAAGCCAACAAGCTCACCTTGTCCAATATTGAAGTCGACGCCTTTAACCGCCTCAACGTCGTTGTATTCTCGTTTAAAGAGCGCCTTAACGCTGCCGCGTAGCCCTTCCTCTTTTTTGTGCACCTTGTAGGTTTTCGAGAGTGAGTTGACCTCGATCGCTGCCATGTGGTTAATTGTACATTAAACCTTGATTCTGAGATAGAATCTTGTTATGCGAAAGACCAAGGCGATCCTTGTCACCGTCTTAAAAAACAACTTTGAGTATAAGGCTGAGGTCATTTATTGGCTGGTTTTAAGTCTCATCCCATTGTTCATTACGACTTTTTTGTGGCTAACCGTCTATCAGGATAGCGGCGTTGTTGCCGACTACACCTTACCAGCGTTAGTGACGTACTATATCGTCGCGTTTATTATTCAGCGATTGAGTGAACTGCCAACCTTCTGGCTTTCGCGTTTGATAACTAGCGGCTATCTGTCGGCACACCTGCTTAGACCAGTCAGCTTTTTTCAGTACGGTATCGTTTCGGTGATTACGCGTCGGCTTATTAACTTCACGATCTCATTACCCGTTGTCATCTTTGTCTTGTGGCTTTTACGTTCGTACTTTCAACTACCCAGTGGTATGGGTGTTTGCGTGGCGTTTGTTTTGGCAGTGTTTATCGCCGTTACGATGTATGCGATCTTTGGATTTCTTTTGGGATCGATCGCTTTCTGGACGAGCGAGGTTGGCAGTATCTTTTACACGTACAATTTAATTTTGACCTTTCTTGGAGGGGGAAGTCTGCCGCTAAGTTTTTTTCCGGATTGGCTCGTGTCGATTATCAACCTATTGCCGTTTCGATACTTATACGCGTTTCCGATTGAGGTTTATCTGGGTCGATTGTCCACGGTTCAAATAATTACAGGGCTTTTACAGGGTGTGTTTTGGTTGTTTGCATTACTTATGTTTTTCGGCTTCGTCTGGAGGAGGGGAGTGCGAGCTTATGAAGCTTATGGTGGATAAGATAAAGCGCTACGCAAAAATATATTTGGTATTTGTGCGATTTTCGATTGTTCACTGGATGGAGCATCGTGCCGATTTTTGGTTACGTATCATCCCGCAGGCGTTTGGAATCGTGGCAACCTTCTTTACGCTTATCTTCCTTTACACGAAGGTGAACAACATCGCCGGATGGACTGAGCCGGAGTTAATCTTGTTGTTCGGCACGTTCAACGTAATAAATGGAGTCACGTTTGGACTTAATATTCACAACATCGCGAAAGTTAACTTTTATGTTCATACGGGGCTATTAGATCTTATCTTGCTTAATCCTGTCTCTAGTCAATTCGCTGTTTCTTCGTCGTCGGGGATTAACTTTCCTCAAGCGGCCCCGATTATTCCGGGTGTCATTATGATCGCTTATGCATTATCGAAACTGGGAATCGACGCCTCGTTCGTCACGTTGTTTGGATACGCTGTCATGCTGGTGTGTTCATGCATTATCGCGTACTCACTTTGGCTTATAACGTTAACGACCTCATTTTGGATCGGGCGCGTGGATGGGTTACATGAGGTTTTCATCTCGGTCTTCCAGATCGCCCGTAACCCCATTGAGATCTTTGGCAAAGGCATGCAGGTCGTGTTGTTTACGGTTATTCCTGTTGCTTTACTTTCGTACGCACCAACAAAGCTACTGCTCGGAGATTACCCGTGGTTGTTCGTTTTCGCAAGCATTGCGGCTGCGGTGATCTCGTTTCTACTGGCGAGGTGGTTTTGGGGTTTCGGACTCAAGCGTTATTCAAGTGTGAGCAGTTAAGTCGGACGCGTCAGCTACTGGCGCTTGAGTAGAGTTTAATCATGCGATCCCAAATCTCTTTCGCTAGAAGGAGAAATACGACCGCAAGAACAAAGCTCCAGACGACATGATAAAACGGTACGCCACGAATAAGCGACTCCGCCGGAAAACTTGCCGCATATAAAACGGGGAGAATTGAAAATAACAAGATCTTAACGACTCCCTTGTAGACGCTTGCAGGATAGCCGCTGAATTGATTTACAAGATCGTTCGCAATATCTGGCAGGAAGCTGGCATTAATGAATTTAAATGCAAATGAGGTAATAATGGTAAAGATCGCATACCCAACGATTAAAGAGTTGATAAGTAGAACTAGAGCTACGATAACATTAAGCGGCTGAATGACGATGTTTAATCCGACCAAACCGCGAGCGATTAACACAATACCCGCTATTGCTGCGATAAATGAGCCCGGATACGTGTTGGCTGCGGTAAGAGCAAACATATTATTTATCGGTTTTAATAGCGTAAAGTCGATAGATGCATCTTTAATGCGTTCTGGTAAAACACGGTGGTTCCAAACATAAAAAAGTCCAATGAGCAGTTGGCCGAAGATCATGGAGAGACCTACCAAGATCAGCATCTCGTCATATGTCCAGCCAGCTATTGCATTGATGTTTGAGTAAACTACGGAGAAGAAGACGATCGTCCATAATAAGTAACCCAACTCGATAAATATCTCGATGAAAAAACTAAAGCGATACTGTGTTTTTTGTATGATGGTGAAACGGAAAAAGTGCAAATAAAGTTTGATGTATCTTTTAATTACCGAATGATTCATATTTTTTCACTCCTTTCTCCCAGATTATGCCGGCGATTACTCCTGTCACAAGCATCCAAAATCCAAGCAATGTGAGGTCGGCAAAAAGGTTTGAGAGCGTTCTTTCGCCTAGGGCGTACTGAATCGGCGTAAAATACAAAAACTTAAACGGCAAAAGTAAAACGATATTTCTGATTCCCTCTGGCATGAAAGTCAAGGGAAAGGTTACGCCCGCCAGGATTCCGAAAGTAAACGACTTTAAATGCCGAAACCACCAAACCTCGTCCATAAAAAATGCGAGTGATCCGACCGCCATGTCGAGCAAAAATGCAAATATAAAAGCACAGATCGCGATAAAGAATCCCAAAAGCAATTCGGTTGCGCCGACCGGTTTTATCTTAAGGATTAACGACGCCAGGATAACGATGAATAAATAAAAAGGTACGATAATAGAGATACTGCTTAACTTGCTGGCAAAAGCTTGCGCGAGATACGTCGACCAAACGTTAACTGGCTTAATGAGTTTTATGGAAAGGATTCCGTCTTTAATCTGGTCGCCGAGGATTTGTGCAGTCGAAGATTCCGTAACGATACCGATCGCTGGCACGAGCAGATAATACAGGATAATGTCTTTAAACTCATAACCTGCGATCTGCCCGTTGTCTTTATAAACACTAATCCAAAGCAGGGAGATGGAACTAATTCCGATGATCTCCAAAAGAATCATCCCGACGAGATTGCTGCGGTATTCGAGTGAAGTGGCGAGGTTTTTTTTAAAGATGCTCACATACTTGGTCATTTAAGACCATTATAGCCCTAGGTTGTTGCCTCAGGCGAGCGCTGGTTGTTGTGTAAATCGTTTAACAACTAATATAATGAATAAAGCGGAGGACTCGTTGTACGGTCCGAGGTTGTTAACTTATAATGCGAAGGTTTATACAGGGCAGTGACCTGATTGAGCTAAAAAATTTAAGCTCCGAGATACTTGCTGGTATGTTAATTTATCTGGGGGTTTTCTTTGCCGATGCGTTAAAGTCACTTAGTAGCTTAGTGCTTCAGGCTCATATTAATCGTTTGAGCGCAACGATCCCTTTGGCAGGCGGTTTACTGTCATTAACAACGTTGTTGTTTGTACCGTGGGCTGTGACGTTTGTTACGGCATATGCAGTCTCTCGCCTTACGAAGACACATAAACGAATGTACGCAGCGGTTGTTGTCGCGATGCTTTTTGGTTTTGCCGTTTTTATTAAGACGGTGGTGCGAGGGGTGTTCGACGTTGATCTAGTAACAGTCACTAACTCGACATTCGTCGTGAGCGCATTTCTGGTATTTGTTTTTAGCATGGTGTCGACGATAAGTCTTGCTATCTGGGCAAACATCTTAATTCATCATAATCAGGGAACGTTTAAAAGCCGAAGAATGATGCTGTTGATATTGGGGGCGTTATCTATCTTTCTACCAATCATCCTGCGAATGCTTTTGACTTTGTCTGTACTGATATAGACCGATTGGGTAGCTTTGTTAAGCGGATTATACTACGTGTGTAGCCCGAGTGAGCGCCTCGACAAACGGGCTGCTATGGGATATAATGCGGCTGGTGCACATGGTAGATGCGTCGGGGCGGTTACACCCGAACTTTCCTTCCGGTCGCCTTTGTCATATCTAGAGGGCGTTTTTCCACAAGCTGTTTCTGCCAAGTATAATTAACTCATGTCTGAGATGAAGTTAAACGCTAATCAGCAAGCGGCGGTCACGCACGAGGGGAGTCCGTTACTCATCATTGCTGGTGCGGGAACGGGTAAAACAACGGTTATCACCGAGCGCATCAAGTGGCTTATCCAGGAAAAGGGCCTAAAACCCGACGAGATCTTAGCACTCACATTTACCGAAAAAGCGGCAGCCGAGATGGAGGAGCGCGTTGATGTCGCACTTCCAATGGGTTACACGCAAACCTGGATTATGACCTTCCACGGTTTTTGCGAAAGACTGCTTCGGAACGAAGCAGTACAGATCGGTCTTGATCCGGGCTTTCGCGTCCTTTCCGAAGCCGAGACGCAGCTTTTTATTCGCGATCATCTTTTTGAGTTTGAACTTGAATATTTTCGGCCACAAGGAAATCCAACCAAGTTTTTGAATGGGCTGACGACGCATTTTTCTCGTCTTAAGGATGAGGATGTTTCACCCGATCAATACATCGGGTGGGTCGAAGGTTACAAGGTTGAAATGTTGGAAGGAGGGGGAACCACGAACCTGGAGACCTCGAGATC
>JAGQKZ010000029.1 GCA_020429745.1 candidate division WWE3 bacterium | reverse complement strand
CGACCATCGGAACGTATCTGATCTTGACTTCGATGACGGCAAAAGTCAGGTTGCTGATTTTTTTGACCACCGCCTAATGATGCAGAACTTTATGCGCCGCGGGATAATGTATGCGGACGCTGTAAACGCGGTCAGTCCAACGTACGCTCGTGAGATTATGAAAACCGAGTATGGCGAAGGATTGGATCGTTTGTTAACCGAGGTTCGCTCAAAGGTCTCGGGAATACTTAACGGTATCGACTACACAGAATATAACCCGGCAACAGACAAGTTAGTGCCGACGAATTTCGATAGCTACTCCTTGGAGAAACGGGTGGAGAATAAGATCGCCCTACAAAAAGAGTTTGATCTGAAGGCAGACAAAAACATACCGATATTTTCGTACGTCGGTCGATTAGAGGCACGGCAGAAGGGCCTTGACTTGCTACTTGAGATAATTCCCCCATTAATGCGTGATTTCCAGGTTCAATTCGTGTTCGTCGGCGGTGGCGATGTTGGATTAGCAGAGAGGATACGTCATATGCACAGTGAATATCCGGAGATGATTGGCACCCACCTTATGCTCGACTATGATCTGCCTAGGCTTGTTTTTAGTGGGACGGACTTTATCCTTATGCCAAGTCGTTTTGAGCCTTGTGGTCTTTCGCAGATGGAGGGAATGCGTTACGGCGCGATCCCTGTCGTTCATAACACGGGAGGTCTGGCAGACAGTGTCGAAGAGTATAAACCTGAAGAGAGTTCGGGGTTTGGATTTGTCTTTAGAAACTACGACCCATACAGTTTGTTCGCGCAGATAGTTCGCTCGCTTGAGACGTTTAGGCAGGATAAGGTTTGGCACAAGCTTCAGATGACTGCTATGGGGCAAGATAACAGCTGGGAAGAACGAGCGACAGAGTATACAAAACTATATAATAAGGCCCTTCAGCTTGGTCGTAGGAAGCTAGCAAAAGAGGGTAAGTTAGAGATTTAGATTAAAGATGCGAATAGCATTAGTTTTACACGCCCATCAGCCTCCAACCCAATACCCTGAGGTAACCTCAAGCATTGCGCAAAAAAGCTACATTCCGATCTTTGAGTCCTTGACGCAGGCTCCAAAAGACAAGAAGATAACGATAAATCTTACACGCTCGTTAATCGATCAGCTGTATGAATTGAGGTTCGACACGTTACTGGACAAGATCTCGCAAGTATATAATTCTAACAACGTAGAACTGACTACTACATCGGCGTATCATGCCTTAGTACCGCACTTAACAGAAGGTGAAATCAGTCGCCAGGTTCGATTGCAAAACGAAGCTTTGTCTCAGATAGTTGGTGAGAAACTAAAACCTGCAGGGATGTTTTTACCGGAGCTTCGGTACTCGTACGATTCGGTAAGGCAACTTGATAAGAGCAATGTTAAGTGGGTATTGCTTGATGAGTCGGCGTATCCTGGTGTGCGAGTTGACTCAAATGAGGGGCACGAGATGTTAAGTATTAATCGCAGTATAACAAAGATTGAAGGAACGTCGATTGTAGCGTTTTTTAGAGACCGGCCCATGTCCTTTATGGTGGCCTTTGACCATACTCTTACCTTGTCGAAGCTTGTCGAGATCCTAAAAAGGCATTTTAGCGAAGAGAAGGCAGAGTACGTTGTTGTAGCGGTAGATATGGAAACGTTCGGCTATCACTATTACGGTAACATTAATCTTTTTAATCAGATACTCGAAAGCGACGAGATTAATCTTGTCTCACTAAGCGATATCCTGGAGTTGGAGTTGCCAGTTAAGGTTGTAAAACCGCACGACTCGACTTGGGGGATGGCAGAAGAGCATGGTGAAGAAAGGGTGTTTCCACGTTGGGAGAACCCGGAGAACGTTTTGCATCAGATTCAATGGGAGTTGTTTAATATGGCATTGCGTTTCGGAGAACATAAAGGAGCGGGACCTGACGTTTTTGATAAGTGCCTACACTCAGATCAGTTTTGGTGGGCAGGAGGTAACCCGTGTTGGCACCCAGGGATGGTTGAGTCCGGCGCGAAGCTTATGTTGGAAACTATTAAGGAATCTGCCGCGGCAACTGAGAAAGACAAACAACATGCAGAATTGCTTGTCGGAAGGCTTGTAGAAGAAGGTCTCGAGATTTACGGGGACGAGGTTATCAACTGTTAACTATTCAACCAAAGATTTATAGACCTCCAGGTAGCTCTCGGCGTTTTTTTGTAGTGTAAAATTATCCAGCACCCTCTTTCGTACATCTTGGCGGTTTATGTTGCTTACCTGGTTTACTCCTCTTACAAAATCAGCATAATCCGTCACATCATCTACTATATAGCCTGACTTTTTAGTAACTATCTCTGGCACGGATCCTTTATTCGAAGCGATTACTGGAGTGCCGCAGCTCATGGCTTCAATCATTACAAGCCCAAAAGGCTCTTCCCAGCGAATAGGCATTAGAAATGCTAACGCGTTTTGGTATAGAGGGAGAAGTTCAACTGGCGTTTTGGTGCCGAGATATTCGATATTGTCGTTAAGGTAAGGTTCTATTTGACTCGTGAAGTAATCTCTATCCTCATCATAAAAGCCTCCGATGATCTTTAGCGGCAGGTTGGCCTCATTTGCTATCTTAACTGCAATGTCAGTCCCTTTATTCGGCATTATCCGTCCAACGTAAAGAAGATACTCGTTGTCCTGCTTAATGGATGGTTGCCAGAAGTCAACATCGATGCCGTTGTAAACGTTGGCGATCCATCGTGCGTCAGAAACCGGCTTTCTTTGCGCAAAACTTAGAGAAATCAGGTGGACGTTATCAAATTCGTTGTACTGTGGCAGGATCTTGTATGCATCGTCGATGATAGGGTCATGTATCGTTACAACGATCGGAATATTTGCGTGTGCGGCATGAGATAGTACGCTAAACGGCCGCATGTGGCTGTGAAAGATCTCTACGTCATGTTCGTCGCAGTAGTTGAGGGCTTTGGCAAGCATGATATTCTCATACTCGTAACTGGACCCTGGATGCGGGTATTTCGAGTAAATGGACTCGTCCGAGTAAGGGGGCATATCAAAGGTAACGAGATTGGCTTTAGTGATAGTTCCTTTAGGTGCAAAGAAATAAACCTCGTGTCCAAGCTCGGTGAGCTTATCAGCAAGATTACCCGCTACAGTCATGTTTGCATAAAGGTTTGTAGTGGGCACAGGGTAGACCGTATTGTTAGTGCAGTAAATACCCACCCTCATAGCAGACCTACTTTCCGACTGATAAGTCGTTTGTACTCTTGTTCATACGCGTCGATCATTTTCTTCGCAGTGAATTCGTTGAGGTAGCGTTGCCGTACGTGTTCTCGATTTATTGCATTAATATTATTTATTGCTTGCGTCATCTCGCTAATACTATCTACAATATAACCAGAGATTCCGCTTTCGACGATCTCCGGCAATGCTCCTTTGTTAAGTGCTATGACAGGTGTGCCGCATGACATAGACTCGATTGCTACAAGTCCAAACGGTTCATCCCACTGGATCGGCATCAGGGTGGCCTTTGCCCCGGCCAAGAACTCTTTTTTTTCATTATTGTCTAAAGCGCCAACGTAGATAATCTGTTCATGGTCTATGTACGGTTTTACCTTATCGTTGAAATACTCGATACTTCTAAAGTCGTTCTCATCGACTCCGCCGGCGATCTTGAGCGTTTCGTTTGTGTTAAGCGTTGCTAGGATCGCCTCATGAACTCCTTTATTTCCCGATATGTAGCCAAGATATGCTAGGTAATCTCCCGGTTTAGAGGAATAGGTTGACCACTCCTCTTCGGGAATGCCATTGTGTATCACTGTTGCTGGTTGCACAAGGTGTCGTGTCTGGCTGTGACTTACAGCAACTAGGTGATTATTTTTAAAATGATCGTCTTCAAACGTCTTGAAGTAGGAGAGGTACTCGTCGGGAAATTGGTCGAAGAAACCTTTTGGTGATGGGACTGGGTGGTGAAGGGTTGTGACGACCGGCGTGTCTATTAGACCGGCGAAATGTCCTGATACCCAGCCTGTGTGGTTATGAATAATGTCGAACCGTTCGGATTGCAGGTAGGCTTCTGAAACCGCCCAGGTTGTATAAGTTTGGTCAGGCAGTATCTTCCCAAGTGGATCTCTGGTTGTTGCCATAGGCCAGACAGGCACGAGTTCGGCTGATGTTTTTGAATCACCAGTGCCAAATAGTGTGACCGAGTGCCCGCGTTTGATCAGTCCTTCGATCAGATAATGAACGAGTTGTTCAAGCCCAGACTTATTTACAGGCGGCACAGATTCATGAAGGCCAGTAACCTGGGCGATTCTTAGTCTATTATTGAGTGTGTGGTTTTTCATGATAAAGACATAGATTTTTTAAACTCTTGATAGTATTCGTCGTACTTCTCGTACTGCTCTTCAGGTTTTCCTGACCAGTGGTAGGTCCACAGGTCTTTAATAAATACAGAATACAGCGCCTCAGCTTTGATCTTTTCTTCTTGACTTCGTGGCAGAGAGCGGATGCAGCTTATAAGTTGTTTAGCGCCTTCCTCTACGATCTCTGGGTTCCACCAGGGCCAATTGGACAGCCAATATAAATGACACGAGGAAACCCCTTTGTCAAAGTGCTTTTGTGCGGATGAAAAACGCAGGCCCTCATCATTAATCGGTTGGGGCGTGTCGTGTAAATTTTTGTATGCGAGGTCGATGAGATTCCAATACTGCATTTGTAAAGCTGACTTTGGGTTTCTCCACAATCGAAAAGGTGTTTCGTCAGCCTTATCATTTAAGGTCGTTGTCCAGCTAGATGCCACAACATCGTTTAACTCGTTAACCTCATTGTGTTGTTCTAGGGCAATAACCTCTGACAATGGTTTTATACTTATCCAATCTGAGTGTACTAAATCTCTGAAAAGTTCTAGTCTTTCTTCGTAATGATGGCCAAAAAGCTCTACGTCATTGACACTGATAATGGTTTGCGAGTTAGGATAATGTTTTTCTATAAAGTCATGAAACTTATTTACGTTCAACTCAGATGGATACGCGCGCAGGAAATTTGTCAAATCGTTATCTGATCTAATAATCCCGATGCCGCAATAATCTGTCAGGTTATTCTTTGTAGTAAGCGAAGTGCTATCAACCAAGCAATGTTTATATCTGTCTGCCAATAGGGATAGTTTTGTTTCATCTATTGCTAGTTCTGGTGGAAGAACAATGCTTAGCGGGTCGGCTCCGTAGTAGTACTCAATAACTCCGGTATTGTACTCGAGCTGCCTCAATGTTACATCATCAGGGATAAGCGGAATGATTGGATGATAGATGGGTGATCGCACAAACTCAATTTGTCCGCTTGCTGCGAGGGTTTTTACTGATTCGATAACGTCGACCATGTTTAACTCGTTTAGTTGCAGGGTCAATGATCCGGTAATGTTGACCGTTAAGCGTAAAGAGGGATTTTCTTTGATTAGTTGGAAAAAGGGTCTGTATGTGGAATCGACAATCTGTTTGGTTATATCGCTGTCTTGCGTAGGCGGTTGATAAAAATGGAAGATGGGCGACCAGGTGATCATGTCTTATTGTTCTGTGCAGCACGAAAAGAGGCCTATTTATATTCCCAGTCTTGATATTCGAAAGGCGACTTCTCAGCCTCGGTGATTTTCGTTTCTTGCCCCAGCAAAGCAATTATCTGTTGTTTCGTATATCGTCTATCTCCGCGGGAGTTAATCCTTATTGATTGAATCTTGCCTTTTTTCTCCCATCGCTTAAGCGTAATCGGAGAAACCCTCAGCAACTTAGACGCCTCACCTATAGTCAGTATCTCTGGATAGTCTTCAAACATTTTCGCTTGAGCTAACTATATCATAATGTATCAAATGATGCGGTCAGATTTTCACCCTAAAAACACAAAAGTCCCCAAAAATGGGGACTCAGTGTAAAAAGCCTAGGGGTTGCTGTAACTACTTAAGTTCAACGGTAGCACCAGCCTCTTCAAGCTTCTTCTTCATCTCTTCGGCTTCCGCGGGCTTAACGTTTTCTGCGATCGTTGCCGGGAGGGCCTCAGTTAAATCCTTAGCTTCTTTAAGGCCCAAGTCGGGCTTAATCTCGCGAATAGCCTTGATAACGTTAATCTTTTGCTCTCCTGCACCAGCCATTATGATGGTGTAAGAATCTTTTTCCTCAGCGGGAGCTGCATCGCCACCTGCTGCAGGGGCTGCTGCTACGGCCATAGGTACGGCTGCTGAGACGCCGAACTTCTCCTCGAGTGCTTTAACAAGCTCAGAAACCTCAAGAACTGTAAGACCTTCAATCTGTTTCACGATATCTTCTAGATTTGCCATAGCTATTCACCCCCTTTAATACTAACTTGGTTTATCACATTCACCAGTTGTCTGCTTGGACCCTGGAGGACAGTTATAAGACCACGCAGTGGTGCCTGGATCTGTCCGATCAGCATAGAGATAAGTTCGTCATATGTTGGGAGTTTGGATAACGCAACGATTTGTGCCTCATCGTAGTAAACATCGTTGATTACGCCACCTTTAACCGTGGGAAGCTCGTTCGCTTTCACGAATTCCATTATCGTCTTGAGGTCTGTCACATAATTGTCTCCTAGGAAAACAGTAGCGGTGGGATTCCTGTAGTGATCAGCGAGAAGACTATTATCAATGGCTTTATACTTACGGGAGATCGCAATCGATAGTAGAGTGTTTTTTGTAACACGAAGCTTTGATCCGGACTCTTCTAGTTTGTTGCGTAACTCCTCCAGTTGTTTGTGTTCAAGACCTTTGTAATCAAGTAGAACTGCACCCTGTGCGTCCTCGAGGCGAGCCAATAAGTCGTTAACTTGTTCGATATTTTTGTTACTAGGCATAATCTCCTGCGTTGGGTTCCTGTGAAAGGCGATTAGTTCGTTATGAAAACCAACGGTCTTAGGATAACGTTTGTATTATAAACAAAATATTAATTTGCGCAAGCGTCTTTGAGATCTATTCTGTTACCTCAATCCCCATACTTTGTGCTGTTCCCTTAATAATATTGACCGCTGCTTCCGTCGATTTGGCGTTAAGATCTGCCTGCTTCTCCTCGGCTATCTTTTTTACCTGCTCCTGAGTTACCTTGCCGACTTTAACGCTTGGTACTGAGCTGCTGCCCTTTTCAACCCCAGCAGCCTTAATAAGAAGCGAGCTGGCGGGCGGGGTTTTAGTAACGAACGTAAAGCTGTTGTCTTCGAAAACGGTTATCTCAACCGGAATAATCTGGCCACGCTTGTCGGCAGTGGCCTGGTTGTACTGAGTACAAAAGTCCATGAGTGGAATACCGTGCTGACCAAGTGCTGGCCCGACAGGAGGAGCTGGCGTCGCTGCGCCAGCTGGTAGGTTAAGTTTTACTATAGTTTTAACCTTCTTTGCCATAATAGTTACAGTTTACCGACCTGCAAGAAATCAAGTTCTACCGGCGTCTCACGTCCAAATATCGAAACAAGAACCTTGATTTTACCACGTTCCTGATCGATCTCGTCTACAGTACCGACAAAATCTGTGAATGGACCATCTGTGATCTTGATTCCTTCACCTAAGGTAAATTGGGTTTCGAACTGTGGCGCATCCTGTTCAGAGAAGTTCTTAATAGCTTCCACTTCTTTCTCTGACAGGGGAACGGCTTTATCTGCAGTACCAACAAATGCGGTAACCCCTGGAGTGCCTTTGACAACACTGAATATCTCGTCGTTCAAAGAGGTTTTTACCAAGATGTAACCAGGGAACAGACGTTCGGTGACCTCGCGACGCTTGCCCTCTTTGACCTCAATCTTCTGTTGAGTGGGTATAAAGATCTCTTCAACAACTCCTTCGAGGTTGAAGAATTTCAATCTCTTTTCGAGGTTGATCTTTACCTTCTGCTCGTGCCCACTGTAGGTATGCACAACGTACCAGCGGGCTGGGGCTAACGGTTTAGTTTTGTTGTCTTTTAATTCGTCTTCCATTGCTTTCTAAAGTAGCGTCTCGAGGAGCTTTGTTAGGAGGTAGTCGATGCCTCCAACATAAATTCCTGTAATCACGGTAGCAATTATAACAACTACTGTCATCTGTGTGGTCTCTTGGCGAGTAGGCCAGGTAACCCTTCTCATCTCAGCCTGAACATCACGAAAAAACGTTACAATGCTTTTCATTCTGGTTGATTTTACCATGCCTGATTGTATAATGACAATTAGTTGGTCTGATAATTAACTTTAGTAATGCCCCAATTCGATAATCTACCAAACAAGTTGCTCAGCGTTGAGGAATCAAAAAAAAGATTGCAACAACTGACTAACCAACCCACCTCTGAAACTTCAGTAACTAACCAGAATAATAAACTTAACCCCAAAAGTCCCGATGAACAAAAAGCTTCATTAGCAGAGAGTAATAGCGACGGCCAGGAGGTCGCCAAAGTCCCTAAGGTAGAAGACAAATCAACAAATTCCATTACGTCAAATCCAGGCAGCACTCTGTATTGGCATGAGTTGTGGACAAGCCTTATAGATAAAAACACCATAAACGACCCGCAAATGGAGAAGGTTATCATGGAGGTCTCTCTTCCTCAGGATAATGAGATCGAGGCGCTGGCTGCAGAACAAATGTATGCCTCTATGATAGGACTTGGCAAACATCCCGGTAAGGTATTCGAAACACTTGTCGGTTTATTCCCCAAACTCGAGATACTTTTTAAAAATCACGATGACGCGATGTCCTTTGAGATAGCGGCGAGTGAGAAGATGATTCACTTCTGGGTCGTTTGCCCTAAACAGTGGCAGGAGTTTATTGAGCGACAGATTCACGGTGCTTATCCGGAGGCTGAAGTATTTCCGGTTAAGGTCTCGGGCTTCATTCCACAGCAGGGCGTAGTCAAATTTGCTGAGATGCAGGTAAAAGGCAAACCGTATTATCCTATCCGACTACTGGAGGACTTTGAGACAGACACGATAAGCAGCATCACCTCGACGGTTAGTAAACTTGACGCAGGTGAGCGTGTGATTATTCAACACCTGCTTCAGCCTGCTGACGATAGTTGGAGGAAGCGAGGCCAGCAGTTTGTGCAGTTGGCACAAGCGCCTCCTAAAGGCGAGAACGATCACAAGGCAAATATTGACCCGAAGGTGCTGGAGGCGGTATCAACTAAGGTGACAAAACCAGGCTATAGAACGGTAATACGTATCTATGTACAATCACCGGACGCCTTTCGAGCAGAGACGATACTAAATAACATAACCGGAGCCTACGATCAGTTTTCACAACCGCATTTGGCAGCCTTTAAAGCGAATAAAAAGAAAAAGATTAATGCACAGCTGGTGAGCGAGTTTATTACAAGGTCGTTTCCGAGGTGGGGAAACTACCCAATCTTAAATACCCTAGAACTTGCAACGATCTTTCACTTTCCCAACCAGGAGATTAAAACGCCTCGTATTAACTGGCTGCGAATAAGGAAAAGCGCTCCGCCAACTAATCTTCCAGAAGAAGGTTTATACCTTGGCATAAGTGAGTATAGAAACGCGCAGGTCAAGGTGCGGCTTCAACGTGATGATCGCAGGCGTCATATGTATATAATCGGACAAACCGGTTCCGGTAAGACGCAATTCCTACAATACATGGCTTATCAGGACATCCTAAACGGTGAAGGGCTTGCCTTTATCGACCCACATGGTGATGCCGTTGAGTTTTTGCTTGAGAGCATACCTAAAGAGAGAGCTGAGGACGTAATCTACTTTTGTCCGAGCGACTCAGAACGTCCGATGGGACTAAACATTCTTGATGTTAAGGGTGAAGAGGCAAAACACATGACGGTGAACTCGTTCATTGAGCTTTTGTACAAACTCTACGACCCCAACCGCACCGGTATGGTTGGCCCGCAGCTTGAACGTGCCGTGCGTAACGTCATGTTGACGGCCATGAGTGAGCCAGGGAACACGATGGTCGAAGTGTTGAGACTACTGACAAATCCAAAGTATGCAGAGAAGAAGATTCCCCTTATTCAAGACCCGTTGGTGAAAACCTACTGGACGGAGCAGATTTCACAAACGAACGAGTTCCATCGTTCCGAGACTCTTGGTTACTTTGTGAGCAAGTTCGACAGATTCGTTACCGAAAAGTTAATGCGTAACATCATCGGTCAGTCCAAGTCGGCGTTTGATTTTCGTGACGTGATGGACAATCAAAAGATCCTTTTAGTTAACTTAAGTAAAGGAAAGATCGGGGAAGCAAACAGTAGCTTTTTGGGATTACTTCTTGTCCCTCGCATCTTGGCTGCCGCGATGAGTCGTGCCGACATGCCACAAGAGGAGCGAAAAGACTTCTATCTATATGTAGACGAGTTCCAAAACTTCTCAACTCCCGACTTTGCTGAGATATTGGCAGAGGCGAGAAAGTATCGATTAAACCTATCAGTGGCCAACCAGTACATCTCCCAAATTAATGAAGATATCAAAAATGCTGTATTTGGTAACGTCGGTACGATGTGTGCATTCAGGGTTGGCGCTGACGATGGTGAGTACATGGAGAAGCAGTTCGAACCAGTCTTTAAGCAATCTGACCTTATTAATCAGTCGGTAGGTGAGGCCATAACGAGACTTCTGATTGGTGGTCAACCGTCTAGGCCTTTTTCGTTCCGGACTGATTGGCCGGCGATGCAGGCGATCCCTAAAAACGAAAAGGTCGCCTCTGTGATTAAGGAGATAAGTCGTCTCAAGTATGGTCGCGATCGCGCAATCGTCGAGCGTGAGATTGCAACAAGAGCAGGTTTTGAGTAGGCTACGATATCCGCCAGTGATAGGTTAAAATGTTGTAATGAATCAGCTAGTGTTGATACTTACGAGCATGAGTCTTTTCGTGCTATTTACATGGATTGTCTATTATTCCAATCCATTGTTTGTAAAAAGACTAATAGGGGAGAACGATCCGTTCGAACGGAAAGTATTTCATGGGAATGTGCCTTTTTGGCAACTTATCTTGTTGGCGATCGTTTTTCCGGTTTTATGTTTATTTTTGGTTACACTTTGGTTCAAAGTCTCAGAGCTGGGCGAATATCATTTCGTGGGGATGAGTCAAAAAAGTCTACTTTGGTGGATCGTGTGTATGATCGCATTCGCCGCTTATGGCACGGGAACCCATGCAGCAAGTGTATCTATTCGCCATTATATGGTAAATCTTCAGGTGACAAAAGCCTTTCGTGTTACGGAATTCTATCATCATCTAGTCAGCCATTTTTTGATAATAATGAGCATCATTGGAATCGGCATGCTCCTTGCGTTACATCAATTTAACAATCCATTAGTAACCCCTTTAACAGGTGTAGAAGCTGTGTTGTGTATGAGCGGTGGAATGATCGCAGGTTCTGTTCTGGCCTTATTGATTATCGAAGGACGGGGAATCTTCTATAGTTTTCCGTCTTTAATATTAGGAATAACGATTGTCATGTATTGGTTTATGGACGAACAGTTGCAGGTTGTATCTGTTCCCATTGCAGATTTTGTCTTGGCCATTTATGGTGGCGCACTGCTGACGATGCTCTACAAACGATTAAAAAACGGAAGCCTTCAAGAAACGATAGGGGAGTTCTTCCACGCTACCGATGAAGTTTAAACTTGTATATTAAAGGATCCCGAGAATACTAGATAGATTGAAGTAATCCCTATTGCTAGAGGGAGT
>JAGQKZ010000002.1 GCA_020429745.1 candidate division WWE3 bacterium | reverse complement strand
TTGCCGACACATCACAAAGACGCCCTTCGTTTTTAAATGCCCGGACACCAGCCGAGGCAGAAGTACTATTCAACCACTTTGCAGACAAGGTGCAAACATCTGGCCTAAAGGTAGCAACCGGAGTATTCGGCGCCTACATGGAGATTTCAAGCGTTAACAACGGACCGGTAACGATCATACTCGACACGTAAGAACCATGCTACAGGATTGACATCTTACACATCTGATATATAATATTCTTGCCGGCACATCTTCGTTTAAGTCACGTTAGGCACGTCTTAAGTTAATATTACCGAGCCAAGTGGGGTGCTTGGTTTTTAAAAGATTGCCGGCGCTAAGCCTTTCTTTACTATATAATAGCCTCGCTACCATATTTTCATCATGATTGTAGCGAAAAACATCAGTAAATCAGTCCGTGGCGAGACGCTTCTTAAAGACGTAAGCTTTGTTTTAAGTAACGGCGATAAGTGTGCGCTCATCGGGCCGAACGGCTGTGGCAAATCAACGTTGCTAAACATACTCCTGGGCAACGTCGAGCGTGATGGCGGCCTTATACAAAATGAAGGCGAACAGGTTGGCTATCTCCCCCAGCTGATCGAGTTTAGTGATAACATAACCGCCGCACAGTACGTGACAGACCTTGTCAACGAAACAACTCCAAAACACCGGATAGAAGCGATTTTGACGCGACTGGGTTTAAGCAACTATGACGGTACACAGAAGATGGTTACGTTAAGCGAAGGACAGAAGATGAAGTTTGCACTCGCACAAACACTCTCGATAAACCCAACACTAATCTTATTGGACGAGCCGACGAATCATCTGGACATCGAAGGAATCGTCTGGTTTGAGAGGTTTATCAAAAGCTTTGAAGGAACGGTACTTATGATCTCACACGACAGGCGCTTCTTGGACAACGTTGTTAACAAGATCTTTGAGATAGACGAGAAACGATTGAGCGTCTTTGCGGGTAATTACTCTGACTACAAAGCACAGAAACAGACATTGCTACATCGCCGCGAGATCGAGTTCAGATCCCAGGAGCGCAAACGCAAACAGCTTGAGGTTTTACTCGAGAATGCACGCAAGGTCAAAGACGGAAAGTCTCGCGGAAAACGCGTCCGTGCTGCAAAAAAACGTATGGACCGCGAGGTACTGAAAAACGAGATCGAAAAGTACCAACCATATGAGATTGATGGCATATCCTTTGATGGTTCCATTCACCGTCACAAGAAGATGATTACCATTGAAAATCTCACGCAAAAATTTGGTGATAATACAATCTTTGCTGATTTAAATTTTGAGCTAGTAGGCCATGAAAGAATCTGGATCTATGGCCCAAACGGAACCGGAAAGACAACGTTGCTGCAGATTATTACACAAAACTTAAAGCCGACAAGTGGCAAGGCCGGGATCGGGGTTAATGTAAACTACGGCTATTTTGAGCAGAACCAGGCGCATCTACCGCTTGAATCAACGGTCGAAGAGTTTGTTGCTAAGACGACCTCCCTGCCCTACAGCAAGATATTTGGTTTTTTGTCGGGTCTTTCTTTCGATAGAGAGTACCTATCGCGAGCGCTGGCCGCGCTTAGCCCAGGTGAAAGAGCACGCTTGTCGCTTGGAATATTTACCCAAAACGAATACAACTTATTGATCCTGGATGAACCGACAAACCATTTGGATATTTGGACAAAAGAGGCTGTGGAACAGGCGTTAAGAGAGTTTAAGGGTGCGATCCTTCTCGTATCTCACGATCGTTATTTTGTAGAACAAGTCGGCGCACACAAGATCTTAAATCTGCAAACTGGCAACATAACGCTTCTCTAGACTAAAGTAACCGCTCAGACTTTAAGAACGACACCAGATCCTTCTTATTGCGATGCTGTTGGCCGACACTTACAAAGAGCGAGTTAATCTCGTGCCAATATTTTTTAGGCAAAACATCAACTAACGCGCGCTCCGTCTCTCCTGGGGTTTTTGTATTCACCCAGCCCAACAGATTACTGATCTTGTGCACATGCGTATCGACAGCAATGGCCGTAGCATAGCCTAAGCGTTGCACTACGAGATTCGCGGTTTTGACACCAACACCCGGCAACGCAATTAACTCACCCTGGGTTTTTGGAACTTCGCCACCGTACCGACTAAGAACAATTTTGGACATTGACATGAGATGCTTGGCCTTCGTCTTGTAAAAACCAACCGGAAAAATTAATTCCTCCACCTCTTCGACATTAAGCTCCGACAAGGCCTTAAAGTCAGCAGCTACCGCAAACAACCTTTCGCATGCCGCCAACGTCGTTTCGTCTTTTGTTCTCGCCGACAGCATGGTCGAAACAAGAACCTCGTAGGGTTTCACATAGACATCAAGGGGAATCGGTTGGAAGTTTTCCCTGAAGACATGTATGACTTTTTCGATTTCCTTGCCGGATAACGCAGACATGAGGCAATATTACCATGTCAGACCGTTGTATAATGTCGCTATGTCGGTACTAACAATCGTCCAATACCCAACCCCAGTATTGCGCCAATTGGCGGAAGAGGTGGACGAGGACGTGTTAGCGAGTAACGACTTTGCACAGTTTGCCAACAATATGATGGAAACGCTTGAATCTTACGGGCCTCTTGCTGCAGGTTTATCTGCAAATCAGGTCGGAGTGCTACATCGTATCTTTATTATCAACCTCGAGGTACGTGAAGGGGAGTTCTTGAAGCAGTATTTTGTTAACCCTAAAATAACGAGTTTTTCAAAAGAAACCGACCTCGACTGGGAAGGATGTCTTAGCTTTAACGGGCCAGAAGGGACCCCAGATCAATGGGGCAAGGTGCGTCGCGCAACAGATATCGTTGTGGAGGCGCAAAACCTACGTGGCGACAAATTCAAGGTGAATGCCAAAGACTTTTACGCCCGGCTTATTCAACACGAACTCGATCATTTAAACGGCGTACTATTTATCGACAAGCTCGAATCTGAGCTTTTGGACACCCAACAGCTGGAGAAGATGCTTTCGGAGGAGCCTGAAGAGAGGGACCCGGTCGGGTAAGCGGGATGAACATTAAAGAGATACGGTCGCAGTTCCCTTATTTGGAAGCAAACGATCAGTTGATATATCTCGACAATGCCGCCACGACGCAGCTCCCACAATCCGTGATCGATGCGATTAGCGAGCATTACAAACTTTATGAGGGCAACGTCGGGCGTGGGAATCATAGCCTGACACGCGATGCCACCGCTCGCTACGAGGCGGCGCGACAAGTTGTTGCGGGTTTTATTAACGCCGACGTCAATGAGGTTATCTTTACCAAGAACACAACCGACGGAATTAATCTGACGGCAGAGATGTTAAGCAAACTCGACTACCGAACCGGAGATGTTATTCTTCTAACCCAAATAGACCACCACAGCAACCTAACTCCCTGGCTGGCGCTGGCAAAAGAGAAGGCGTTAACGGTCAGATACGTTCCGCTGACATCAGATTACGCCCTCGACCAAACGGCGCTGGAAAAGATAGTCAGTGAAAATCAGATCCGTATCTTCGCGCTCCCCCATTCTTCAAACGTTTTAGGGACGATCAATCCCGTAAAGGAGTTTATTGCAACGGTGAAAAAACATCACCCATCGGCAATTTGCCTCGTTGACGCGGCACAATCGGTTGGACATATCCCCGCGGACGTAAAAGACCTGGGATGTGACCTCCTCGCCTTCTCAGCACACAAACTCTACGGACCACAGGGGATAGGCGTTCTTTACGGTAAAAAAAACGTTCTCGGCAGTCTCGGATCCCCACACAGTGGCGGCGGGACGGTTGAAGACGTAACCTGGACGAGTTTTACCCTCAACAAAGTACCACATCGCTTTGAGGTGGGCACACCAAACGTCGCCGGAGTCGTTGGTCTAGCAACGGCAGTTAAGTTCGTTCAAACATTAGGAATAGACAAGATCATGGAACACGAACAAGGGTTACGTCGATATTTACTCGACGGACTTGAAAGTACAAATATCCCCGGTCTAAAGATTTATAGTTCACCGGGTGACCAAAACCTTGGCGTTGTCAGTCTAAACGTTGATGGTATCGATGCGTTTGATCTTGCGACGCTACTCGACGAAGACGGTATTATGGTCCGTGCCGGCAACCACTGCGCAATCCCCCTTCATACCCAAGTATTAAAAACAAACTCCACCTTGCGCATAAGTTTCGGCATCTACAATACGGTCTCTGAGGTCGATGCATTTCTATCGGCACTAAAAAAAGCCTGTACCTTGCTTAAGTGATCACACATACCATACAATAATTACCATACTGTCATGAAGTGCATTAGCTGCGGTAAAGAAACTGAGAAGGTTAATAACTTAATGTGCGCAGCGTGCTCAGGCAAGTTCATAAGTTCGGTCGTTCCACAGAAAGAGACCGCACACCCTGAAACCGTCATCACACCCAAATCACCAAATCAGGTAAACACTCAAAAAGCAAAGCCATCACCCAACGTATCTGCACTAAGTAGCGCTGCTGCACTTGGAGACACGCCTACACCACAGCCAAAGATCTCAACTCAACAAGCCCCAGCCGTGCCTAATAGTCTAAGTCTCGACAACAGACTCCGCATACCAACAGACACTGACCAAATGCCCTCTGACGGTAAGACGATGCGCATGGTATTAGCCGGACTTAGCGTTACAACAGTTATTGCCGCTCTATTGATCGTTGTCTACTTCGTAGCCGTTGTTCCCACGAAAGACGTTGTCGGCATCGCCGACTCAACTGAGCTGAGTTTAAACGAGGCCGAGCAGGTTTTTTCAGACACGCTGAAACACGTCAATAACATGGTCAACTACTACCAAGATGTGCAGGAGGAGAGACAGATCGGCACCATACAGGAGCAGGCACAACGACTAGCATTTACTGCTAACATAGACTCGAAAAATATGGTGGGCGATGAATCTGCTGGACAGTTCGGCGACGTGGCAGGATCTAACACCCTAGCTTACGATGCTGAGGTCGAGGCACAATCTCAGCTGGTCTACACCGCCAAATCATATTCCGATCTTGCTATTGAAAAACAGGAGGCTGTCGAAAAGATCGAGGGTATGGCGGCAACTTCGACGATAAATGAGGACTTGTTGGCAAAAATCAAAGCTGCTTCTGCCGCCGGACGAGAGTTTGTCGACGATGTAGACGTTGTGGTCGGTTTCGAGGAGTTTTCTATTGTAATAACCAAACGCCTTGACGACATGACAGTGGCTTTAGATCAGGCATTTGAGACAAACGACCTTGACATATTTGTAAAAACAATCGGCGAGATCAGTGACGAGTTAAGCACTTACCAGGCTCAGTTTGCAAAACTCCCAAAGCCGGAAGGGTCGGAAGGTTTGTCTGAAAGTCTCTCTTCCACACTTACGTCGATGTCGGACTTCTTCGGTGAGTACGAGATTGCGTTTAAAACTGGCGATCCGCAAAGAATCGTCAATGCTACCAATCGATTCCTTGTCGACTACGCAAAGTACGCTAATCGATCGGAAGACGACGTTCAAGCATACGTCAGCTCACTCACGCTTGGTGCTAAGTTAGACCACTGGCGCTCGACAAAAAGCGTTTTGCTCAACGCTATAAACAAAGCGGCAAACGGTTTCGCCTACAAGATCGTAAGCATCTTACCGTTCTAGACTGTTCAAACTTCGAATTGACCTAATTGCCCTGTATGTGCGGTCGAAGTATGTTCCGAACTCAAGATGACTCCGTTTAGCGCGATTCGATCATTTTTACCAATCGATCCACTTGAACATCGATCGTGTACCTCTCTTTACAATAAACTTTACCGGACTGCCCCATCGCAGTACATAGCCTCTCGTTACTAAGGAATATCTTAATACTTGCAGCAAGACCCGCCACATCACCACGTTCAAACACTACCCCACCCCCGGATTGTTTCAACAACGAGCCACAAAACCCAACATTGCTCGCGACGACAGGCACGTTCATAAGCATAGCTTCAATGATAACAAGCGGCATGACCTCAGATAGTGAAGGGTGTACCATAACCCTTGACTGTGCCAGCACGTTATTTACACGTTTATGCGGTATATAGCCTAGAAAATCAATTTGATCTGCAATTTCGAGGCTTGATGCGAGCGCCTTCACCAGTTCAAACTCCGACCCACCTCCCGCTACAGCTGCCGTCACGACCATTCCCTCATTTTTTAATAGCCGAATCGAATCGCAGAGATAGTTGAGGCCTTTCAAGTATGAAACCTCTCCTACTGTTACCAGATCATACTTTTTGTCAGACTTTTCTGTATTTGGCTGCTCGATCCCGATCGGGATTATGGTGATATCCTTGACAACCCCAAAACTGGTTAAATCATCCGCGAGCATTATTGATGGAGCCACTACCGCTACCCCTTCGTTATTGAGTAAGTCTCGATACTCTTCAAGCCTGACATTGCGCTGTGAAAGAGACAACCGTTGTAAGTTTGAGTAGGGAATATGATTGGTTGCCGTGTGTTGTGAAACAATGACCACCTTGCCCATCGCCAACGCTTGGCGGATCGCTTCAATCCCGCAGTCTCGAAGAGAAAACGTCATTTGCGGACAAATAACATCTGCGGCCTGCACATAACCAGCAACTTCCTGAAGGTCTTTAACGATTCTAATCTGAACCCCGTTCTGTTCAGCTGGGACACCACCCATGAATGTCTCAGAGCTTCTCCTTGATGTAATGATCGTCACCGCGTTCCCCCTAGCAGTTAACTCAGACGCTACTGCAAAGGTGTTTACCTCAAGACCGCCACCTTCAATAGGTGGGTAGTCATGGGCGAATAAAATATTCATTTCAGTGCACCTCCAATCTCCCACATCGGATAGTTCTTCGGGATCTCGAAAGCCTCTGCTAAGGCTGTTCGCCTTGCGTACCCCCTATACTTTGCGGCACCTTCGGTCAATTGGAATGACCTATCACCAAATTGTGATCCATAAGCGTGAAGTACTTTTAGTTTTTCTTCAAACTCGGCAGAGATATCAACCAACACCTGAGCGTCAATTGGATTCACACCCTCAAAATGTAACACCACAGGCGTTCTCCAGTTATTACCCAGATCTAAACGGAATGAATACGCTGCTAGTTTAATTGCTTCCAAGCTAACGTACGCTGCTTGAATATGATCGCTCATATAGTCACTTGGGTGGTGGACAAATGCAATCTCCGGCCGGACACTTCGCACTATTTGCATGATTGTTAGCGCCGTATTTTTCGAGTACTCAATACCGATATTGGGCAACCCCAAGCGGTACAGCGACTTAATGTTTAAAATACGGGCGGCTTCGGCAAACTCTGTATTCCACCTGACGTCGAGATGTTCTCTTTTGTCAACACGAACAAGCCGTTGACCACCTTTAACCATACCTGACTCTTCAGCGTCAGACAATACGATTTCGGCATACGAGTAACCCATTTTGCCCAGCTTTATCACAGTCCCAGCGAACGATATGTGATCGTCTGGGTGTGCCGTAATCCCCAAAATATATTTAGTTTTATTTTTATCTTCTTTATTCATAGTTATGAAGACGGAGCTGGGTGCGTGTGAATAACCGTTGTAAAAACAATATATTCCAGCACTCAGCTCCATTCTTTTTTCACACCTCCCGATGTGAAACTGTTACTGTGCCATCCAAATCAAGCTCTACAAATACCTCGTGAGGCGACTTGTAAGGAACCGGAAATCCTGCAAATATCTGACGAACAATATCTGCGGGCTTACCAGAGCGTAGAAGCACTTCCAGTAAAACGAGCGAGTCTAGACTCTTTGCTGGATCAGACCCTCTTGCATAAAGGTATGTAGCACCATATGGAATCACATGCAAGCGGTTTGATTTATCACGAAGAAACGATTCAAGAACACGGTATACCTGTCCCTTCGAGTAGTCCCTTGCAAGGATCACATGGTCACTCAAGTTACCAAGAACACCCATAGCATAGTAGAGTGCCATGCCAGACAGCCCGGCGCCATAGGTTATCGCCTGACCGACAGTTGTCTGTTGTGGTGATCTGACACGACACTTTTTTGGAACATCTGCACCATGTCCGGGACTATACCCGACTTGCCGTCCACGAGCATTGATGTAGTGCCAATGATCGCAAGGGCTCACATTGTTCTGGCATGGGAAGTTGAGTACGCGGGGAGCTCTCTGCCATGAGGCGATACGCGCAGCATCTCTCACCGTCTTCGCAAAATCAGTCACAGTCGCTTGTGCTATCTCATCTGCCGAAAGAAACAGATCCTCCCCGCTGACAACCCGCCATTCGTTCGGGATTGCAAGTAGAGACCGCACAAACTGACCCGTCACATAGCGATACACTCCAACAAAGTCGAACCAGCTTCTAGCAGCAGTTACATCAAAGCAGGCCTTAATTATTTCCATCGAGGCAGAAAAGCCAAATGACCGATACATTGACCGGAAATCAGACCACCTTGGTAATGGAACCTGCCCGGCAGGTCGATACAGCTGTTCGGTAGTAAAAAGAGACCTAAGGTCTCCCGCCCCATCAAGCAGCCCAAAAGATGCTTGAGTGTCGGTTAAAGAATCAGCGAGGGAGAGCCCTCCTTTAGCTAGAGTAACTACCCCCACTGCTCGTGGCAACATAGAGACTGCCCTCAATAAGGCGATATCCTCGCGTACCCACGCCACAGCCGAACTACTACCGTATTCAACTATGTATGTTCCGGGGTTTTGTTGCGTTATCGGGAGGATACAACTCTCAGCAACGGCTGCCCCGTGAGTATTAACTCCTGCCCCCCTGACTTTTTCAAGCAAGGAGGAGACCATCGCCCGCTCGGTACTTTGCAGCGCGTCTATACTCCAATGGATCCTCGGTGTTGCAATAGCACGAAGCTGACCAGAACCCCTAACATCACTTGACCCTCTTTTCCATGGCTGATCGCCAGCGTCTCCAAATGAGTGATACATAGCTTGCCTCCTTTTAGCAACTAGTTAACTTGTATTCGTTGACATGGATAGCCTGGAGAAAGTAATTAAGCGCCTTCTCCTGTAAGTAACAGTTTATTAATGTGCCATAAAAAAACCCGCCGTTTGGCGGGTTACCAGTTTATGTGAATAATCTTATTACTACACAGCACTAACGCCCGCCGTTTGGAGGGTTGTATAGCGATGCCAGTAATTTAGATTTACATTCAACATTGTGAAATAAAAATAGCACCCATCCGATAGTATGTCAACTACCAATTGAGGGAAGGAGAATGAACTCCTCCCCTCTCACCTTGTCCCAGACTAACGGGTATACATCTTTCCCGTCTGGCCGATCCTGATCTGCCCGCGGATATTTTTCACCTGCCCAAGTAACCACTCGGCCTGATCTCGGTTGAGCACGAGGACAACTTCACCCTGAAGCTGAGGACTGACGTGACTATCCAGCGGTCCCTTACGCCTTAGGATGCGGTAGTGCGTAGGCTTGTTCCTTGGATGCAGTACTCCTTTCGGCATAGCGCCTTGTGTGAACGACACAACGGCGATCTCGTGATCACCGCCGCCATCCAGCTCGTACCGCCCGGGATCTATCATTCTAGCTCCCATCGCAGCAACGAGCTCCACCGCCAGACCGTCTTCGGGTCGAACGTTGAGAAACATTGGTTACTCCTTTCGTTTCTCGCAAACACAAATCTCTCGTGCAAGAGGTGCACGATCTTTGGGGTTTAGGGTTTAACACCCTGTCTACTTGAATTAGACCTTTGTGAATGTGCTCGTTTTGTACTAGCAAAATCCAAAACTAAAAAACCCGCCGTTTAGCGGGTTGTTGGGTCCTGTAAAAGCTAGGGTTTACAAAACAGCGCAGCCCGCCAAATAGCGGGACGTAAACGACACTGCGTTAGGTGAGGTTAATCCTTGCATTGTGTCAAGGAATATACAGCTTTGTGATGTCTGTGTCAAATAAAACCAAGCGACCTAATATCGATCCAAGGAGAGCTCACCTTCCTCAAAATTGATATTAACATTAAAGTATTTTAAGAAGCTTAGTCCCAATAGTCCGTCGACGTTGCTCATCGGCGGAAGGTCACGCACCAAACACGTCACGTTCTCCACCTTTTCATTTAAAACCTCCAAAGCCGGGAGTTTCACAATCGGTGACGTCTCGACTGAGCTAGCCGTTGTGGTTTGCGTAACGTTTTTGGGGTTAATCTTTATCTGCAGGTTATTAATCAGCCACCACGGCAACATACAGTACGTTGCCCCAGTATCAAAGACGAGTCGTGCTTTCATCTCGATATGACTCGTGATTGTAGCAGTAACCAGGATAATTCCGGCCCTTGGGTCGAACGTTTTTAAGATCGCCTGTTCTGTCATGACTTGAATGCAAACGACTGACCTTCGCTAAGAATTTCGCCTGTGTATAAGGTTGCAACCGTTGACCCGCCTTCAACATTCGCGATCGCCTTATACATCTCATCTCGATCGTCACTTACAAAAAGCACCTCTCCTTCCACAACCTCACCAATCTCATCCTCTTTTGTAACCCTAACGAGCACCCACTTATCGGGGTATTCCTCGTAAATATCGTCGATATGCATAACCTGATTTTATAACAAAAGGGTGAACTGTGATCAGTGATGAAGAACTTGGAATGCGTAACTAGTAATCGGGAAATGGGAAAGTGTGATGCGCGACTAGTGAAGTGTAACAAGTATAGATACCTTGAAACTTTACAACCATCTAAACTATCCTAACAATCTCAACCTTCAATAATTATAACTTTTCACATTCATAACGAGCTAACCCAGATTGTGAACTAGATCGTCGACGTCCTCGTTGCTGTCTAGCTCATCAACCAGGTCTTCGAACTGTTGCAGTTGATGTGCGTCCGAGATCGGCGTCTTATATTGAGGATTGTCAGGATCTGACCCAAACACAAACGCGGCACTTCCGGGTTCTCCAAGACTTCCACCACTATCTTTAAACGCTTTACGCACCTCAGCCACCGTGCGATTGCGATTATCGGTCGTAACCGTAAGCATAACCGCAACACCGCCGGGCCCGTAACCTTCAAGTGTAAAGGTCTCCATCGCCCCTTCATTACCGATGCCGGCACCTTTATTTATCGCACGCTGGATATTCTCCTTGGGAAGATTAATCGCCTTGGCATCGTCGATCGCCTTACGCAAGGCCGGGTTCATATCAGGATCAGGACCGCCGGACTTAACAGCGACCTGAATCAACCTAGCGTGCAGACTAAAAGCCTTGCTCTTTTTTGGGTCTTTGGCAGCTTTTTGATGCTTTACCTTGTGCCATTTGCTGTGCCCGGACATATGCGTTATCTATTATAATACTTCATGACTACGCCCTTGTAGTTTAACGGATAAAACAGTGGTTTCCGGAACCACCGCTGTGGGTTCGATTCCCGCCAAGGGCACCATTTATATTAGAGCCCTAGGTAACTGCCAAGCTTGTAGCCGATATAGACCCCCAACAATCCACCTACACCACTTAGCAGAACCCCAGACAACGAGAGCAAAGATCCGCCCCAGATCATTGGAATAAATCCACCGATACTACTAAACGTGAACATAAAGATAAAGATCAAGGTTTTCCGCGACATAATTCAATCATACACCTGTAGGAATCACCACGGGTTCTTACATATCAGATACTGTTTTGCTATACTCCCCCAATGAACGTACGCATGATCATAGGCCTGGTGGGAGAAAACGGCGCAGGAAAAGGGACAATCGCGAAACACCTCGAGAATGAACACAACTTCAAACATGTCTCTACCGGAAATATTGTCAGAGAATACACGATAAAGCTTAATGGGTCGGAGGGGGACCGCAAGCTTCAGCAAAAGGTAGGGATCGATCTTCGCAAAAAACATGGCACGCGATTTTTAGTTAAGGAGGCGCTGCGAAATAATAACGAAAGACTGGTCATCAGCGGACTTCGCCATCCGGATGAGGTTCGCGCCATCAAAGCAACACACGGAGTGATTCTCTACGTAACTGCGTCGGCAAAGAATCGTTACAAACGCATCAAGGATCGCGATTCAACGAGGGACAAACTCAACTTTAAAACCTTTCTCGAACAGGAATCGTTCGAAAGTGGCAACTACGATGTGTTCGCTCAGCATCTCGATACAGTAATCGGCATGCACGACGTAAAGATTGTGAATAATGCTAAAGAGGACGATCTTTACAATAAGGTCAAAGATTTCCTCAATGACTACTTTCCACTGGACTAACGTTTGACCGCCTACTCTTCGGAGGGGGCGTACCGCATGCCTGATATAAATAGCTCAACCACAGCCCTTTCTCTATAGACGCTTTCATCATCTGTCGGTAATCCCTGGAACCTCTATCTCAAGTCCGATCTTGGGTAACTCGCGGGTACTCTCCTGCAACTCGTGGACGGCAACAACCTCTCTTGTGTTGGAAGAGTCAGTCGCAACTTCAGTTCGCGTACGCGAAACTACCATATTTTCATTTTGTCAGACCAGTAATACCACTTGCAAGTTAGCCTACACCAACGGATAATGGCGCTATGTCACTATTTAGCAAAACTAAAAGGTGTGATATCTGTGCCGTCGAAACGCCGAAGTCGGAGATTTATACTTTTATCAATACGCATGACTTCGCTACCCACCCCAAAGAACAACTTTTTCTTTGCCAAGGGTGTTTTTTGCATAAAGCGGAATCGTATATTGTTAGCTATCCGCACAAAGCGCTTGTTCTCAAACCTTTTACAAAGGCTCAAAAGAGAAGTGGACCTGTTGAATACTACCACTTCTATGTGGTCAGCATACTTAAAGAATACAACTTCGAGGCTGACTACATCGAAAAGGTTAAACAACTGCTAGCCACAAACTCCAAGTGCAGTAGATGCAATAAGAGTGGGCAGTACTTTAGTGTAGAGGTTGGCGATTACTATGGAATAGATACGCTCGCGAACAATCCAGGCGCAGTATCGGGCGAGTGGTTGTGCCCCCAATGCTACAACAAGGAGTTCTCCAATATCGTGACGGCCAATAACCTTGTTTTTAAAGAATACAACCCGCCAATTAGCGAAAACGGTGTTCTTACAAATTGGGCTGGATAGGTATCCCAATTGTAAAAACACTACGAACACAAAATTGTGCTAGCGACATAGTGTCGGGTTATAAATAAATCCCTGGCGCCTAATGGCTTGTCGTTGTCAGTCCTGTTGCATAGGCCCAATCAAACTAGTAAACTTCAGATAGCAGTGAGATACATCAAGGTTATCATTATTTCGTTACTTCTCCTTAACGCCTTTTTTACCCCAGTTCTGATTTCAGCGCAAAGTATCGATGACTACGCGGAAAACTTTATCGCTCGGGTTGAACAAGACTTCAATATCTTAGAGACAGCCGGTCAGTATCTGGACGAATCAAAGTTCGATCAGGCGGTAAAGTACCTACTCGAAAATAAGGACTATTTCGAAGATAGTAACCGTTTATATCTTGATGGACTAAATTACCCCGATGCAACAGACCAGGAGATCGACATCTTCAACACCGCCGCAGATGCATCAGCCAAGATACTTGAAGGTATCACTACCCTTGGTCTAGCTGCCAACGAAACCGACGCCACCAAGATCAACGCCCTGGCAACAAGTGGAGTAGACTCGCTGGATGCAGGTTACGCCCTTTACTACAACAACCTCTACCCGAAGCTTAACGACCTTTACAGCAGCGCGCAGACAACCTTCTTACTTTACGTAGTCGGTTTAATCGTCGGGTTAATCTTATTGCTCGTAACACAGATCCTGTATATGAAGCAAAGCGACACCTACACACTGGACGGGATCGGGCGCAAGGCGTTGTTCAAAGGCATGAGAAACGGTGCCCTGGCAATCTTTGCCGGATTTTTGATCACACTAGTTACTCTACTTTTCCTCCCAGGCTCCACCTACTACATAATGTGGGGTCCCGTGATTTATGGCGGTTACCTGTTCTTCAAGTCGCTTATTAAATTACTACGATTCAGGCCCGAGTTAGTTCCGCCGCAACAACCACCTTCACCCACACCTGTCACCTAGAAAAAGGCTGCGACTGATATACTAAACGCATGAGCGAACAATCCGCTTGGCGACTGCTCGCCATACTACGCATAACCTTGGGCTTTATCTTTTTGTGGACGTTTCTAGACAAGATGTTTGGGCTTGGTTTTGCAACCTCGCCGAATAAGTCATGGCTCGTTGGTGTCTCGCCAACCGGTGGTTTTTTAACATACGGTACAAACGGGGTGTTTGCCGATATCTTTAAGTCGCTAAGCGGGCTGGTGATCGTCGACTACCTCTTTGTACTCGGCATGTTTGGCGTTGGATCGGCGTTAACACTTGGTATTGGCATGCAGATCGCTACCGTATCCGGTGTATTACTGATACTCTTAATCTACCTCTCGAGATTCCCTCCCGCCAACAATCCCCTTGTCGATGAACACCTCATCTACATCCTATGCCTCCTTATCTTGTACGTCTCCCGTGCCGGTGAATATTGGGGATTGGGAAAGTGGTGGACGTCAACAAAGATTGTACGAAGATTTCCGATCCTCGGCTGATCAAACAAAACCTATATCCGAGTGTTATACTGCAACTGGTCGAATTGAGCAATCTTAACCAAGGGAGGTAACTAGTATGGCTGGAACGTTGATCGCATCTGCTAAGGTTGGCGACCAGTGCCCGCAGTGCCCAAGTAGTGTCACCTCAAATTTGAAGTACGAACCACCAAGATACAAAGGCGACGCGGGTAGAATCTATTGCACCGCTGACGGCTATCGTCACTGGCGCGAAGCGACAAAGGGAGAGGACGCAGAGCACCGAAATAAAACGCACCATTAAACAAGGACAGCCTGGTGTACTTAAACCCTTAAGGCTGTCCTTCAAACTACAACCCCCACAAGAAGTACGCCTTAAATAATAGCCACGAAACACCCAGACGACAGGGTAAATCCACAAGCTTGAGATTACCAAAAACACTAATAAACACCACTTGGACCATCCCTAGCGGTTCTATCAACGCCGCCTTGTAGTTAGCCTGTGTCTCGGATCTAACACCCAAGATATGAAATGCCTCGTGCGCCTCTACGTACCTCGTCGCCATAGTCGGCATATCGTCCGCAATGAACACGTATGGATAACATGCACGACCGTTAGCATGTAGAACGTTCCTACCGATGTAATATACGTTCCCGCTTGCCAAAACATTTTCAACGTCAACAAACTCAGACGCAGACGGGTCCGAAGGGTTGCTACCCCAGCCATAGTTTAATGCGGCCTCAGTCGATATACTGTACTTAATAAGGTCGTAACACGTTGGCAGCTGTGTATAGACTCTGTTCTTAAAGCCCGGCAAACAAACCCAGGATAATAACTCAAACAGGAATACAAAAAACAGCACGATGGAAAGCAAAACTACGAACAACCGGTGTCTTTTAATAAACGACTTAAATCTCAGCATCTCCCTAACTTATACTAAGAGTATTCCAAGTATTTAACGACTTCAATAAGCCTTAACACATAACAATCTAAACGATACAATTAGTAAAGATGCCCCGCCCGCGGTGGGAAAAATACCAAATAAAGCTGCTTACGTTCACCGCAGTATTGATCGGTGTGGTTGTTTTAATGGGCATAAGCTTTTACACCGCTCGCAAGGGTGGTTTAACGGCGATCGATACCACCTACGCGGACGTAAACGCTGAGATTAGCGGTTTTTCATGCGGACCAGACGGCGACTGCGATGCAACCTCGGACAATAAGTCGGACGAGGTGAACATCGGAGAGAAGATCCGTTACGAGATAAATGTTCTAAATCTTGGTAACCAGGACGCACAAAACGCTACCGGAGTCCACTCTATTCCCGACGGCACATGCTACGTTGTCGGCTCGACGGAAGACAATCTCCCGCTTGGCATAACGGTCACGTACTCAAACGATGATCAATCGACCTGGACCTACTCCCCGGTTGCTGACTTAGAAGGCACGGACTGTAACGTCACCGATGTTTTACTCACCTTCACCTCGGATATAGCCGCTCACTTCTGGGAACAGGACACGACCGCGGAGTTCGAGACAAACACTAACACACTCGTCGACACCGGAAACAACAGTTTGAAGTCACAGCGACGCCTAATCGACACCGGTATGGAGCAACTTCCTGGATGTTACGTTTACGCGCTGGATATAAATCCTCTCGATCCGACAAATCTAGTGCTGGGATGCAACAATCACATCTTTATCACTTACGACACTGGCGCCACGTGGACGGAGATCACCCATGACTTTCCGGTGGAAGAAAAGAACATCATGGAAGCCCATATTCTACCTACCTCCCCAATACGAATCTTCATTGCCAACATCAATGCCGTGTATTACACCGACAACCTGGGGGTCACCTGGACAAAATCCTCCACATCAGCCTTCAGCTACGTTTGGGATATCGTCCATAAACCTGACGATCCGAGCATTATGCTTATCGCCACGTATGGAACCATACAAAGATCAACAAACTACGGTGTTAGTTTCTCCACGGTTTCAAACAGCTCATATAGAGAGGTCAAGTTTCATCCAAATTCGCCAAACTACGCCATCGCCGCAAGCGAAACGACATCAAACAGGGTGATGTTCTCCGACAACGCAGGAGCAACCTGGTACGCCGCAACCAACACCGGTCTTCCGGTTACACAAAGTCTTGGCATAGCCTTCGACGCGGTGGATCCCGACACCGCCTACGCCTCAATGTATGGCGTAACCGCTATCTATAAAACAACCGATCACGGCGAGAACTGGACCTTGTCGCTTCCTGGGGTGCGCTTCTGGCGCATGCAACAGGAATCAACTGCAGCGGGTGTTGTATACGGGACTCCTGGTGGTGGTGGCGGGATCTACAACACCGTAAACGGAGGATCGACCTGGAACAACTACCCACTTACAACAATGAGTCCAGTCTACTCGCATCTTTTATTTAAAGCCGATCCTACTGTGAGCGGCGTAGTTTACACAACAAACTACTACACAAGAGGCACCACTCCCATATTAAGATCCACCGATTACGCAGACACATTCAGCGGTATCGTGACAGACTTAAAAGGTTACGGCGCCGAAACGGCAGCGGTAAGTCAACAGGATTCTGACGTTGTTTACATTACCTCCGACAACGGTATCGACAACTTCCTTAAATCAACCGACGGTGGGGATACCTTTACCACCCTTCCAAACGCACCATTTAAAGGCGAAATAATCATCGACCCGATGGACGATGAAACCGTTTACTTAAGGGCGTACGACCAAGGAGTTTATAAATCAACCGACGGTGGTGATTCGTGGAACGAAAAAAACGCCGGATTTCCCGATCTACAGATCGATCGCATCACCATAAGCCGTTCTAACCCTGACGTTTTGTACGCCTCCAACAGGGGCGACGGAATCTACCGGTCTGACGATGGCGGCGACTCCTGGAGCATTACCGCCGTTAGTTTCCCCTTCAACGTTAGCAACGTACGAAATTACATGGGTATCGACCCAACCGACGAGGATATCGTCTTTGTCCCGGTTAACAGCGACGGTGTTTACCGTTCAACCGACGGCGGGGCGAACTGGACGAGTGTACTCACACCCGTTTCGGATATAAGGGGGATATACGTTGCCCCATCAAACACCAGCTTCGTTTATGCCGTTCAATCAGCCAACTCAGGACTCTATCGCTCAGAAAATTCGGGTAACCCGGGGACGTTCTCAGCGGTAAGCGAGTCTCCATACATGTACGATAGCTTAGGATTGGCGATAGATCCCACCGACGAAACACACCTGATCGGTGCATGGGGTTCGCAGATCATCACCACTACGCTGATATGGGAGTCTTTTGACAAGGGTGTTAACTGGACCGTTATCGATCCTCCTCTTGGTCACTGGGGCATCCGAGATCCAGCAAGCAGCTTTGACGGCACAAACTGGCACGTTTATATACCGACCCTTACCAACGGGTTGAGTAAATTTGGTTACCCAACTACATCGACATCTGAGACGGCATCACCAATCGATCCCATCGCCCTCTCCGGAAGCCTCTACAAATGGGGCAACCTGCTCACCAACAGCAGCACCCCGAGCGGCGACGCTATCTACTACACGATAAAGGACGCAAGCAATAGCGATATCTCGGGCTTCGTTAATCGCATTACAACGGGCGTAGGGCTGATCGATCTTAGCTCACTCTCGACGACTACATATTCCACGATTAACCTTCAGACAACGCTTACAAGTGGAGATAACTGGACGACACCAACGGTGCTTGACTGGTCGGTGACGTACGCAACCAATCCGAGCACGGTAACGATCGAGACGGTAGTTCAAGACTCAGCGACGACTTTGAGCGACATCTCAGGAACAGTTCTTGCCACAACCTCAACCGGTGAAGCTTCAACGTCGAATAACTCGGACACTTATGTATTAACGATCAACCAAGCACCAGAAACATCGGTTGTAATAAGCGGGGATGCAACATACACGAACACCCGCCTTGTGAGTATCGACTTTACAACAACAGACGAGTCGCCATCAACCCTGCAGATGCGCCTCAGCGAGAACGCATCGTTTTCAGGTAGTAGCTGGCAGACGTATCTTGACCCCGCACCCTTTACGCTTGGTTCGACAAACACATCCCACACGGTTTACGCACAGCTAAAAGACGATGCAGGCAACCTCTCAAACGTAACCAGCGACTTAATCACGCTCGATACGGTAAGCGCAGTTGGAGGGATTGCGATAAATGACGGACAGATACAAACAGCTGATCCCAACGTTACCTTGCAACTGACAGCTTTAGATTCACTCTCGGGAGTGGAAGACATGAAGATCTCAACCAAAAGCTCGTTTGCAGGTGCGGTATGGGAGTCGTTCGTTTCAGAGAAATCCTATGCCCTATCCGACCCGGATGGGGTTAAAACCTTCTATGTGAAGTTCCGTGACAATGCGTTGAATGTATCACCAACGTACTCCGCGAGCATTATCTTCGACCGTAACGGACCAACCGGTACATTTATGATAAACAATGGGAATGAATACACGCCATCGGTTAATGTAACACTCACTTTCGATGTTTACGATATCTCCGGAGTTGACAAAATTAAGGCATCATTAAATCCCGATTTATCCGGGGCGTCTTGGAACGACTACACGGCTTCAAACACATTTTCTTTGCTAAATGAAAAAGGCAAGCAGACGGTCTACGTAAGACTACTCGACAAGGCCGGTAACGAATCAACAACGATGAACGACGATATCACGCTTGACCAAGATGCTCCAACCGGGAGTGTTGTTATTAATGGAGGCGATTCTTATACAAATACGCGCGTGGTTACACTAACTCTGCAGTCAATGGACGTGCAAGACGTTACGCAGATGCAACTTAGCGAAGACGAAAGCTTTAATGGCGCTGACTGGATCAGTTTCGCAACAGTTCAAAGTTACACGTTAACAAATAAAGACGGCAAAAAGACCGTCTACACCAGATTCAAGGACGGGAGCGGCAACGTCTCAAAGTCGTATAACGACACAATAATCTTGGACACTAAAGGACCAGACATGGAACTCACCGCTATCACGACAATCGCCTACTCCGATAGCTTTTCCACTTACTATTACGTCGGATCCAATCCCAGATTTATCGGGACCGGCGAGACGAACCTTACCGTTGATCTGTATGTAGATGGCGCGAACAAAAAATCCGTAAACAGCAGTTCAAAAACTCGGTGGGAGATCTTGCAGACTCTATCGCCAGGGACATACGAGATAAAACTAATCGGTTACGATCTGGCAGGTAACGCAAAAACCTACACTTTAAGCCTGGTTGTTGGACTGTCAGAAGAGGCGGTCTTGCCTCCAACGATTACCCCAACACCTGAGCCGACGATAAGTCCAGCGCCGACCCGAGAACCAAGCTCTCCAACAACGCCAACCCCACAATCTTCGTCAAATACATCTACGCCTCCAAGCCCCAAGCCGACCGACCCAGTCGCGCCAAAGAGCACCGACTCGTTTCTGGAAAAAACCTCAGCAAATTTAAGACAACTTACAAAAGACATTCTCTCCGCTGTGATCCAGCTTGGCAGCAAATCGGTTATCGTCGCCCGATCATTAGCGAACGAGTCTTCTAACTCTACTGCCGCTGTTACCGTCGCCGCTGCAACTTTTGTCGCTCCAATCACCGCCGGCCTCATTCCTCCCGTTGCAGCTGCCATACAATTTACATCGATTTGGCATCTACCAGGGTTGTTGCTCGGACTAATCATCAAAAAGCGGAAACCATGGGGTGTTGTATACGATGTCGTCACCAAACAGCCTCTCGACCCAGCTCTTGTTACCCTTGTCGACGAAAACGGTGAGACGGCCCAGACACTGACCGACATATTCGGCAGATACCAGTTCCTCGTTAAACCGGGAACTTACACGATCAAAGTAGACAAGGCAAACTATAACTTCCCACCAAGCAGCGAAAAGTTCCATAACCTTAACAACGACCCTGTTTACTCTGATGTCTACACAGGACAAAGAATCTACATCGGCAAGGACTCGACAATACTCCACAACATCCCGCTGGAACCGGTAAAAGCCGACTGGAACCAGGCCGAGAAGGATCGCATAGGTATAAGACACGACTCACCCATTCTAAGAGTTATCCCCGCTATTGCGCGAATACTTTTTGCCGCTTCAATGCTCTGGGCGGTGGTGGCGTTCCTTCTCGTATCAAGCATTCCCAACACCATCGTTTTGTGCTTCTTCATCGTTGTTCTCGGTGTGAAGATCATAGTTAAGTCCCGTCACGCCTGGGGAGTGGTCAAAAATAACAAGACTGCAATAAGTGACGCCGTAGTTCGACTAGTAAACCCTAACGTTCCGATGATGCAGTACCCACCAGTGGTTACCGACAAAACCGGAAGATATTCTTTCTTGGTCCAAGAAGGAACATATAAGATCAACGTCGAGGTTAAAGACCCAGCCGGCGGTTATAGAAAGATCTACGAAGGCGAGCCTATCAAGATATCAAAAAAGTACGACACAATAAAAAGAAGGATCAAGGTCCCAAGGCTTTCAATTATGGCGAGTTGACCTCCTCTAGTGGGGCAGACTTGACCACTTGCAATATCAGGGTCGATGTCTTATAAATCAACCTATCACGTCTTGTCGGTGAAGAGCGGTGGAATTCCGCCATTGACGCGCAACGGTAAAAATCCGATCCCGGCAATACGTACTCATTGCTCGCGTTTTGGCAGTCTTTTCGCTAAAACTTAAAGCAGAGTTAGGGGGTGAGTACTATGAAAAATAACAAGATAATTATTCTATTATTAGCAGTCGCTATCATACTTGCAGGTGCCACGTATGTATCAAACGGTAACGGCGACACAAGGAACGCAGAGTCAGACACACCGACACCAACAACGGTGCAGGAGGTTATCGACACAATCATCAGTTACACAGCCATTGAAGGCGAGTCGGTACTGAACCAGCTTGTAGCACAAAACCCCACAGTCGTAATAGAGGACTCGAGTTTCGGTCAATATGTTAGTTCGATAAATGACCTAGCGGGCGGCATGGAAGGAAAGTACTGGCTGTTTTACGTTAACGGTGCAGCGGCAACCGTCGGAGCTTCGGAGTATATAACGCATGAAGGCGATCGAATCGAATGGCGATTTGAGTAGTGAGTTCCCCTTGCTACAATAACGGTATGGACAACTACTTAAGACCTAGCAGGATGTGGAGCGTCTTCGTTACGATCCCGCTCATTGGGTTTATTGTCGGCATCGCGAGCTTTTACTACACGCTAAAAGATCTTCTCCTCATCGGAATACCTTACGACCCTATTACTCTGGAAGCTAACTATATCCTCCCTTCATACTTTAGTTATATGGTGGTTGGGCTTTTCGTGCTCCAGCTTATCGTGACGGTCGTCTCGATCGCAAACTACGTATACGCCTTTGCCAACCTAGGCAGAGATAAAGAGTTATCTCCCGGCGGTAAGATCGCCTGGGGTGCGATACTGTTATCCTCTGGTTTTATAACCATACCCATCTACCACTTCACGCGACTATTGAAAATTAAGCATGATACAACCGACATCTAAGCCTCAACGATTAGTCCAGAACGCTTAGACCACATTTAACGTACAGTCTTTACGTGGAGATACTCACCTATCTTCATGACGACGTCACGCATCGGCAACTCGGGTTCAACAGGTTTTTCTATATCAGCACACCCTGCTACTACGCCACGACTACAATCCAATCCGATGCAGTTTTCGTCAACAGGTAGCTCCACGTAGCATTGTTTCAGGTGTCGTTGATACTCTTCGTCTGCCACGTCGTAATCGCTTAGCGCCTTTGCATACGGCGTGAAGTACAACACGTAATACCCAAACACTAGGCCAACGATGGCCAAAAACGCAACACCTGCAATCGCTCCCAACGAATTGTTCATACACGCATTATATTCCAGTCGCAAAATACGCAATGGTTTCTTGCATTAACCAACCTGCACCTATATATTTTTATTAATAGACGCTGCCAAATGTATGTAACCCTAATCGCCCACATCGCAATGCTTATCCTCACTACAGGACTCGCAATGTTGATGTTTGCTATATATCGGCATAACAAAAACCGTTTCGTCCTTATGCTCGCAATGTTGTTCACCACAGGAATCATTGGCAGCGTAATAGAAATGGCCGAACAGCTTTCCTGGGTTAACGTTGAGTTTTCTTTAAAGGCCAACCATTCCATCACAGCAATTATTATCATCGGGTTAATCTACCTGTTGATGCTTGTTATTTTCGGTATTAAAGTAACATGGCGTTACTTTGCGTTCTTTATTGTTGCTGCGCTAGTCGTTTTTGCCTTCGGGACGAGCAACCTTCCTCAGGTGGCAGGGCTTAATTTCACAACTCATGCTGCAATACCACTAACAACGGTAGCCTTACTGCTTTGCCTCGTACTCTTTTATCTGACCCGCCGACCCGGCATAATCTTTTTCGCATTGTTTCTCGTAGGCATCTCTGTAGGTGGCGCAGTCTCTCCAGTAAACACGCTTATAAGTTTAATAATAAAAGGAATCTCGTACGTTATTATTACAATTGGCGCCCTGATTTACCGCAACATATCAGGAGCTTCTTCTGAACCTCTTATAGGCAAGATATTCGCACGTAATATTTCGATAAGACCACGCATTACAGTAACCTTCATCTCAATCTTCATCGTCGTGATAACAACGGCAGGTATCTGTATTAGCCTGCTTTTGGGGCACGTACTTACAACCGAAGCAATTGAGGGACTTAGTGTCGTCGCTGCCGACAGGGCAAAAGAGCTCGAGGACAACATACAAGACCGTATCCAAAACACAAAACTCTTGGCTCTGACTCCAACGATCATAGATATCGCTAGAACACCTCGCAAGACGCTAGATCCAGACCAGATAACAGACACCTTTTTCCTAAACCTTAAGAGGTCTATTGGATTTAACAACCTCTTCTTTATCGACACAGACGGCAATGTAAGCGATCTACTAAATAAAAAGACCGGCGAATCAATGGAGAATATTTCTACGATCGGACGCTATCTTGAGCAGTCATATACGAGTGCAAAAAACAGCAACGACACCGCCCTCTCGGGATTTTACAGATCAGCGGAGTCCGATAATACCTTTTTTGCGCTTATTGTTACCCAGATCACAGATGAAGACACCAACCTAGGTTTTCTCGCTGCTGAGATTGACGATTCGTTTGTAGCCCAAACGATCTCAAACCGTGCTGGCCTCGGTAGTACAGGAGAGATTCTCCTGTCAGCATTCGACGAAGAAGGCAACGCGGTATTCCTAAACAAACCCCGGTTTCCTTCCGTCACACCTATACCACAATTGATACCCGGAAACGCTACTGCGGCACCAGTTATACAAACGCTGAATAATACACCTCTCCAGCTTACTGATTCCGTCGACTACAGAGGCAAAAACGTCTTTCTTGTAACGCGGCACGTTGACATCCTAGATTGGGCGTTGGTGGTAAAGATCGACAAGAATGAAGCACTCGCACCGGTAACACAACAGACGGGCGTGCTTTTCGGTCTTGCAGTACTTGCCGTTGCGATCTTCTACACCGTGTCTTACTTTATAAGTCGGGAGATTAGCCGCCCGATCGAGGAGTTGAAGAAGGGTATCAAGGTTGTACAATCTGGTAATTTTAACTACCAGGTAGGAACAACAGCCCGAGATGAGATCGGAGAGTTATCTCGCGCTTTCGATCGAATGACATTAACACTCAAAGAGACGTACGAGCTTATCGACTTAAAGGTTTCACAACAGACCAAGGAGATAAGAAGTCAAAAGGACGATCTTGAAGAACAGCACCAAACGCTAGTTAAGGCGCTCGAGGAAGTACAAAAAGAAAAGATACACTCTGAAAAGCTCGCAGACGACCTGCAAAAGTTTCGACTTGCAGTAGAAAACACATCTGACCAGATCGTTATCTCCGACGCGGATGGTATTGTCATATACGCTAACGAAGCTATGGAACGGCTTACCGGCTACTCGCGCGGGGAGGCGCTTGGCAAAAAAGCCGGAACACTCTGGGGAGGACTTATGCCAAAAGAGTTCTACCAAAATATGTGGCATACCATAAAAGAGGATAAGGTTCATTTCTTCGGAGAGCTGACAAACAAACGCAAAAACGGGCAGACATATATCGCGGATCTCCACATTGATCCGATTCTTAACGCCCAAGGCGAGGTCGTGTACTTTGTTGCACTTGAGCGCGACGTCACCCAAGTAAAAGAGATCGACCGAATGAAAAGCGAGTTTATATCGCTCGTTTCTCATCAACTGCGCACCCCACTCGGCGCGATTAAGTGGTACTTAGAGATGTTGATAGACGGCGACGCAGGCAAATTAACCAAGCAGCAGGAACAGTTTATCAATAACATCAACGACTCAAACGAACGTATGCTCGTGCTGGTCAATACTCTGCTTAGTGTTTCTCGTATCGAGTCAGGTCGGATCGAGATCCATCTTGAACCGGTCGATCTTGGCGACTTATTTAGCACGATAGAGAAAGAGATCGAAGGTATGGCAAACAAGAAGAGCCAACATCTTGGTATTAATGTATCGTCCGACCTCACCGAGGTAATGGCCGATCCTCGGCTGCTACGACAATCGGTTATCAATCTCGTAACAAACGCCATCAAGTACACACCCGAGGAAGGAACCATAACCGTCCTAGTGGAACGAGATCCCGACAACGAAGAGGCTTTCCTAATCGAGGTTAGGGATACCGGATACGGAATCCCTAACGACGAACGCGATCAGATTTTTAATAAATTTTACCGGGCAAGCAACGTAGTGCGCTACGAAACCGATGGCACCGGGCTTGGACTGTATTTCGTTAAAGCAATCATCGACGCCTCTGGCGGAGAGATATGGTTTGATAGTATACTGAACAAAGGTACGACGTTCTGGATCAGACTCCCGTTGCACCCGCCTAACGTAAAAGACGAGAACGAAGAACATGACAGAAAAGAGTAATCACAAAAAGATCATGGTTGTCGAGGACGATTCAAGCGTGTCTTTGGCGCTCGCCACTAAACTTGGCGTGCTTGGCTACAATGTTGAGTCCGTCGACAGCGGCGAAAAAGCGATCGAGAAGGCCAACGAGTTTGTTCCTGATCTTATTGTGCTCGACCTACTTCTGCCAGTCAAAGACGGGTATGCGATCTTGCGTGAGCTACGTGAATCAGAAGACTTTAAAGAGACGCCTGTAATTGTGGCCTCCAATCTTGACCAACCCGAAAACATTCAGCGGGCAATGCTAATGGGCGCCACCGATTACTTTGTAAAAAGCCAGTCCCCTCTTAAAGAGATCGTCGCAAAGATCGTTACGCTTCTTTAGAACCAAATAATGCAGAAGGTTGGAAAAATCGCGTTCGCCTTAGTCACTGGCGTCATTGGCCTTTTATACATCACAAGAGCCGTTAATTACACTGTGATCGACAACCTTCATCTGGTTATCCATGAGGCAGGGCATCTGCTACTCACCTTCTGCGGAGAGTTTATCTACATACTCGGTGGATCTCTCATGCAACTTGCCGTCCCAATAACCTTCATCGTGTATTTTTATCGCAGGCGAGACCGATACGCGATGGGGTTTGCCCTTATTTGGCTTGGGCTAAGTGCAATTAACCTGAGCTATTATATCGCAGACGCGAGAGCTAAAATCCTGCCGCTATTGGGTGGTGAAGGGTCGATCCATGACTGGGAATATCTATTAAGCAAACTCCATCTCTTAAGCGCTGACGCTTTCCTTGGGGGACTGACGTTTATTGTCGGTGCAGCGGTTGTAATTACTGGCGTTGTCATAATGATAAGAGACGGATTAAGTCGAACCACCGAAATGGTATGATGCTAGAGTATGAAGTCTGTTAGACACGCACCGATTACAGTCGTTGTTCCCGCTTACAATGAAGAAGATAACATCGTTTCGTGTCTCGATTCCATTGCGAGCCAGACGGTCCTGCCGTCCGAGGTTATCGTTGTCGCAAACGCCTGTACCGATCGGACTTACGACAAGGCACTCTCACTTAAAAACACCTTCGGTCAACGCGGAGTTACGCTTAACGTAATCAATGTTCCGCAAAAAGGCGTCGCCCTTGCTCGAAACACCGGTTTCAATGCGGCGGCAAACGAGATTATCGCCTCAACAGACGCCGACTCAGTGCCACGAAAAGACTGGATTGAACACATCCACGCTCACTTTAATCTGCGTCCACACATTGTTGCAATCACCGGTCCCGTCGTCATGACCGACGCCCCCCGACCAATCCCCGCAGTTACACGTCTGGGTTGGTATATCTTCATCACCAAGATCTTAGAGGTGTACGCGGGTTTTCAGACCATAACGACAGCGAACGCTGGAATAAAAAAGACTGCGTTTCTTGCCGCCGGAGGATTCGATAACAGCATCACCTCCCCCTCAGGTACCGAAGGCATCGACGACAGCGAGTTCTCCAGCCGTCTTTCAGCACATGGCGCCATCATCACCGATCGAAAGATGCTCGTTGAATCAACCTTCAGGCGTTACGACACACCAAAGAAGGCCATTAAAACAACCGTAACGCGCGCCCGTGCCTGGCGAGGGATTAAAAAACAACACCTCGCTCTTATCAGTTCGTAACCCCCCTTGCCCGATAGGATATACTCGTAACGTACCGTAACAATTCAGGAGGAGGTCAATGCCTCAATTAGGCCGATACTACCGGATCCGTGCTACAGCATATATCTTCCCAGGTAGCGACTACCAAGGTCGTCTAAAAGAAGGCGACACCATGCGTTACGATGGGGAGGACAAGCTATCGGACCCGACCACAACCCCGCCCCACGTGTTCATCACCCACGACGGACGAGAGATTAGACTCTGGCCGCACACCCTGCAGTACCTAGTCGAGGTTCAGTCGCCCAATCCCCTTGCGCGACACGATCCCAACCAAGGCTTCGCATGAGGCCAGAAAGGAGGTCTATCGATGACCGATCCCCACCCAGATGAGCGAGCGCTCGTCCGACAAGCAAAGGCCGACGCGGAAGCGTTTGGCGTTCTCTACGACAGGTATCTCGAGAAGATCTACACCTATATCTTCTACCGTGTTAGGAACCAGCAGGACGCGGAAGACCTGACCGCCAAGGTCTTTCACAAAGCTCTGGATCATATCCAAAGTTACGAAGACCGTGGATACCCCTTCTCCGCCTGGCTCTACCGCATCGCCCACAATATGGTGGCTAATTACCACCGTGACAGCAAGCGTAAGAATGAGCGCACTCTGCCGTTAACGGACTGGGTTACGACCTTCCTTCCGTCAAGGAAGAAAGGTCCACATCAATCCCTAGTTGACGACCTCGAGCGCCAAGCGCTGCTTGATGCTATTCAGCGCCTACCTCCAGACCGTCAGCAGCTAATCCTGCTCAAGTTCATTGATGAGCTCACGAACGCCGAGATCGGCGACATCATGGGACGAACCGAAGGTGCGATCAAATCTCTACTGCACCGCACATTGATCGCGTTGGGCGAGGACCTTGAGCTTCAAGGTTACGGCAAACCCAAGAAGCGAAGTAAGAAATGACGGAAGGTGCAACTACTTTCCGTCATACCCTCTTTAACTACCTAGCAAAGACCTTGCATCCAAAAATCATTTGTGCAATATTTAAAATCGAGATGGCCGATGTTCCAACGCCCCAGAACACCGAACAAAAAGAGAAAAAACGAGCACCTACCGCTGTAAATAATCATTTCCCGCTGATCCCCTGGAGTATACTCATGATCGTTTTAGTAATAGCCGTTGTCGCTATTGTAAGCCTCCCTAATCTCCTGAAAAATAACACAGCAACGCCCACACCCATGCCCAGCAGCAAATCCGGCACACCAACAACGCTCGTAATCGGTACCGATGCAACCTATCCCCCCATGGAGTCGGTTGATGAAGAAGGCACCCTCGTTGGTTACGACATCGACCTAGGGAATAAGCTCGCTGAAAACTTAGGCCTTACCGCCGAGTTCAACAACATCGCCTGGGACGATCTCTTCCCTGCGCTTCTCAGTGGCGATATCGACGTAATTATCTCTGGAGTAACGATAAACGAGCAGCGGCAGAAGCTTTACGACTTCACCGCAGCGTATCTTAACGCTGGGCAGGTAATAATCACACAAGAACAAAACACAACGATCGAATCGGTAGACGATCTGGCTGGAAAAATAATCGCCGTTCAGGGAGGCACAACAAACCAGACTCAAGCACTAAAATACACATCAACCGAACTTGTGAAGAGTTTCGACAACTTTGAGGACGCTACAGAGGCACTCGTCGCAGGCCAGGCGGACGCCATCTTTTCCGATCTCACAAACGCGAAGGGTATCGTGGAGGCACATTCCACGCTCAAGATTGCGAGTGCCCCGTTTACATCTGAATATTACGGAATTGTTGTACGAAAAGGTGAATCAGACCTGGTAGGACAACTAAATAGCGCTCTGGAGGCGTTACGCAAACAAGGGTACCTAGTTTTTCTCCAGCAAAAATGGTTAGAATAAGATATGCGCCTTAGTATCAGGACTAAACTTACTGCAAGCTTCCTCGTCATTTTAGCGTTAAGTGCGTTGGCACAATATCTGTTTTTCTCCTACGTTGGGGCAAATCTTAAGGCTAAGATCGGAGAGTCGTTGCTCGACAAGGCAAAGATAGGAGCAAGCCAGATCGCCAGTTTTTATAACGAGGCAGACCTGCAGACAAGAGTTATCGTTGATCGTGTAGCGGAGTATTACGACGAAGACACCGGCAAGCTAAACATTCCTCACGACGAGTTTCAAGCTTGGGTTATCGAGTCGTTTAAAAAGATCCCCAGTCTAAACAAGATAAGTGTCATTGCTTTGGATTACTCAGAGACCTTTCGTTACAGTCGTTTTGAAGAATCTGACGCCTCACAGCTTAATTACGTTGTACCAAACGAAGAGTTAGACACCGCGCTACAAGGCCTGTCTACAACAAGTAAGCTATACGGCTCAGACGGCGATCAAGAGTTACGCTTCGACATGTACATACCGGTGATCGCGAACACAGGCAAAGGGAGTGTAATTGCCGTAGTAAGAGCGGAGGTAAGCCCTCGTCAACTTTGGGATGTTATAGGCGGGATCAAGACCGGCACCACCGGAATCGCCTATGTAGTTGATGGCGACGGAAGGGTAATATTTCACCCAAACGGCGAGCTTGTCAGCGCAGCCTTCCTCGTCAACGACAGAAGCGTGGTCAAAGACCTTTTAACAGGAACAGGCGAAGCCACCGGGCTTCAAAACGAGACGTATACAAACGAAAACAATCATGTCGTCATCGCAAGTGGCGTGCTCGTAGACGATCTTGGTTGGTCGGTAATAGTCGAACAGACTACTGAGGAGGCGTTAAAGCCCGTTAGCTCGTTTCTATTTATCGTCTTCTTCAGCGTACTGTTTGGCCTCGCCATCATGTCGATAGCCGCATTTTTAATTACGAAAAACATCACACGTTCAATCTCGATTCTTAAAGAGACAACACAGAGTTTTGAAGGCGGACATTATTCAACGAGAGCAACGATAACCTCAAAGGATGAGGTCGAAGATCTGGGCAACTCTTTTAACAAGATGATGGACGAGATCGAGCGTAAGATTGACCAGTTAGAGAGCCAAAAGACGCAGCTGGAGGAAGATGCCCTAGCTCTTAGGCAAAAAGACTCGCAGCTTAGCAAGGCAAACACAGAACTGACCTCGGAGAGAGACAACGCTGCTGCTGAAAGGAACAAGTTTTCCGTTGTCTTATCAGGTGTTAACGACGCCGTAATCGCTGTCGATCTAAACCGGAGAATAGTCGTAGCCAATCAGTCGGCAACCAAACTCCTGGGCATCGACTCCAAAAAACTCGTAGGTGTTGCGGTGAACTCGATAGTGCAGTTTTTTGACGAGAATAACGAGATAGTAAAGACCGAGGACTACTGTCCCTTAAGAACAGACACTTTTGAAGGCGTTGTCTACGCCAAAGAGGGTGTTAAGATGTACACCCCCAACGGTTCAGTATTCGTAAACCTCACCTCCTCCAAGATCGCGGAGAGCTCACACGCCAACCTCGCCGTAATCATGACGCTACATAACGTCACAGAGGAGTACGAGTTAAAGCAGATGCAGCTTGATTTCGTTTCTATGGCAGCGCATGAGCTACGCACACCACTAACGTCAATCCGCGGCTATTTAGATACGCTAAAGCAAGAAATCTGGAAGGCAACGAGCGAAGATCAAAAAACATACATTAACCGCATCGAGGTATCGATACAACAATTACACGGCTTGATGGAAAATCTCCTGGCCGTTTCCCACATCGAACGCGGCGAGTATGCACTAAGGACGACACCCACGGATTGGCTCGCGCTTGTGTCTGAAAGCGTGAATGAGAACCGGACACAGGCAGAAGAGAAGAACCTTAAGTTAGAATACGCAAAGCCATCCGGTGCATCATCTCTCGTGAACGTCGACACCCTGCGCATCACAGAGGTGTTAAACAACCTGATATCAAACGCCATTAAGTACACGAAGGAAGGTAGCGTAACCGTAGTCGTCGATACTGACGAAGACAAAGGATTCGTGACAACGAAGGTCATCGACACCGGAGAAGGTATACCTAAGAGCGCCCTTCCGCACATGTTCCAGAAGTTCTTCAGAGTTTCCGGTGTTTTAGAACAAGGCTCGAAAGGTACCGGTCTTGGGCTTTATATCGCTCGTTCCATCGTCGAGCTCCACGGTGGAAGGATCTGGGTTGAGTCAGAGGAAGGCAAAGGCTCAACGTTTGCATTTACTCTCCCCATCACAAAAAACGACTAGCGATATCCGCCGCATCGGTTAAGACACGGCGGATCCTATACCCAAGCAACAACCCTGGGACCGATCTCGGTGTCAGAGTACTGCCCTTCGGACAAGGAGCCTCCTTTGTATAAAGACATCGGATCAACCCAATTACGTATCATCTTTCGGGCATGATTTAACGCAGCCGCTTGATTGCGGTACTGTACCAAGTTCGGCCTGGTGAGCAATGCAATCGGCACCCATTCAACGGCATTTACCATTCGGTAATCTTCATCGTTTGGATTCAAGCGAATCAGCGGCATCTCTCCGTAGTTCGCTCCCCAACGCGTGATGAAATAAACATCATACGCTAAGATTCTCCGGTGGTTCCACCCTACCGCAAACCACCAGCTATCCCATGCCAGCTGTTCCTCAAAACGTTTCAACTCATAACGGGAAGCCAAAGTCTCCTCACCAAGTTCACGCACCATAGCATCAAGAAGCCCTTCTTGCGGACGAACTCGAGTGCGTCCACCGAGAAAGGTATAGCGGCCTGAGTCCATACGCGCAACAAGCACCTCGACCCTTCGACCCGCCTTGCGCCACACAATAACTCTGGTAAATACCTCTGGCCCCGCTACGCTAAGAATTTCGTCCACATACGCTCTCCTTTCTAGTCTGCAAGAAGCATCAGTAACTCAGCTCCGGATATCCTTCCCACCATCCCGGTGAGCGTTGCCCGTTTACAACGTTGTCCCGCACAGCAATGCACTCCGGTTTCCGACAACCGATGACGTGCATCCGATAGGCAGTAGCTTCGTCTACATGCCCCGCGACATTGATCTTCGCCCCACATGGGGCCGTTTTGCAACTAGTGTTCGACATAAATATTCTCCTTGTTAATGTTCACAAAGTCCTAACCTTGTACATCCGCTGTTATACAATGCAATCAAGATATTTACCTGACAGTTGTTGGACATAAGTTGGACAAGTTATATGCCAGAAACAAACTACTACGACAACCTACCAACCAAACTCTACGGACAACCGTTGACACAAACTATCGACAAGGTCAAAAAACGCCAAAATATCTTGGTATCGGGCGTTCCGGGCGCCGGGCGCGAAACCTTTTTAAAGATGTTGATGAACAATCTGCAGTCGGCAATCAAGACAAGGATCGTTGTTTGGGATATGGGAGGGAAACAAAGCGTAGACTCTCTCCCTAAAAGCAACGAGGAGACGCTGTTGATTATGAACAAGTTGTTTTTGCTTAAGAGTCGCGCCGCATTTCTTGAGAAACTCCACGCAATCCAGCTTCAATCCCCAAATCTTACGGTAGTTGCGCTTACCAACCATACCGGAATCACGAACCCAGAAGGATACTTTGCCAAAACCCATCCGTTTTTTCAGTCGATATGCCACATTCTCCCGTTCAGCGAAGACGACACGCAGATTATGATCGATGCCAATCGCAGTTATTACGGGTGGTCTATTGCAAAAAAGTACTACAAGAAGATCTATCGCCTGACAGGTGGCGTAGCTCGGCTTATTAAGTACGTGTGCAGCGAGATCACCGACAATAACCTCTCGCCCGAAGACTACGATAGGTTTATGCAAAATCCTGCAATATTGTTTGAATTGAAGATCCTTTATGCGTTACTCATGAACGAATCCAAAGAGCACCTTAAACAACTGCGCATCATTAACACCAAAGGTAAGATAAGATCTATGCTGCTGCAACGGTACTTTAAGCAACAAACAAATATTCAAGAGACAGACTTAAAACGCACGCTCACCCCACAGGAACAAACTCTCTTTAATTATCTGCTGGCAAACAAAGGCCAACTCATCTCGGTAGACAAGATCGCTAGTTTAATTGCGATGTCGGACGATAACTTCTCGCTCTGGAAGATCTACAAGCTTATCTCGCGCTTAAAACCCAAACTAAAACCAACGTATGCGCTGGAGACGGTAAGGGGTAAAGGCTACCGACTCATGACAAACAACAAAACCACCCCGTAAGAGCCGCCAGGAAGACGATGTGCACTCTGCACATACGTACGCCGACACTACACCACGTTGTCGCCGCTTCAACAAGTTGCGAACCCATAATGCCCCCCCCTACTAATCCAACGCATTGACAACCGGGAGTGAATTACAGAACTAGCAATACGCCAATTCCCATAATAACTATTACCAAACCAACAACAAACAAGGTAGCTCCAACATTACCCGTCGTTGGCAAGACTGCAGATATCGGCGTTGGCGTAGCGGTTGGGGTTGAAGTGGGCGTATTGTCGGTTATTACACCCGCAACCTCGCCGTATGCGACGTACGGCAGTAGCGTGATCTCGTTGTTACTACGCTCCCCCTCATTCATCAACCATGTATGCACCTGGTCGGTGGGCTGCCACGAAAGCCAGCCAGTTGGCGCAGACACATGACCGGGGTCCCCGTCGTCAACGTCATCGCGTTCGATAAAGTTCGTTACAATACCCGCACTTTCCGTGTGAGAGTTGGGGTCGGTGATTGCGATCATTGCCGTAGCGTCAGAATCGTCGGGATCGTATGCTCCGGCGACCTCGTATGCATATGTCTTCTTTTCTCCGGCAACAAAGGTTGATCCGTCGTCCAGACTAACGCTTGAACTATACGGCGTTGTAACTGTGACCTCGATATCATCTAAGACATAGGCAGAGACGTTTTGCACGACGATAGAATACGTCAGTGTCGCCTCGCTGCCAACAGCAATCGCTTCTACCGACGACTCATCACCGACCAACAACATCGGCTGGATTGTGTTGAAAGAATATGCAACCTCGTTAACGTACTCTCCATCATTTAAGTCTACGTCTATTAAGTGCTCAATCTGATAAGAGGCATAATCACGATAACTGTAGTCGTAGCTTCCCCCACCAAGATCCGTTACGGCAAGAATTGGCGTGGTCAATATTGAAGCATTCGCACCTAACCGATTAAAGTTTCCCAAGTCAGAATCATGAACGTAAGTAACGCTGTCGGTACGATAATATTCAGAAAGGTTAGCGCGTACCGACTCAATATGTACTGAGTGTCCTGTCCCGTTATGAATAAACGAGACGAAATCGATTGGGGTATTTGGTGGAACTGAGATATCTCGAAAATCATTACTTAATGCAACCAAACCATCATAATCAAACGCTTGAATAGCTTCGGTAGTATAGCCGACTACGTCATCACCGTTATACGTTATGCAGCCGTCTTGCGTACAACTTGAGGGGAGCGACGAATAGACATACGGCATGACTCCCCCAACAGCACAGTAGCTAAAGGCGCCTCGGTAACCGTAGCCATCGTTGTTGTCGCCACCCCGCTCATAAAACTCATCAGCATTTACATTAACAACACGCACTAGTAAAAGCGCGAACAGAAATATATTAACAAGAAGTATCTTTTTTCGGCAGATCACAGAAACAGTATATGCGATACCGGTTGCGGTGAATAGACGACGTTAGTCTTGCGAGATAATTTTACTAACGATCTCCGACCTGAAACCGGTCTCCGGAGCAATCTCAGAAAGCACACTTTGCAGCGCTAATTCACGAGCTAAGATTCTCTGTAACGCTTTCTCTGCTTGACGTGACTGCATGAGTGCAAGAACAGCATCATCTCCAGTCCACTCCATCTCAAGCTCACGCATACGTTCCTGCAAAGCCTTCTCTAGGTCGGGGAACGATTGCGTACCTTCATCAAAACGGAAGATACTTTCCAAGTCATACTCACCTAGCAGGTCTTGATCGCTTACGCCCAAGGCTCGAAGCGTACTAAAAACCTCAATCGCCCTCTCAAACGGATCATTCGAGTTGCCCACCAAATCTTGTAGATCGGTATCGTCTTCAGTAGCTGCCGCATAGTGGGCATCTGCCGCATCAAGCCTGTGTTCTCCACCGTTGAACAAGACCCCTTCAACCTTACCAGGTAAAATCTCCGTCATTGACGACAGATCATGCAAAAACATCGCAACCGGGAGACTCCCTCTTGCAGTTGCCAGACTTGCCCCGATATTTAAAGCCTGACGTAGTCGATCCGCAACACTGTCAAGATTAACATCTTGCTCTTTGGCAAACATCTGGCGTCGCAACTCCTCTATATCGTCTGGGAGCGTTCCGTTTTCACATAGACTCATCAGCATGTTCACCTCGGTTGGTGGCGAACCTGGCATATGGATCGCGTTCTCTTCCTCGTCGTACCATGCCTCACCATCGCTCCCCCAAAGAACCCGTACTTCTGACTTATCGCCATTACCGTTGTCCATGTAGCCCTTTTCTTGCACAAACGATAGCATTCCCAGGGACGACAGCTCATCAAAGGCGTCTGTTGTTTTGCTAATGATATGTGCCGTCTGATTCCAGAGTCGAGAGGCATCTTCTTTCGACATTTTTGAGAGACGATTATGTATTTCAGCCATCGATAGTGGCGATTCGGAAGCCTCCATCTCTAAAACGGCTAATGTCCGTTGCGACTCGTGAAGATAAGACGTAACGGCAGCTCTTTCTTCATCTCTTCCATGAACATCTTTCAAGACTCGTAACACGTCGTCCACACGGCGAATGCTTTGATACGGGGTAAACTTGCTAACCTCTGGCTTGGAATACCTCTCGCTTAACATACTTAAAAATTATACAGCCAAGACGAATAGTTAAATCAGATCAAAACCTAGACCGTTCAACCATAAACTCGTACGTAACACTCTTTTCCACGCGATCTTTTTTGGGATCGAGACCTAGTTTCTGAGCAAAATCTAATAGCTGCGGGATAATAACCTTTTTGTCTTCATCTGTCATCATCTCTATTTCAACGGCGGTTTTATAGTCCTTGATTGTATCGATTGCAATTTTATAATCGTCAACAGCGTACACGACGCGATCCTTATCAACGGTAGCAAACTCTTTCATCACCATTAAGGCCAAAAATCTTTTTGCATGCTCGTAGTCAGGCACCGTAATCTCATGCTCGATGCAGGTTGAGTGGTCGCCGGGAACCGCCAGTTTTTTAATCTCCATCACCGTTGACATCTTGCCGGTATAGCCGTTATCTAGCTCACGGATTCGCAGACCATAACCATCGTCACTCTCATAAAAAACATCCTTCTCCGTTAAACTTTTCACGGTCTTGTCAGAGAACCAGTGGTCAATGATGTGTGAATGGTGCGTCACCTTGGCGCCCAGTTTAATAAGTCTCTGCTCAATCGCCCGACGATTTTTCGTGACAAATCGGACCTCGATCTCGACCTTATCTTGCTCTTTTGACCTTTTTCCAAGCAGTGTATCGATGTCCTTCTCACGAATACGATACGCGCGCCCAACCTTCACAGCCTTTAGTGAACCGTTTTTGATGTAGCTACGCACGGTTTGCCAATGAACGTTTAGGATTTCAGCCGTCTCCTTAAGTGAATACAGTGCGTCTGCCATACCGAGTTTATACCACAAACTATAAGCTACTGTCAACTTGGTGCCACTTTGTTTATAAAGAGTGATAAACGCACCGACTCTTGTAATGCTATAATTTATATATGGCAAAGGGCACGACGATTCGAGTCAATTCAAGCCCCAACCTCCTGCAACGCATTAAGGAGATCGCCCAGGACTCAAAGGAACTAGACAACTTATCCGGTTCATTTTGGAAGCCCGTGGGTACGGACATCAAAAACTTCCATCCCAAAAATTCCGTTGTCCGACTTAGGACCTTCCCCGACGGAAGGTCGAAGGCGCAAAAGATTGACGTTCTAACCAATCCAGACGGCAGTTACGATACCAGGGACGAGGTGATTCCGGTACAAAGCAGGAGTGCTGGGACAAGCTGGTGGCGCTTAATTACGAACCTTGGGTCGAGTACGAACAAGGCGCGACCCAATACAGCCTAAGCACCGAACGGGATGAGTTTACCGTGCTGGACGAGATGTTTGACGACAGATCGGAGACATTAAAGTTTGAAACCGACGATCCGGATGCAGTTTGGGAGTTCCTGTCCGAGTTCGGCGTTACCCCGGAAAACGCCATAAACAAAAACACGGCCGAGATTCTTTTAGAACGACAAGGCGACTAAGAAGGACGTGCAGCGCTAATTCTTTGCAGAGCCAGCGCATAGGCCGCTTGGCGAAGATTAATGTTTTTTTCGCGTGCTACCGACAACACCTCCGACAAAGCATCTTTCATTATTGGCTCCAACTTGCTTAAGACTTCCCCCTCGGACCAACTCTCATCGGCAAGATTTTGCTTCCACTCAAAATACGATACCGTTACCCCTCCGGCGTTGGCTAACACATCGGGAATAACGCCGATGTTCTTTTCAAACAACACCACATCCGCCTCAGGGGTTGTTGGCCCGTTGGCGAGCTCTAGCACAACCCGCGCCTTGACGTTCTCTACGTTTGCGTCTGTAATCACGCCTTCTAAAGCAGCGGGGACCAACACGTCGACATCGAGAGCTAACAAGGCCTCCTGACTAATCGCTGAGCTACCCTCAAACCCAGCAACGCTCGATGTTTCTTTTTTGTGCTCAGACAAGGCAGCAACGCTAAATCCAGACGCTGAGTAAACCCCTCCTTTTGAGTCAGAAACGGCAACGATCTTTGCGCCAAGCTCATGCGCGAGGTTAGCGAATACGCTCCCCGCGTTGCCGAACCCCTGAATCGCCATCGTCTTTCCGCTCAAGCTTTCGCCTTTCTGTTTAAAATACTCCTGCAACACGTAGACCCCACCCTGTGCCGTAGCGTTATTTCTCCCTTGGGAACCGCCCTTATCAATCGACTTGCCCGTGACGACACCCGGTTGCCAATCCCCGGTCACTTTCGCGTACTCGTCGGCCATCCAGTCCATAATCTGCGCGGTGGTATTGACGTCTGGGGCTGGAATATCAACTTGCGGACCGACAACAGGCGCAACCGCAGCAATGTATGCCCGACTTAATCTCTCGAGTTCCGCTTGCGACAACCCCTTAGGATCGACGATCACGCCCCCCTTGCCGCCCCCAAGAGGAATATCAACAACCGCGCACTTGATGCTCATCCATGTTGCTAGCGCTTTAACCTCATCTTCAGAGACATCCTGGTGGAAGCGAATTCCACCCTTATACGGACCACGCCAGTTGTTGTGTTGCACGCGAAATCCGTCGAAGATCTTTAGTTCTCCGCTGTCCATATAAACGGGAACAGCGACCCTTACAATGCGTTGCGGGCGCGAGAGGAGTTCAACTACATCTTCGTCGATATCGGCGATTTTTGCAGCCTGGCGGACAACATTCACGGCGTTTTCAAAAGCAGAGGACATAGCATAAGAATTATACACCTACCAAATGGACTGGAGATTCCTGACATAAACGTTAACCTCATGTCATCAGATCAAAAGCGATACATCAAGATATAAGACCCGAATAAAGTTAAGTTTAATTTGCACATAAACAACTTAACGTTTCACGCGTTACATCATGACGAAAGGAGGCCACGGGCAATGGTTATATACGTCCAATCTGAAGTTCCGCCAGGGAACATTCGTTTGCACTGCCGGGGCGACGAGCACGACGACATCCAGATCGGTACCTACATAACCTTCTTTTACCCCAACGGACGATGGAGTGACATCTACCGAATCACCGAAGTCTCCCGCGAAAGGGTAACAACTATTCAGTTGACCCGGGTGGAGAGGACTGAGATCTCTTACGGGACAAAGATTATCTCTATGACTCACGTTGGCGAATGGAGTGAACACACATGACAACCCTCTACATGCTCAACATGCGCACCCAATCGGGAGAATGGATGGGCTACTATCGCTGCGACCGCCTTCCCGAGGAGCGGGAGGTCCTGCCGAACACGATCCCATCCCTGCAAGTGGTGAAGATCGGCGCGTTCGATCGACAACTCGGAGCCCCGGAAGACCACCGAGAGATGTGGCACGTAACCGTCGTACGGGTGTAATCCCACCCCCAACAGACTACTCAATCCAAGGAGGAGAAGATGTATCTCTTGCAGTATTGGTATGGATTTCCGCTTCAAGAACGCTTCCTCGAATCTACACGCAGTGAGGTGCTCCCAGACAGGGGCGAACCCATTACACTGGGCGGTCAGAAGTATTACGTTGACGACGCAAGATGGCTCTCCAATATCGGTGAAGTTCTTGCACGGCGCATCTGGCTACTCCCAGCGAAAGCGAGGCGGAAATGACGATCTACCGAGTGCAAGTCTACTGCTCTCCCCGCGAAATTCTTCTCGAAGCCGACCTGAGGTATCTTTGGGACGTCAAAGAGGGAAACTTTATCGAGGTTAACGGCCGCACGTTTAGGATCACCGGGGTCGTCCTCGGCGGAAGAATCCAGTGGACAGAAGCAGAACTACCGGAAGGAGCCTTCGTCATCCCGATGGCGCAAACCGGTGGCCCTGCCATACCGTAAGCACCACAATCAAGACGGGTAGAGACTGTTCTCTACCCGTTTCCCCTAATCAACCATATATCCTCGGCCAAAAACCGTTTTTATTATTTCACCGTCAGAAATCAGCGATATTTTCTTTCTTAACCGCGAAATGTACTGATCAATCGACTCGTTCGACACGCCGGCGCCTTCGGAATCTGGAGAGATTATCGCCGCCAACTCATCGCGCGTTACGATCTTGCCGGTGTTTCTAACAAGATGCTCAATAATGCGAAACTCCGTTAAAGACAACCCCTCAAGCTCCTTAGAATCTAGAAAAACCCTGCCGCCGTTAATATCAAACCTCGCATTCGGGACGTGCACGCTCCCTACGAGATACCTCTTTAGCAAGGGTATTGCTACTCCAGCCTCTTTATTCACCAAACCGGTTTCAACTAATACCCTATCCTCAGATACAGTAGGCCATAACTCCGACACATCGCTAACCTGCGCTAACCGAACCAAATGACTACGCTGTTCGTCTGTAAAATACCTCGTGATTCGTTCTAGCTCGTTTACTAGCGTTGGCTCCTGAAGCAACTGCCCAACCGAAGCTTTCGATGCGACCGGCGAACGGGCAAACAAGCGAAGAAGCAGGTTCGCAAGGCCGGGATGCCCACCAGAAAGCTCGGCGATCACACCCAAGCGGTCCTTAGGGGCATTAAGCGAATAAAAGCCCAGATACAACTTTAGAGAACGCTCCATCTCGTCGTGGGACAAAAGCGGCATGAAATAAGTGCTCGTCGCAAGCGGGTGAAGGGCCTTTTCTGTATCTTGATTAACCTCTTGCTGAGGATGCTCCAAACTAATTATAAAGACAACCGAATCCTTAAATGCGTCGCGTAACAACGAAAGCTGCAACTGCACGCGCGCTAGATCGCCGCCAAGAACGAAGAATCGATTACACGCAAAAACAACCCTGTCGTATTCAGAAACCGCTTTGGAAAGGCTTGCTCGCAGTTTCGATAGAGTTTGGTAGGCATCGACATTTCCGCTCGTGTCCGGCGGCAGACCCATTGCCGTAAGGAGGTCGTCATAAAGAATTCGATAGTAATCACGCTCTTCAACGCTTCCAAGCCCGCGCGTATCGCTAAAGACAAAAAGAACTTTATGATTAGGGAAATGTTCCGCCTGAATGCCTTTGTTAAAGCACAAAACACGCAGGGCTGCGGTGCGCCCAGAGCCGGGCAATCCCGCGATTGAAAACGACTCACTAGAGAATATTCTTCCCTTCAGACTCTCGTAGATGTCATAGTGGTACCACTTCGGATACTTGAGCTCGCGCTGCATATTTGGATTATACCAACTCCTGACACACCCGTCAGTTTCTATGGGGTCGCAAGTACAAGGTCTTACATTTTTGGTATTATTGATCTGTGAGTAACAAGCCTGGAGAACCGACGACGCACCCCGGACCAGCCGAAACAGCGTTCGACAAATTACGCGCACAAGACGAAACCTTACGCCTTGACCGACATGAGCTTGACCACCTTCGCCGCCTTGCAGGCATTCCCCCTCAGATATCTCCTGCCGAAGAGCTTTATCTCGCCGGAATCCGCAACGACACGCCCCAATACACGCCAGAAGAGTTAGCGCAGATCGCCAGCGAGTACGAGCAACTCGTAAGCGACACGCGCATCGTTTTTAATATCGTCTTTTTGATCGACAAAAAAGGACAGGTGATGGCGCTGATCCGTTCAAACTTAGGTAAGGGAAAACACTTGGACAACACAATAAACGGCGTGGGTGGAAAGTTTGACGCTAATCTCGACAAATCAATCGCCCAGTCGGCGATAAGAGAAACACGCGAAGAAACGGGACTTGTGCTTGACGAAGAAAGCCTCGCCCCACTTGCACTCCTACACAACGACGAGGAGCAGAGCTGGCTGTGTTATTTTGTTGGCTTGGTCGATGACTTAGACCAGATTGCGGAACACGAAGATAGAGAAGGCAAGATACTCGTTGGCGATCGCCGGGATCTAGCCAATCAACTTGCTGGAGTTATGATCCAAGAAGACGCTCCGCAGATGGCGCTGAACCCCGCTTCGAGGTTGATTGGATTCGTGCCGGAGTTTTTGCCTTCAAAAGACAACGCGTCCTGGCCACCCGAAAACCACCCACTACTCGTGGGCAGGTTGAATAGCGGTATGGAACCACCCAAGTTCGTTAACCCAGACAGATGGAGCGAGAAGAATCCTTCCTATGAAGACTTGTATCGCTCACTTATCAGCGCCATTGAAGAGAACCAACTGGCGAAGAGCAGCGGCGGATGAATGGTCTGCTATAATTTCTACATGGCCAACCAGTCGGAATTACCAGGGCTAGCCGAATTTCAAGCGGCTGTTGCAAATGCGAAAAAGCCGGGAGCTGTTGCCGACCTGCGCAATCAAGCAATATCGGCAAGAGACAAAGGAAGGCTAAAGACAGATGAATTTGCACAGTACAACCAAGCTATCGTTAACAAAACCTCAGAAGCGTGGACCGACGATACGAGTGGTAGACCTAGATCGTTAGGCGATTCCTCCGCGGAGTTTCGGCCAGAACAGCTCGCAGATTTGCCTTCCAGTGATGCGCTAGAACTACTAGCCCAAGAACCGACCATCGACAAACGACAAGAACCTCGGACCGTGGCTGAATTTAGCCAACAGGAACTAGCTATTGCAAACCAAAGATTCGCGGCAGTTGTTAACGAAGTTAAGGCGGCAGCGCTGGCCGGTGACCAAGGTCGGGTCGCCGGACTCCGATCCGAGGTCGGTAACGCCATTGGATCCGGTGAGCTACCTTCAGAATGGGGCCAACCTTTCAATTTGCTTGCCGACACGCTCACGAGAGAAGTCGAATCTGTTCCCGCCTAAACCGCACGCTCGAGCATGTATATTATCAGACTCTCCAGAATATTTTGCACGCGTTTTTCGTGCGTTATGTGGATAACCTGCTCCCGCCCTTTCCCGACATAACCTGCCGCCATATCGTAAACGACTTGGTATGCACCGCTATCTTTCACGCGCTTACGCATCTCCCCAACCTCAGCAACCGACAGGTCCTGCTTGCCTAAGGTTTGCGCCATAAACTCGCGATCATCGTCGCTGCCTAGCTCGTATAACTTAAGCATCAGCAGCGTATTCTTACCTTCCTGGATGTCGGAACCGATCGGCTTACCTAATTCTTCATCGCCGTATAATCCCAAAACGTCGTCCTGAATCTGAAACGCCCATCCGAAGTTGTAGGCGTATTCACGCATTATGTCCAAGCGACGCTCGTCTTCAAGCCCGGCCAAGGCCGCGCCCATAAGAAACGGCATCACACCCGTATACTCCGCCGTTTTATACTTAACCACCGACAAGATCTCGTGTTCTGTTAATCGCTGACTTGCAATATTGGCTACGTCTAACTCCTGACCGTAAGCCGTTCTCACAACGTGTTCCGCATAAACCCGAAGCGCACTTACCAGTGTTTCTGGAGAAAAATCACTATTTACTAGAACCTCAAGAGAAAGGTAATACGCTGCATCAGCAATGTTAATCGCTTGAGACAAACCGAAGTGCTTCGGATCAACAACCGACAACGACTTGCCGACCTTGGCGAACTGAACGTGCATACTGGGCAATCCGCGCCGCACATCGTCGCGATCCATAATGTCGTCGTGCACTAAAAGTCCTGCATGTAAAAGCTCGACACTCAGGGACGCGTGCTGAACCGACGCGATATCGGTTCCACCCGCCGCCTCGTACCCCAGTTGCATTAATGCGCCGCGAATTCGCTTTCCCCGAAGCGCCGTTTTAGAGAATGCCTCCAAGATCTGCGCTGGAATTTCGCCAACCTTACGAGCCTTTTCAATCTCACGATTTAGCAATAGTGCATAGGACTCATTCGTTTGTGCGATGTAGTCAGACAAAAATTGTTTACCTAAGGCTCCGTCCATATGTTGCAATTATACCCGTAATAGGTCCAATGCGGATCCAGATATCTTTCGTTGTTATAATTAACTTAATGCAGACAGAAATGAGTGTCGCGAAAAACGTCGGCAGTTTTCAAGAATTAACTGAGCTCGGGGCAAAAAACGCCTTCACTTTTGGGAATAAGGACTGGGGAAATATGAGCCTGATCAGCAACCCCGGGGCCGCAGGAAATTATGCAAAGGTTTTTGACGAAATTGGCCACAAAGGCAGAGAATTTATCTATCTGCGTAGCGAGTACAACGACAACGTGCAAATATTAACCGACAAGAACCTGCCACTTTATCACTACAACCAAGGCGAGATAATCTCGGAAGAAGTCGGCCTGCGCACAATCATGATTCAGTCCGACGGAATTATCACCAAACAACCCATCCCCATCATTATGGCCGTGGGAGACTGTGCGATCGTAGTTGTAACAGGCAAAGACAGGAACGATAACAAACCCTTCATTGCCTACATTCACTCAGGCTTCCAAGGAACATACTTAAACATTACGACGAAAACTATAAAAACAATCCTGAACAATTACCGTGTGTCGGCATACGAACTATCCGCTTTCATATTCCCATATATCCATGGACAACAATACACTAAGAAACGTGGTCATGAACTCCTAGAATCAGCACTTCAAGAACCGTCGTGGAATGATTTCTTAGTTGAAAGTTACGGAGTTGTTGAAATCCACTTCGGCAAAAAAATTATGGCTGAACTTACGAATTTAGGCATAACAAATATTCGCGAGTCGGGGCTGAACACTTACGAAGAACACCAAAAGGGTAATCTGTTTTCAGCGACCTATGAAAAAGACAAGGGCGTTGACGAAGGAGCACGCTTTGCCGTAATCGCATCTCTTTAGGCAGCGGGGGTTGCGAAGATAACGACAGCGAAGAGGATTATTGCACAGAAACAATAAACGAAGGCCTTGATAATACTTCGCTTATTCATACTCACCACCATTGCAATAACCGTCTGTGCCAAATAGTAGAGCGCAAAAAATCTTGAAGCTATCGTTATGATCTTAAAGACTGGGAAGGCCCAGACCAATACGATCGCAGCAATGATAACGGGGACATAGGCCTGACGCTCGTTCAATAATCTCTTGCTCTCCTCTTCAACGAGTCCGCCACCCGCTATCGTGTCTGCAATAGCGGCTCCAGACTGGCTAAAAACCGCAGCCAACGACAGAATAATTCCCATCCCTAAAGCCACCTGGGCCATAACATCGGCGATCGCCGTCTCTGTGACCACTTCGAGACCAGCCGTGAGTGGTCCAGCCAGGGGAATAAACACAACATATACGACAAGAGCTATCACCTGTGCAAGAATCATACCTTTATTCCGTTCCTTTACGGCATAGTCGTCTCCCATAAACTTCACCGTCTCAAAGCCTTGCGTGATGAGCAAAAGCCCTGCTAGTATCTGAATCTTGTCAAAACCCAACGAGATGAAGTTGATGGAGTAGTCTGCGTGTACTACGCCCGCCAACACGCCGATGGCGTAGACTATAAGAACCACAATTAAACCGACGATTACCCCCATCTTCAAATTAACCGCGGTTTTCTCGATCTTTTCCAGTTCATGCAACCCGCGCAGATAGCCAAAGATCCCGATAAAGCCAAGAATTGCCGTAGTTGCTATGTTCATCACAAAACGGGCGCTTATTCCGTCAAATATTACATCTTCGCCCTTTATTCCAAACAGATCAAACACAAAATAGCAAAGTAGAGAAACGTAAAACGCAATCGCAACTACATAACAGACCCCAAGTACCCAATTCGAACCTCTCTCCAGCCAAACAAGCCATTTGTAACGGCTATGCTCGTACATCTCTTGAGTTGGATCGAAATCTTTAATATTTGTGCGCACGGCTGAACCGACAATGAGAGCAAACACGTTAAGCAGTAGAATTAATGGAACCGCCCAACCGGCAAAGTCGTGGTACGCGAGTGGCGCAGTGATTAAAAAACCACTGCCGATAATGGCTGCTAATGGCGTTACCGTGATGGTCCACAGTCTTGAGCCTTTAATACGAGAGAAAAACAGGAAAACCCAGGTTAAAACGATAACGATAATCCCGATTACGCCGTTAATTGCTATAAAGCTTGCCGAATCCATGGCTACATATCTAGTATGTAGTGAATTATAGCGGGATATGGATATGCGTCAACCCCTAGATTTAAGATATAAATCTTATTCCTTGCCCGGCTTGAGTAGCCCCATGGCGAGAAAAAGCACCTCGATAAACGACTTTGGCGGTTTTGCCTTAACAGCTTCCATAAGTTTACTGAGCGACTCTTGGTTGGTCGAACCAAACATACTTGCCGCAAAATCAACCCAACTTTCCGCACGTGCATTAATCTTTCTCTCCTCCTGTTTTGCCGCAAGCACCTCCTGCACTTGTTCTTTATACTTCTCAGCGACCAGTATAAGACTCTCGACTACGGCAACGCGGGCCTCTATCTCTTGCTGTTTTTCCCGCAGTGCTTCGGCCCGTCTTTGGATATTCTCCATCGTTTCAGCGGGTACCAGATCTTTAAGAGTCTCGCCAAGACTGGACAGCTCATCCGCCTGTTCTCCAAGAGTGTCTGCGGTGTCAACCAGTGTGTCTACAAACAACCGGCCTAATTCAATAAAGTTTTCGGTTCGCTCGATCTCCGCCTCTAGCTCAGGGATTGACAAGTCCTCGAGGTGTCTAACCATCTCAAACAGCGGATCTAGCTCTTGGCTTTCTTCGGGCTGCTCAACCTCACTGCTTGACGCGTTAATGTCTCCTTCTTCGACAAGCTCCCTCTCTTCATCTCCAACACCTTCATTCGCTGCTTCAACCCCATCGTCTACGGTTTCACCGCCTTCTTCAGCGACCATCTCCGCCTCAATCTCAGCGACCATCTCGGGATTGTCCTTCGCCAGCTCCTGCAACTCAAGTAAGCCATTCGTATTCTCTGCAAGCTCTTTCAAATCCGCCACCCTCTGCTCAGCCGCGACAACCGCAGCACGCGCCTTGTCTACCTCTCCTTGCGCAGTACGAAGCTTTAGATACTGTTCCCGCTGGTCTACCCGCTGTTCATCGGTTAACTGTTTTCCGCCTTGAAGATTTTCAGCGTTGGCCGCCGTTGTATGGGAGGTTAACTCATCCATCGCAATCCGCAACTTCGAGGTTGCTTCAGAAAGATCTTTCTGGGCCAGACCAACCCCTACCTGCAACTCATCCCTGACCGCCTGGGCGTCGAGACTCGACATCTCCCCATCCCGAACGATCTTTCCCATCTCATTAATCTGGGCTCGTCCTTTGCCGGTTTTTTCCCTATCCCGAACGTAGTTTAAGGCTTCAATCGTAGACTGCCTCTGTTCGACAAGAGCTGTAGCCTTGTTCCTTAACTCTTGATCTTCGGTGCTTTCTGCTTGCGGGGCTAATTCGGTCGCCGCTTCTGCCACATTTTGTTGCTCTAAAATCTGTCGCGCGCCTTCGAGGTTTCGTTTACCAGTCGGCGACATCTTCGAACCATCTGTTCTCCAGCTGCCGTCGTAAACGATCTCTGCATCGGGGAGTTTTGTATTGTCAACCGACCAGTTGGTTTCGGCCATTGCCGACAAGACTTCACTCGAATCGCCCTGTTCGTACACAGCTTCAACATTCCCCGCCCAATCACTCGTCCACCCCTCGCTCCACCCCTCACCTTCGGTTGCGGCAGCGCCCGTGCCCTCAGTGCTGTCGATTGTCTCAACACCTGCGACTCGTCGTTCTGTTTCTGTCGTTTGTGTTTCTGGCATATTATTCCTTATGTGTATGTGAGGCGGCTAAGGAGCCAGCCTCTTCGAGTTTACCTTGCTGTAAAAGCTCACTCACCTGCGTAGCGACCTGCGCACGATTCACATCGTCGACGTAGGCAAGTTCCTTCAAATACGCGACCTCCAATAGAGGGTATTTACCAGAAAGCTCCTGCAAGGCTTCGAGCAACCCTTCGTCGTCGTCGATCCCCTCTGTAAGCTCCAAAGACTTTTTTGCCATCTGCTGGATCTCTGTTGGTGGAATCTGCCTAGCCCGCATCTCCTCCATAAGCCTTGCGACTACATAGCCACGCACTCTTTGCTGGTTTGAACGATTGTTAGTCTGCGTGTCCATTTGTGACCTCCTCTAAAAGACCCTCTAGTTTTACAACCCTCTGCTCGCCACTTATCATGTTCTTCCAGACAAGAAGGCCTTTCTCGTCCTCTTCAGGGCCAAGAATTACAACAAACGGAATACCGCTTTTGTTTGCATAGGATAGCTGTTCCTTTATCGCCTCCCCTTGCTTTAGATAAAGTTGAACGAACAAGCCTGCGTCCCGTAAGCTGGTAGCAACCCCCCAAGACTTGTGTCGCAGCTCTTCGTTAAAGACGGTAACCAACACGTCGGTGTTGTTCTCAAACTCAGGCCAAAGGTTCCAATTGTCCAAAAACAGCTCTGTGGTGACGTTACCTGGTGCGAAACCGTTTGCGGGCACAGAGATCCCGCTATAAAGCTCCACCAGGTCGTCGTATCGACCACCACCAAACATGCTGCGGTTATTGTCAGGATGAAGATCGAACTGTTCGAAGACGTTTCCAGTATAATAATCGAAGCCCCGTAACAGAGAGGCGTCGTAACGTATAAACTCTTTGTACCCTTTTTCCTCTAACGATTTCATTAGCGCGTAAAGCTCCGCCGCTCCTTCACTTTTGTCTAAATACTGAGCCAGATCATCAATTTGAAGTTGTGGTAATCGCAACACTAGGTCAATCTGCTCAGGTGTAAGCCCAGCGTCACCGAGCTTCTGGCTGTTTTCCTCCTCAGTGTTCTTTGCAAGATTATCGATTATGCGGCTCACCTGTTGTTCGTTCTCTGTCACGCCGACAACATGCTCCAACCAATACGAGAACCATTTGCGATTGTTAATACGTATCTCAAACATCTTGCTCGATGCCCCAAAGAGTCTCATAATATGGATCGCCACCTCGATCAGTTCGACGTCAACTTGAACCGAACTATCACCGAAGTTGTCGATGTTTAACTGGAAGAACTCCCGCACTCTGCCTTTCTGTGGCCTTTCGTAGCGCATAAAGTTAGCGACCGAAAACCAGCGAATCGGTTTTTGGAGCTGTTGATATCTGGCACCGACCATACGTGAAACACTAGGCGTCATCTCCGGACGTATCGCAATCTCGCGCCCACCCTGATCTGTCAACCAATAAAGCTGTTGATTAGCGATCTCGTCACCGCTTGCGTGTTTCTGTGTATAAAGTTCGCGATCTTCGACTAGCGGGGCAAGGTACTCTTCGTAACCAAAGGCCATGCAAGCCTCGCGCCAGACGGAGAATATGTAATCAAGCCTGCTGTAATCGTTTGGATAGTAGTCCTTCGTGCCTCGATAGGGTTGTAACAACTCCTTGTTTGCCATGGTAACATTGTACCTCACACACAAACACGGGGAAACTGGAGCTGTCAATGCTACATCTTTTCAACGGTTTCAATCCCTAGTAGACCCAGACCGGTTTTAATGGTTTGAGCGACCGCCTTGGTAAGCGTTAAACGAAAGTCCCTGACCTCTTTTTCGTCGACTAACACTCGGTGCGTGTTGTAAAAAGAGTTATAGCTTTGCGCAAGATCATACAGGTAAGTTGCCACAGTGTGCGGTGCGAGTTGCTGGGTCGCCGACAGAACGATAACGGGGAACCGTTCTAAGAGCTGTAGAACCTTTCGCTCCTCTGCGTCAAACGAGGTGCTGGTAACCGCTTCAGTCTTATCGCCTGTGTTTCGCAATACACTTTTACAACGCGCATAAGTGTATTGGAGATAGGGTCCGGACCTCCCCTCCAATGAAAGCGAGGAGCTAAAATCAAAGGGAATATCCCGCCCGATCTTTTGCTTAAGGACCGAGTATTTCCACGCTCCAACAGAAACCTTTGTCAAAACATCGTCACGCTCTTTGTCTGACAGATCGCGATCGTCCGTCATTACAGACCTTAAGCTATCCTCTATCCGATCAAGCAGGTCCTCTCCAGATATGATCCTGCCGGTGCGCGACGACATCTTTCCATCCTTGAAGTTAAGCATACCGTGACCGACGTGCGTAGTCTTTTCAGCTAATTCGGGATTAATCATCGACAACGCCTTTATCACAACCTCAAAATAGTCGTTTATCTCATTGGCGGTAACGATCACCGAGCGATCGTACTTGTAATCGTCGTACTTCAGTAACGCTAACCCCAGATCCTTTGCCTCATAAACCGGAAGCCCTAACTTGTTAATAAAAACACGCGTGTGCAGGCCGTAATCCTCTCCACGGAAGATAACCGCCCCTTCGCTTTGAGTAAATATACCCTTCTCTTCGTTTTCGCGAACAAGTTTAAGACCATACTCACCTGCCTTACTCTCAAAATAGTAGTTGTCAAAGTTAGTGCCGAGACGTGAATAAATCGTCTCGAAGTAAGCAAGGCTCCATTCTCGCCCCAGCCGATAAATCTCTTTTATCTTTCCGTACTCCTGCTCGTTAAAGTCAACAAACTCTTTATAATCTATTTGGGGCTGCCAATCCTCACTTTCGACAAGGTAGTCCTGCGCCGCGATGTAACAGTACATATTTATACGCTTTATCGCCACAGCAGCGGACTCGTCCTCTTTGTAAGCGCTGGCCCCTTTGGCGTAGGCACGACCAAGATACTCCTGCCGCTCAGCGAGTGGTTTGTCGGCAAGCCCTCTCATATCGAGCCCTTCCTCTTCAAACAAGGCAAGGAGTCCCCAGATTGACTTCGCAACATGCATTCCTACATCGCCTTGATAGTTTACGTGCTTAACATCCGCACCGCCGGCCGCAAACAACCGAGCAAGAGACTCTCCGATTGTATTTGTCATGAGATGGCCGATGTGAAAAACCTTAAACGGATTCGGGTCTGTGTATTCAACAACGTAGGTCTTGCCCAACAGGACCTCGTTTTTACCAAAACCTTCGTTTGTCGACTCTTGCAGAATTCTCGTCAACACCTCGTCCGATAGATAGAAGTTTAAAAAACCACCGTTTACGAGCTCAACGTCTTTTATCGGCGATTCATCGTGCTCCGACAACCACGCCTTTATCTTTTCGATAACCTCTTCACCAAGATCGCGGAGGTTTAGTCCACGAGCTTTTGCCAAACTGAAAAGTATGCTCGATGAGTAATCGCCAAATCCTTCTTGAGTCGGCAACGTCACCTCAATATCGTCTTCGTTAAAGCCTTCCAACGACGAGATCCCCTCAAGACTGTTTAGTAGTATTTCTCTTATCTGATCACTAATCAACATTGACTCATTGTACCACCAGCACTAAACGTTTATCTTGACAAGACCGCGCTTAATAGGCCATACTGATAGCAAAGTCATGGACGATCAGAGTTTGAATCTGCCTGAAGAACAGGTCGGAGAATTCACCGATAACACCGCACCACAACCCTCAGCTAGTGGAGGTTATGAGGCCAACGAGGTTTCATACGAAGAGCCCACCTCGCTCGAAGGGACACCTGCCGAAGAGACCTTTTCGGATTCCGCAACGCCTGAATCATTCGAGGCCACGCCGTCGTCTGAAAACATGACCTCTGATATCAGCGAATCGACCGAGGTTCCAACGGAAGGCTCATCGCCTGCCGATTCTATGCCCGACGCTATCTCGTACGACACCCCTCAGGAGATGGCGTACGAAGCAAACGAAGACTTGAGCGGTCCGGAGGCGTATGAGACGACTCCTCAAGAACAGACAGCCAACGAGGTTATGCCCGATATGAGCTCAGCGACCGACTCTGAAACACCCGAAGTAAGTGACGCGACACCACCCATAACTGAGCAACAACCTTCGCAGATGGAAGATCCCGACGACGTCCTTACAGAGTTTGGCATGGAGTACCCGCAGGAGACCGACGTAGAAGAGACGGCCCCGGCTGCTGAGGTTATGGCGGCAAGCCCAAATTCAGGCGCCGGAACGCCGTCATCGCCACTCGTAGCACCAGCTAACGGACAAAACAACAACGTCAAAATTATCGTACTTGTCTTGCTCACGATCGTTCTTCTGGGTGTCTTGGCCGGTACAATCTGGTACTTCTTCCTTCGCGACACTGGTGGCGAGGGACCGAGCACGACACCGACGCCAACGCAGATCCCACAACCTACGTCGTCGCAAGACACGCATTTGGAGTGTCGTTTCGGCTTGTGTGTTGAGGTTCCTGGCCCGGGAGATAAT
>JAGQKZ010000028.1 GCA_020429745.1 candidate division WWE3 bacterium | reverse complement strand
CGCTCAACTTCCTGAGGAGGTAGCCAAGTTCAAAGAGTTGGCAAAGGCTTATGCAAAATATGAAGAGCTTAAGGTCAAAAACTCGGTGATGGATTTTTCGGACCTGATTAGTAATACGCTGCGAATCTTTCGAGAACGCCCCAACGTTTTGAAGTCGTATCAATCTAAGTTTAAGCACATCTTAATCGATGAGTTCCAAGACACAAACTACGCACAAAATCACCTGGCAATCATGCTGGCAGGTGATGACCAGAGCATTACAGCCGTGGCCGATGATGACCAATCGATTTATCGTTGGCGGGGAGCCGCCGTCTACAACGTCCTCGACTTCGAAAAGCATTTTAAGAACACAAAGATAATTACGCTTAACCAAAACTATCGTTCTTCGCAATCAATTCTCGATCATTCGTACAAACTTATTCAAAACAACAATCCAGATCGACTAGAGGTAAAGGCGAATGTTGATAAGAAGTTGGTTGCGAGCAATGAGGAATTAGTAATCAATAACAAGGAATTAGAAACGAGGAATGGAGGGAAGAGTAGTCCTCGGATCAGGTTAATCTCAGAAGAAACGGTCGAGGATGAGGCTGAATTAGTTTCTCGAGAGATAGAGAAACTAATTGCGGAGAAGCCCTCGCGGTCTTCTCACGACCATCCAATTGGTTATTCCGACGTAGCGATTCTTGTGCGGGCGAATAATCACGCCGAACCGTTCACGCGAGCTTTGGCGCGGCACGGCATACCGTTTCAGTTTTTGGGGCCTGGCAAGCTATTCCGGCAAAACGAGGTGAAGGATTTAATCGCGTACTGCAAAGCGATAACCGACATCAACGACAGTCAAGCACTTTACCGTGTTCTTTCGATGCCGAACTTTTCGTTGAGTGGCCGCGATCTAACCTGGCTTAACTCTGAATCGAAAAAGTTAAATCTGCCGCTGTTTCGAGTTATTGAAAAGTTGATTGCCAATTCCGAAGAGATCGATCATGGAATTGAGCCGACGGAGATAGCAAAACTTGAAAAATTAATCGAAATGATCAAACGTCACATGGATCGGTTGTCGAACACGAGTCCGGGCGAGATTCTTTACTACTTTTTGGAAGACACAGGCTTACTCCTCGGCATGCGTGATCCGCAAAGTGAGTACGAGGCGCGTCGTGTGGAAAACATCAGCGCCTTTTTTAATCGTATTAAAACTTATGAGGTGCAGTATCCCGAAGGACGCATGGCCGACTTTGTCGATTATCTCGACTTTTTAATTAACGCTGGCGAGTCGCCGCTTGCTAGTCAGATCGACTGGAGCGAGACGGACGCCGTAAAGATCTTGACCGTGCATTCCGCTAAAGGTTTGGAGTTTGATACCGTTTTTATGATTAATCTTGTTAACCTTCGGTTTCCGACGATTAATCGCAAGGATCAGATTCCGATTCCTGAGGAGTTGATCAAAGAGCCAACGCCCACGAACGATCCTCATGTGGCTGAAGAACGTCGTTTGTTTTACGTCGGTATGACAAGGGCAAAACGAAACCTCTACTTTACGGCAGCCAAGTTTTATCACGATTCAGAAACGGCGCGTCCAAAAAAGATAAGTCCGTTTGTGGCGGAGGCGTTGGGGGATGAGCTAGAAGGTTATAAGGTTAAAGGTTTGAAGGTTGGAAGGGATGATGCTACGGAGGCAATTGATGGTTTTAAACCAGCCCAAGAAGATCCGCAACCAACGTTGCCGTTATCCAAACCGCTAAAGATAAACTACTTAAGTTATTCGCAGATTGAGACTTTTGATACGTGCCCGCTTCATTACAAACTGGATTACATTCTAAAGGTTCCTAAGCTGCCAAGTGGGGCGCTGAGTTTTGGGAACTCCATACATGAGTCATTACGCGATGTATACGGTTGGATGCGTAATGACTTCGGTGTTTTTCGAGAAAAACACCAAGAGTCGCTCAGAGATATTTATAATTGGATGGGGGGCGACTTCGGAGTTTCGCGGGCGAAACTCCACGAGTCTTTTGACCAGATCTATGAAAAAGCGTTGGAGTTTTACGAACATCATTGGTCGCCGATAGGGTTTGATAGTAAGGCACACGAGGTAAGTCGCTTCGAAGATGGCAAAAAGATTTTAGAAGAGTTTTTGCGTAATGATTTGTCAAAATCATTCAAGATTGTCGAGTTGGAAAAACCGTTTACTTTTCATTTAGCTCCCGACCTTAAGATCGGTGGACGAATTGACAGAATCAACAAGTTGCCGGACGGAAAACTTGAGATTATCGATTATAAGACGGGACAGCTTCCAGAAAAACGTGAGTTGGAAAAAGGATTAAAAGGATTGCAGCTTTCGATTTACGCGATGGCTCTAACGAACGATGAGGTCATGGGGGTTGATTTAAAGGATTGTATATTTTCATTCCATTATCTTGAAGCGGGGGAGCGAATTAGTATTGAGCGGACGGAAGAAGATTTGCGTGAGGCGAAAGAAATGATCTTGGATTATCGGTCGCAGATGGAGAAGAGCAACTTCGCATGTGGAGAGGGATTTATCTGCCAGAGAGGATGCGAATATAATTTATTTTGCAAATAAATCATATAAGTAGTTACTACGTAACTACACATGGAAGATTTCTTTGAAATTGGGGGGAAAAGGCGGCACCGTAGCACCGCCTTTTCGTTTGTCGTCGCCGAGGCATTCATGCCCTTACCCATTGGGCTTTGGGCGGACGGCCTCGACATAATACGAGTTTCCATCCGGCCATTCGACCAGCTCTCCTTGTCTGGCGACGGGTTTGGGATTACCGTTAACCTTGAGGCCCAATTGTCGTCGCATGTTTGCTTGGGCAATTGGTCGTTGGGTCTGATCAGACAGCACCATGAGTACTGCCCCGCATGCTTGGTTGCTGCAGCTGTGGATTGTGTCGAGATCGTGCACGGTTCGTAATGTTTCGCAAAACGGACACGCAATCGCAACCGTGGCTTTAGAAATTGTCATTTTTCAGTACCTCCTGAATTCGTTTACTGCACTATTACGAGGTCGCCGATGTTTAGCGCATCGAACACGATCTTCGCATCGTACAGTGTCATGTTGACGCACCCGTGGCTGCGGCCCCTGCCGAAACCATAGTGCCAGTACGTGGAATGTGTACCTCGATCCTCGTCAAAGTACGCAATCCATTTGATCAGTGGTAGCTTGTAGGCGTTTGTGCCTTCGCCACCCCTCATGGTCTGGACAGGTATCTTAGCCAAAACTCGGTGGTTCCCGACTCGGGTAAAGCCTTGCAGGTAGCCCGTGCTCACCCACGTTGTCAAAGTCTCTTCACCGTTTTGGAACAGGTGAAGACTTTGAGAGTCCAGATCCACGAGGGCGCAGGCCTCTTCGTTTGGGCAGGGGTTGTGGCCAAGCGGCTGCGGGTCTGGATAGTCGACGGTGTAGGCGCTTGAGATGTAACCTTCGTCGATCCTGAACCAGACGCAGTTGCCGTCGATGCAACCTTGCTCATCAAGTGCCTCGACAGCTTCAAGCACCTTCACGTGTCCGCCTGCGGGGATGGCGGTTAAGAGCGAAGGTCGGTTGTCGTCGCTGATTCTTACACACGACTTTGAGGCGCATTCACGGATGATTAGTCCATCGTCCGCCGTCGTTTGCACCCATTGGGGGTAGGTGGGTGGCTCTTGCGCGAGAACCACTCCGGGGAGATGAAGCGATGCGATGATCGCTGTGAGCGTTATGAAGATGGTTCTCTTCATGGGGAAACTCCTTTCGACAATTTCTACCAATTAACTTGGTAATGTTCTAGGTGTTTGAATTATATCGCATATACAGCGTAATCTCTCGCTATAGTTGCCTTTTAACCGTGATTTGTGGTTCAATAGTCTTATGCCAACACACAGTTTTAATCCGGGTAGACCAGAATACAGGGGGAGCTTCCAGAGAGAGGAGACACGCGGTCATGCTGCGGAAGCTAGGGTTATGGCGTTGTTAAATTCCGGTAGGCGTTTCGAGTGTACGCCAAGTTCGCCGCGTGAGGATGAGATTCAAAAGATTGATTTCAGGGTCTTAGATAGAGATAAACCTGAATTAGGGCGGATTGCCGTGCAGCTTAAGTCTCGACCAATGGAAGACCAAGAGATTGCAAAAATATTAAGTACGGGTATTGTCCCACTAGAAGTGATTGCAGATAATCTTGAGACGGCAATAGGTAAAGATGGGATCATCCAAAATGAAGAGGAGGCACAAGCAATATTAGCCGAGATAACTTTAGCTATTGATGAGTACGGTCAATTCATCAGGAGTAAGATTTTAAGTAGTCCGCGGGAGCCAACTAATACTCAATTGCTGGAATTTATTAGCAGTGTAAAAGATAAAATTAAAGAGTTATATGCAAAGATTAACGAACAACGGTTTGGCTCGAACGGACCGAGGGTATTCAATCCGGTTTAATTGCTAATCATCCCTGCAACTTCTTTCCCCATCTCAATTGCGTAGTTTGTGCCGCGGTCCCATGGATAGACCTGCGCCATTGACGCGAGATAGAGTCCTTCGACTGGTGTTGTCAGCGGAAGGATGTGCCTTTCATGATTTAACTTCGGTATCGGTTGAGCGTAGTTTGTTTTAAATAGATAGCTGTCAATAATTGATTCACTGCTAAAAAGTGGATTAATGCGCTTTAAGTAAGGCGTGAAATCTGCGATGAGCTCCTCCTTGCTCTTTTGCATATTTGGATGATCGGGTTGTACGTAATCCCCAACATAGAGTATGTTTTCTCCTCCATACTTATCCTTAGGCATAAAATTTGTGTGCTCGACCACAGCCAAAAACGGCCAGCTTGTCTCGTTTATCGAAAGCCAATAAGTCTCTGGCATAAGCTGGTGATGTAGTCGAAGGACAAGAGCGAACGCGCCGACTCCCTCGTGTTTTCTCAACGACTGTTTGTACGCCTCGGGTAGCTCTGGATAGAAATATTGGAGTGTTTGTGGCGGTGTTGTGACGATCACGCGATCGAAAACCTCTTCGTGCGTGTTCTCAAAACCTTGGCGTTTAACGTGAAAACCGTTACATGTGTCGCAGCGAACGATCTCTTCAACTCTAACGTTTAGGTCGATGCTCCCATTATTTCGCCTGACGGCTTCTGCGATATCGTTAGCAAACGCACCAAAACCACCTTCGTAGTAAGCGAGCTTAGGCGTCCTTTTATAGATACGTGCCCAGAACCAACGCATGTTAACTTGGTCGTACTCCTGCCCGAACTTACCAACGAGAAGCGGTTTCCATATCTTCTCGTACGCGTCTTTGCTGGAACGGTTTTGTAGGTACTCGGCGGCTGTAACGTTTTCAAAAACGTCGCTGCTTGCTTCGTTATACAAATACTTGAGCTTCGCCATCGTCATGCCCGTGCGTATACGTTCGACAAAAGACAAGTGCGGAAACTTAAGCAGAGCCAAAGGTGAATCGAGGGGATACATCTTGTCGTCATACAAGACGTCGGTGCGAGGTCCTTTTATCTTAAATTTGTCGGTAACACCGATATCTTCTCCTAGCTCGAATACGAAGTTGTCGTTGGTGAACCAGTGATGATAGAACTGTTCGAGGTCCCACTCCCAGTTTTCTGGCGGGTTGGAGAGTGTTGATTTAACCCCGGCTGCCAGACCGCCTAAGTATGATGCGTTCTCAAAGATGTGTGAGTTATGGCCAGTTTTTTGCAGGTAATATGCTGCGCTGAGACCAGTAAATCCTCCGCCCACGATTGCGATCTTCATGCTGTAAGTATACTCGATGTTGTCATGCAAACTACGGCAGGTCCTTGAAGGATGAGCACTAATTTGTTATCAATAAGGTTAAAGAGCAAAAACAATGACTGCCGAAAAACATATACTTCGATTATGGAATGTCAACAAGACCTTTAGGATTGGACGTAGCGATATTCAGGTTCTGCGGGATGCCAACCTTCATATCTATCCTCGCGAGTTTACGATCCTATATGGACCTTCCGGTTCAGGTAAGTCCACGATCTTAAATACGATGATCGGTTTGGAGGTGCCGTCGACTGGTAAGGTTTATATTCACGGCCGCGATATATCAAAAATGTCCGACGATGAACGTGCGGCATTTCGTAACGAGAACATCGGTGTGGTTTATCAGCAATCGCATTGGGTGAAGACACTCAACGTGATCGATAACGTTGCCCTGCCGCTTCTTATCAGTAATCGCGATGAGAGCTACGCTTATGCGCGCGCCTCCTATGCATTGGCGCAGGTCGGAATGGATTCTTTTGCTAAACGAAGTCCGGTGCAACTCTCTGGAGGTCAACAGCAAAAGGTGGGTATTGCGCGTGCACTCGTGGCTGATCCTGCAATCATAATGTCCGATGAGCCAACAGGCAACTTAGATACAACGTCATCAGATGAAGTTATTGAACTTCTTATGGGATTGGTACGGGATTACGGTCGTACGGTTGTTATGGTCACGCACGAGCTGCGTTTCCTAAAGCTTGCTAATCGCGCTTATGCCATAAAAGACGGTGTCATAGAAAAAGAGTATAACCAAGGTGAGTTACAAGACTTGATGAAGGATTTTGTCGAGCCGTTAAGTTTAGAAGATGCAACCAAAGACGTTAATTAAAATCGCAATTAAAAGTATTATGGGAAAAAAGCTGAGAAGCTTTTTAACCATAGGAGGTGTGATCCTCGGAATTGGGGCCATCGTGTTTCTTGTGTCTTTGGGGTACGGACTTCAGGAGCTTCTCGTTGAAAGGATTACGGGTCTTGATGCACTACGTATTATCGATGTCACAACGGTCAAAAGTCAGATCATTCGTTTAAACGATGAGGCCAAACAACGATTTTTGTCGTTTGAACCCGTGGAGCAGGTTGAGCTGCAGGTTAACCTGCCAGGAAGAATTCGGTTTGGCGGTTCATCAACCGATGTTGTTGTTTTTGGTGCTACAAAAGAGTATTTGCAGATGGCATCCGTAAAGAGTGATGTGGGGAACGTATACGAAAATAATCAAGATGCGATAATCGTAAACACCTCGGTGCTTAACCTTGTTGGCGTCGATCCTCAGGCCTATGAACAGACGTTGGGCAAGGATGCGTCTATTGAGTTAGTCCTTTTAACAGAGCTGTTGAATAACGATACGACGGCTCAAGACGGCGGTGAGGAGTCAACATCAGTTACGAAAGAGCTACCGATCGTTGGGATTATCGATGATAATGAGACACCCTACGTCTACATTCCGTTGTCTTTACTGCGTAGCGAAAATGTTGTGAACTTTTCTCAAGCAAAGGTAAAGGTAAAGAATCAGGCGGAGTTGGAGGCGATACGTAACAATATTGAGTCTTTAGGGTTTAATACATCTTCCGCCGCTGATACGGTACAGCAGATTGATCAGATATTTACGATCTTTCGAGTCGTACTGGCCGGGTTTGGTGCTATTGGTCTGATCGTCGCCGCTCTCGGTATGTTTAACACCTTAACGGTCTCGTTGTTAGAAAGAACACGCGAGATCGGCTTGATGAAAGCGCTTGGTGCAAAGCGAAAAGATATATTTCTTCTCTTTTTAGTTGAGGCGCTTCTTATATCGGGGATTGGTGGGCTCTTAGGTATCGGTTTCGGTTACCTGTTGGGAGAGGGGGGCAACTTTATGCTCAACCAACTCGCGCAGGCTACCGGAAACGACCCAGTCGACATCTTCTATACGCCGGTCGTGTTTATGGTAATTATCTTTGTATTCTCACTTTCCGTCGGTTTCCTCACGGGTTTGTTCCCGTCACAGCGCGCAGGGAAGCTAAATCCACTCGATGCGTTGCGCTACGAATAATAGTGACCAGTCATGGCTGTTGCACAAGCGTTGATTTTTGGCTAAAATATTTGTCATGCAGGGTGAAGGTAAATCGGTTTTGTTTGTTGAGGACGAGCGCGCATATCGCAAGGTCGTTGTTCCTCGTTTGGTGGCTGAGGGAATGGGCGTGATTGAGGCCGACACCGGAGAGTCGGGGGTAAAATTGGGTTTGGCGCAGCATCCTGAGGTAGTGATCATTGATATCATGCTCCCGGGGATGGATGGATGGGAGGTCTTAAGAAGGATTCGTGAAGATAAAGAATGGGGATACAATGTTCCTGTCATATTGCTTACGAGTCTTACTGCGCAAAAACCGCCTGAAGATATCGTTAATCAGACTACGATCTACCTTGAAAAAACGGCATGGGATTTGAACGATATTGTCCGTGTCGTAAAAGAGGCGGCTTCGGTTTGCGATTACTACAAGAGTGCTGGCAAGACAGATTGGGATCTGGTTGAGGTTACCGGCAAGATCAAGCAGCGTATGGGTCTTTCTTAAGATTTGTGCATTTTCGTGCCCCAAAAAGCTTTTTTCTTCTTATCACATGAGTCTATATTTGATATATTGTAGTCTAAGAACTAGTTTGAAAAGTACTGCTTTTAATGGATAAGATATTGAAAAGATCGCGAGCACAAAGATTTAAACAGGCGATAGCGGGTTCGCTATTGTTATTTGTTGTCTCTGTGGTTGGTGTGGCAGTTTATGTCGTGTTTACCCCAAGTTCAAGTCATCTTAAACAGGTGGGGTATGTTTTAGGAACAACGACATCACAAGACGAGTGGCAAGCGGGTGAGTACTATCCCGGCACGATTGATACCACGTCAACGCCTGGAGATATCTCGATCAATCCTGGCGCTGGTCTTACCTGGGACGGTGACACTCCGGGATTTTTCACCGAAGAAGATGGTTACGGTCTTTTCACCTATGACCAGGTCAGCTACGGGGCAGATCTGGCAACAGATGGCTATTACATTTACATGATTACGGGTAACCGTCGCCCGTACCTATTCCGCTATAACCCCGAGCTAAACACCTTCAAGAAGTTACAGAACGCTCCTACCTCTTTTTATTACGGTGGTGCCATTGCCTACTATCAGGGTGCGCTTTATGCGATAGATGGCGGTGAGCAGAATGAAAATGGTGATGCGGGCAAGCGACTCTACAAGTACGATATTGCAACAAATGTATGGTCGCGTCTTGCGGACGCTCCCGACGTTTGGGGGCAAGGATCCGACATTGTTGCTGCAGATAACGGCAAGCTATATGCCGTTCAAGGAATCTCGACAGCGTTCTTATGGTCCTACGACGTTGCGGCTAACACCTGGGACGATGCCCTCCCCAACATACCAAGTTATCAGGTTTATACGAGCAATAGCCACGCTTTGGAGTTTGTTGACGAGAGTTATGGCGCTCCCACAACCTGCACCGAAGGCTGTCTGTTTGCGTTTAGAGGTAATGGCAATCGCGACTTCTTCCGTTTCGACATATACGACAACCAGTGGTATACAGCCACATCGATCCCGGTCTATACCGGAAATGACGGTCGGGTTCATTACGGATCGTCCATGGCGTACGATCCTACAAGCGGCGATCTGTATGCTTTAACCGGTTACAACAACGATGAGTTTGTTCGCTACGATGTGAGTGCCGAAACCTGGGATGCTTCCAGTGGCGACACTCCCGACGCGCCGGATACCGTTTACTACGGCGGTGCCATTGTTCGAGTAGGTGACTACATGTACGCCCTACGTGGCAACAACACGAATGAGTTCTGGCGCTATGATTTACTAAACGAAGAGTGGGGATCGATCTCGACGCCGGCTTCTATGGGGACAAATGCGGAGGACGACTTAATGGTTCATGTAAACAACGGTGTTACTGCTGGGTGCACAGATTCTGATGGATGTTTATTTATCGCACGCGGTTCAAACACGGCGACTTTTTGGCGCTACGATATCGGTGCAAAAACCTGGGCCACGTTGACGAATATCAGCGCGAGTGTTCAGCAGGGCGCTTCGATGTGCTATAACGGTGCCGATTATATCTACGTTACGCGCGGTAGCAATACCGTAAACTTCTATCGATACGTCATCAGCACCGACACCTGGAGCTCAATGGCGAACGTACCGACTACCCACTCTGGCGGTGGTGCAACGGGCTCGGCAAACGTGCGTTACGGTGCGAGCTTGAGCTGTATCGGAACGACGGCCTATCTGATGAAGGGCAACAACTCAAACCACTTTTACAGCTTTGACGGTTCGAGCTGGTCAGAGGAGACGTTAACTCCGTATCAGACCTACTACGGATCAGGAACAGCAAACGATGGTACTGACATCTTCGCACTGATGGGGTATTGGCGCTCGGAGTTTTATAAGTACGATACTACCGCCAAAACCTGGACGGCCATGGATTCTTTACCTACGGGTAGTTACTACAACGGTAACCTCATTTATGACGGTAGCGGATATATTTACGCTATCTCCGGCGACTACCGTGACTACTTCTGGAGATATGATATTGCGAATGATGTTTGGATGCGCTCATCGAACTTCCCTGAACGTACGAACGGGTACAACGCCAGTTTGGCGATCGATACTGCTAACAATAAGATTTTCGCGACACGCGGGTTCAATACTCAGTCCGTTTACACTGCAACGTACACAACCGATGAATACATCGACTCCGCGACCTGGATCTCAGACACGATCGATCTGCAGTATGTTAACTCATTTACGAGCTTTGCTTCAACGGATAGTACTCCTGGGACCACATCCATCGACTACTACACACGAACCTCGAACGATGGAGCGCAGTGGGACAGCTGGGTCGCCGTATCGGGATCGACTATTGGCTCTAGCGCGAAACGGTACATTCAAATAAAGATAGTCCTAAACTCAGACGGGACAAACACTCCTGTGGTTTCAGATGTAACGATTAACTACTCGCAAGATACAAATCCCCCGACTAATCCGACCGCTACCGGATACGACAGCAGTTTAATGGGCACCTCTCTAACTAGCGGTAACACCTACTACTACACTCGTCCGTATTTCGAGCTTTCTGGAGCGAGCGATGGAGAGTCTGAGGTGGCAGGCTATTACGTACTTTGGACGACAAACGCAAGCGGCGATCCGGCCGGAAGCGAGGATTATTATCAAACGGGTACAACGTATGAGGTTAATTCAACCTTAACCGGCAGTACGACATACTACCTTCGTGTAAAGACCGAAGATTCAACGGGTAACGTGTCCAGCGCGGCAACCGTCTTCACTTATGTGTATGGAGGGGTGGCTAGTGCAACAACGGCAAGCTGGACGGTACAAGCGGATTTTGAAGCGACCGGAACAAGCTCGACAAATATCAACACAGCGGCGGGGAGTGGGACCAATTTGACGTTAAGCTCAGTTAGCAGTGACGGCATCTGGATGGATCTTCCCTCGACCTACGGCTCGGCCGATCTGCAGGACGCGTATCAGGGGACATCGATGACCTTTGACGGCGGCGACTATATCTACGTGCTTCGTGCCGATAACTCGAAGAGTTTTTATAGATATCAGATCTCGACAAAGACGTGGTCTTCTCTCACCGACATAGCAAGTACGGGTAACGCTCGATATGGAGCGACTTTGGAGTACGTTACCGGTGCATCGTATTGTCAGACAAACGGTAGTGACGGAACAGGAACCACGGAGTGTATTTACGCATTCGTTGGTAACGCGACCCAGGAGTTTCTGCGCTACGATGTTGATGGCAGCGACGCTGGTTCATGGACCGCACTTACTGATTTTAGTAACACTGAACACTACGGAAGTTCGTTAGCGTGGGCGGGAGGTAGCTACATTTATGCGTTGAGGTCGTATAACTCGACGGAGTTCTATCGTTACAACATCGCGACAAACACCTGGGCGGCGCGCACAT
>JAGQKZ010000027.1 GCA_020429745.1 candidate division WWE3 bacterium | reverse complement strand
TGGTGCTCCCAACGCTTACTGGACGGTATATCCCGATCTTGAACTTCCCGCAGGAACGTACACAATAATCGATTCCGACAACTTTACGTGGTCGCAAAACGCCCAATCCGGTAACCAAGGCATGACGCGTGTTTACGCGGTTAAGGGGTAGGCCACATCTCTTGTTTTTCCCTGTACAATTAATCTATGGCAAAAAAAATCTCTGAAGGGGTGGTACATGATTTACCCGCTGACTTAAAAAAGGCGCTTAGCTCAGACAAAGAGGCGCTAATTTTGTGGGAGGGTCTTACACCGCTTGCTCGCAACGAATGGATCTGCTGGACGATATCCGTTAAGCAGCAAAAAACGAGAGACGAACACGTGGCGAGGGTAGTCTCTGAACTTAAAGAAGGAATGCGTAGACCTTGCTGCTGGATCGGCTGTATTCACCGAACGGATAAAGAGATAAGCCCTTCAATCAAGGGGATTCTTAGCAAGCGGAATAAGGGCAAGGGTAAGAGCCAAGATTAAGGAGATTGTTTCCGGCCGCGGAGTACGTGTGTCTTTCCACAGATTTGCATTTTTAGTGCTAAAATAGCGCTACCCCCCAAGAACCTTGAGTATTAAACTCTAAGACTCTATTCAAGAAAGGAGTACTCCAGTGAATCGAGATGATGATCGTTTACTTGATGGCGGAATCGTTCTGTTCGCAACAACAGGATTAGTAGGGTTTCTACTTATGTTCCTTGTCATGATTGCAACCGACAACAAAGCAGAGTGGACGACTGGATTCACAATTCTGTTTCTTGTCACGATGGGCTGTTTAGCAGTGAGTGCGTTTATGTCTCTCATGAGCGAGAGATGGCTTGCATTGGTGGTAGTTGTAGTCAGTCTGATTGTGGTCGCATTTTCATATGGGCCATATGCATTTCGGTGATATGGCAAATTGGAACAACAGACCCGGTGGCAACATCGGGTCGTTTCATTTCTAAAGTAGGTTAAGGGATCAAGCGCGAATGTTTATGGTAGACAATCTCTCGGTTAAGTTAATTCATGGTTTGATTACGATTGTGTGAGACGTATAAAGAGTGGAGATTCAACTCAATTTAACGCCAAGGTAGGTTAAAGGCTCGTTTACAAACTCATTAAATGCCTTCATTAATGCTGGGTTTGATCGAATAACATCAGGGGCCTCTTCAGCGAACCTCGCAGAGGACTCCACTCCAGGTGCCCAGCTTTCAAGAGCTCCATTCGGAACAATAAATACCCCTACTTTTTTAAGTATATCAATATCTTTTCTAAAAGATAATTCGTGCTCTGTGATAAATTTGCTAGATGCACAATTTTTTTTATCCCAAGCGATTTTCTTCTTAATTGCGCGTGATCGTTCTTTTGGATCATCTTTGTCACTTCCGTTTAGTAGTTCGTTCAGTATGGTTTTTATATTAGTCAAATCATTCAAATCATCTCCACCTAAAGTCGTATAAATACTTTCTATCAACTCAAAGTCGAACAGTAAAACGTCGTAATCAAAGATGAAACACGCTTTTAATCCTATATTGCTGACTAATTCAGCTATGTGTTTTGCGTTGCCTTTACCTCCGGCTGAGATAAATCCTAAATCGCTTTCATTAACTGATTTGTTATCTGTAACAAGGTTCTGATAAAAATATCTGTCAGCTGCACCTTCGACGACAATACTGCGACGATAAAAAAGAATTTGTAGGTATTGATCTTGATTTTTCGAAACTTTCGTTTTTTCTAACGAACACGAACGAACTTGTCCAGTAGAGTCGGCATCATCCCGTTCGACAAGGAAGACATTTGTGCGATTGCTTCCGTCAAGGATACCTCGCAAAATCAGAGGGTCGTGCGTCACGAGAAAAACCTGTTTTTTTTTCTTCAAAGCTAGTTTTGTTACTTCTTGACCAAGCCAATACTTATGTGATGGGTATAAATGCAATTCTGGTTCATCAATTATGACGACCTGATTAACTGGATCCAAAATGCTTGCTAATATTTTAATCATGCTTCTCATGCCGTGACCAGCTTCGATGATGGGCGTGAAATTATCTTCGCTCCATCTTTGTATTTTCTCGAACTCATGTTGTTTGTTATCCGCGCTATGGTCAAACTTCGGAGGTGGTTTGTGAGAATAGCCCAAGCGTAGGTCTCTTCCAGTATGGTCTAAGATAACTAAGCGTGAATTAAATCGATCATGAATGATTTTATCTATGTCTGTATACAAATCCCCAGACCTATGGAGGACATTGATAGGATCTGATGCTGGTTGGTAGTACGCAACTTTGTCGGAACTCTCAGGAATGCCGAGCCTATCTTCACAACTTACGAATGAAAAGAAAGGACGACGATACTTTACTTCGTTGAGAAAAATGGCTTCCCCTTTGTTCATTATTTGTTGATGTTCTTCCCCTGTGAATGCTAGATCATTTGATGAATCGATCTGACCCCGCATATTTCTGGTAGAGTGAGAGTAATAGGTCGTTTTGTTTTGCTCGATACGTCTTGTAAGTGAATCATACAAATGCTGTAAATCAGTTTTATAATTATTCGTGTCGTAGGTAAGGTCAGATAGCCAGCGGTAACGCCGATTGCCATCTGCAATTATTTTCGAAAAAATCTCGAGTAGAATTGTTGTCTTTCCAACATTGTTACCACCAATAAAGACATTGATATCGTCAAATTCAATAGTTTTTCCGTCTAATAACTCGGAGGATTTTATTCGCATATCAAACAGCGAACACATTTTACAATACTATAGACTGGTACGAAAGCTTGCCGTAATTACTTCTTGCTCGCGGCTTTGCCTGATCCACCCAGCGCGATGCAGAGGCCAAAGATATAGCCGAAGTTGTACCAGAATCCCACGTTGCCCGTCTGATAGATAGTGATGCTCTTATCAAACCAACTCGTGAAAAACGACAACAACACGATTAACCCCTGCCACAGTCCTGCCCAAAATCCGGCTGCATATGGTTCAACCGTCGCCATACCAAGTCGCGTCGCTACAACATAAACGCCAAAAGCGATAAAGGCGATACCCAAAGCTATCAGCGCTGCAATTCCTAACCCAATTAATATAAATATTGCTTTCATGATCTCACCTCCTGCGTTGTTTCAAACTTGAATCCTTTGACCATTAACCAGATCGCGAGGAAGAATTCATTCGTAATAATCAAGATCAGCAGATAATCCAAAACCGGAATTGTGATGTGTATAAGTTTTGCCGCCGTCGAAACTAAAAGCACACCGATGGCAACGCTACCCCAGATCGAGATGAAGCGAGGGACCAGCTTCGTTTTATACAAAAGCCAGTAAAACAAAAATCCGCCTAAGATGAACGCGTAAATATGCACGTTGTCGTAGATAAAACCGCGCCAGCTTTCGGTAGTAGCGCTTAGTGCAAAAAATCCGCCAAGTACCATCAGGCCGCCTTCGACTAGTCGTGCCACGAGGTACAGGTTCGCAAGCATCTTGTCGATGTTAACAAAATAAGGAAGGATCAAGACCGCGATGCCCATGACGGAAAGGCCGCTGATAACGTCGGCGATCATGACAACAAGGGCAGAATCAGTCGCTTCGCTAAACAAAACACCGTAAGCCGTGAGAATAAAGAGTCCAACTAAAAACGCGCGCCGCCTCGTTCGGGTGACATCGAGCATAGAAATATTGTACCGAAACAAAAATCCCCAGGCAAGTTTTGTTATTCGGCTATAATTAACTCGTAGTATGACAAATATCGCGTTGGGAATTATCAAAAACATAAAGAATGAAATTCTAATTATTGAACGAATTAAAGACGCGAACGACAAGGGCGAACAGATGCTACTGTGGGCTTTCCCCGGTGGCGAGGTAGAAGAAGGCGAGAGTGCCAACGAAGCCGTTGTGCGTGAGGTACATGAAGAAACGGGTTACGAGGTTGAGGCAAAGTCGATAATCTCTGAGCGCGATCATCCGCAGTTTCCCGTTCACATCATCTACATTGCATGTGATGTCGTCCACAAAGCAGCGGAAAGTTTTTCATCAAGCGAGATTAAAACCGTTGCGTGGGTTGATCCAGAGAAATTAGGTGATTTCTTTACCACAGATCTTGATCCTAATGTAGCGGAATACTTTAGAAAACCATCCAATCCCAAGAGTTAATATATGGGTGATTGATGGTATTATGTTTTAAAGCCATTTACTCATGCATTTGTTTGAAGCTGTCCTAAAGTCAAAACAAGCGGTTTGCGAAGATACGTATGAGTTTACCTTTGGATTGATCGGGTTGAAATTAAAGTTCCTCCCAGGTCAATACGTCTGGCTGATCTTGCCAGAGCTTAAGTATTCAGATCCAAAAGGTGCACGTCGCGCCTACTCCATTGCGTCTTCAAATCAAGACGCGAGTGAGATCACCTTGATCTTCCGCGAAAGTGATTCGGGATTTAATAAGAGTTTGCATGATCTTGATGTCGGGTCCGAAGTTAAAATGACTGGGCCGTTTGGTTCGGCTTTCGTGCAGAGTGAGATATTCACAAAAGACATAATAATTGTTGCAGGTGGTGTTGGCGTGACTCCGTTTCTGAGCTGGCTGCGTTCGGGTGTCGAGGAAGGGGCGAATGTGACATTAATCTTCTTAAACGATTCGCCAAACAGGGAGGTTTGCGCAGGCGAGATTCAAAAGTTATGTCAGGAAAATAAGGTAACCGCTATTACGCATTATCAGCGTTTTGATCCGTCTTTGGTTGAATCGATCGACAATTATCAAAAAGCAACGTATTTGGTTAGTGGTCCAGAGGCGATGGTCTACGATGTCTACGAGAAGCTCAAGAGTAAAAAGATACCCTTGGAGCAGTTTAGATTTGAAGAGTTTTATCCGAGGAGATTCGACATCGGTGACATCCTAAATCTCGATGAAGGTTTTCGATTAGCGGTAGAAAGCGCGAGCAACCACATCATTATCACCGACGAAAACGCGACTATCGTATATGCAAACCAGGCCGCCGTGACGACAACGGGTTATTCCCTTGAAGAGATGAAGGGCAGCACTCCTCGATTGTGGGGTGGTTTGATGTCTCCTGACTTTTATCGTGACTTCTGGCATCAGATTAAGATCGAGAAGCAACCGTTTGTTGGCGAGATACATAACGTTCGTAAATCGGGAGAGCAGTATTTCGCTTTAGCTCGCATATCACCTATCCTCGATGAAGCCAAAGATGTTATTGGGTTTGTGGGAACGGAGGAGGATATCTCCGAACGCATTAAGCACGAGCATACTTTAAAGCAGCAAAGAGATAAAACGACTATCGAGAAAGAGAAGGCCGATGCGATGCTGAATAGCGTGGGAGAGGGTGTCGTCGTCATCAATAGAAAAGGTATTGTTACTCTTGCAAATAGAGCTGCTCTGAATATGCTCAAGTTTCCAGTGGGGGAGTTAGTAGGCCATAACTATAGTAAAACGGTGCATGCGCAAAGATTTGATGGCACGAAGGTTGAACCTCAGTATCGTGCGGTCAACTGTTCAATGAAACAGGAGAAAAAGATAGTTGAAGATATGATCTACACGCGTTTTGACGGTAGCACATTCAGTGTCCGCACAACCAACACACCGGTGAGGTTGCATAGGAAGGTAATTGGAGGAGTTGTCGTTTTTCGCGATATAACAGCAGAGAGAATGCTCGAAGAGAAGAAGGATGAGTTTATTGCTACGGCATCGCACGATCTAAAATCGCCGCTAGTTGCGATAAACGGTTTGTTGTCGATGGCGTTGGATAATCAGTATGGTGAGTTGAGTGAAAAACTTCGAGACGTGTTGGAACAGATCGACGCCTCAGGTAATCAGCTACTGGTTCTCGTAAACGATTTCCTCGATGCAACAAGTATCCAATCCGGGAAGATGCATTATCAGTACTCGACGTTTGACGTCGTGGCGGTGGTTGAAGAAGCGATACAACTTTATGAAACCGTTGCAAAGAAGAAGGGGGTCGAGCTAAAGTTTGAGAAGCATGAGAAGGTAGTCGTTTGTGCCGATGTCTCAAAAGTTGCACAGATTATAAACAATTTAATCAGTAACGCTCTGAAATATACGAATAAGGGCGATGTTAAGGTTTACATCAATCTGTTAGACGATGGTGGGAAGGCAGGTATCTATGTGGAAGACACGGGGATTGGAATCTCTGAATCAGAGGCGGCGAAGCTGTTTGATAAGTTTAGGCGTGTCAACTATTCGAAGGTAACCGGCACAGGTCTTGGCCTCTACATCTCAAAGAAGATGGCGAACGAGATGGGAGGAGACGTCGTTTTGGCTAAATCGGCTCCTGAGGTGGGGAGCATCTTTGAGTTTACACTGCTCACCGAAGATGATCAGGCGCAATGAGTCCTTGCGTGTTGACACATCTTTTAAATTATATTAACCTCTCTACTAAGACGATTTTCAATTATGTATACCCTGCTCATAATCGAAGACGATGAGACACTAAGAAAGATGTACCGAACGCAGTTTGAAAATGCGGGGTATATGGTTTTTGAAGCGAATGAGGGAAAGGACGGAATTATCCAAGCGGCTAGAGAACAGCCCGATTTTATTCTTCTTGATTTAATGATGCCTGTTGGCATGAACGGTAAGGTTGCTCTGAAGCATTTAAAGGACGACCCGATGACGGCTAACATTCCTGTAGCAATACTGTCGGTTGTGCCGGATGACGCAGAGCTGCATATTAAAGACGACGGTGACGAAAAATTTATGGGTAAGGTGGTCGGTTACTGGCGGAAAGATGTGCTGAAACCTAAGGATGTTTTAGAAAAGGTCACTAACTATCTGGAGGCCCAGTTAAAGGGCATGAGTGCGCTTGTGGAGTCTGAGTAACACCAAACGCTGTAAAACACGGTCGTTTAACGGTTCACCAGAAATAAAATAGTTCAAAGAGCGAGATGCCGATGGTGTTCTTTATCGTCGGGGCTGTGTCGTTCGTTTTTAATCATTGGCGGGCGGAGTTTTTTAGAAGAGTCCCAGCAACTACGGAATAGATTGTTATATCACTCATGACACAAGATTAGCGTGTTTTAATTTAAAGTATTAATCGTGTACACTTGAAACGTGAAGCTCAAGGTCGTTCTAGGAATAATAGCAGTGGTTCTTGTTGCCGTTGTCGTCATGGTCCAGTCCGCCTCTTGGGGTTACAAAAAATGTTTTGATGACGCATCAGATGAAGTACAGGTTTTTCTGGGTACAAAAGGGGTGACCTTTGAGAGTATCTGTGTCAATGGTGAAGAGATAATTGTAAACATTAACTCGTGTGTCGCCAAGGTTGGCAGATTCAATCCGATAGCACCACTTCTTTACGAACGTTCCATAGAGGGATTGAAAGGTGGATTATCGGAAAGAGTAGAGTCACACAACAAGGTCTGCCCAAATAATCAGGTTGAGAATATTTTCGACTAATCTTAGATATCGGTCCTGTCGGGTGGTTGTGTGCTGGCCGATGTATACTTGATGTAATGCCCGGATCAAAAAAAGGTTTTTCTGTAGTCGAAGTCGTTGTCGTCTTGCTCGTTCTTGGCGTTATCGTCACAGCAGCATTTTTGTATTTTAACGGTCGTAGCAACGACGATCAGAATCCAAACCGGGAAAATGCCACACCAGCTCCAACTATCGGAACCGAAAGCGATGCTGTACGAGCTGGCAAGCAGTTGTCGAGTAATCAATGCACTGGTGAGGGGGTGACGAGCCTTCCAGCTCGCAATTGTGTGGGTTGATACAACCGGTTCCCCAAAAGTTTTGTCTAGGTTGAAGTAAAGGCGAATATCTCCGAGCGCGACCATCCACAGTTTCCTGTCTACATCATCTACATTGCGTGTGATGTCGTCCACGAGCCGGACCGAAAGTTTTCATCGAGCGAGATCAAAACCGTTGCTTGGGTTAAAACGGAAAAGTTAGGCGACTTTTTCACAACCAATCTTGACCCCAAGGTCGCTGGATATCTTGGACTCGGTTGAGTTTACTTGGCCAAGTAATAAATTACTGGTGCGAGCATTAAGAGGCCAACGACCACATATAATATTCCATACAATTGAGCTGCCGATCCACCGTATTGTTGGTTTTTGCGCGGAATAATTCTGTGGAACTTTATGGAAAGTGATGCGAGCGGTGAGTATCTGTAGCTACTGTCATCGTCACCAAAAACGCGTGTCCTTTTAGTTAGTATCGAGTAAACCCCATACAGCAAAACAACAATAGCAATCCCAACATATAGATACACAAAGACTTTAACAATTTGTGTAGCAACTTGAAGATTTTTCGGCATGTAATTATTGTACAAGTTTCATTCTTCTGCATCGAGTCTCAGGCTGTTTAAGTGTATAATATGGGGCATCCAAACTATCTGCCCCTTGGAAGGGGCATTTTTTGTTTTTTGCACACTGTCAAATCAGTGTTAGTGGCATGAGAGGAGAAGTCAAATGCCAAGAGTAGCAGTGCAGATAAGGCAATCGATCTTTGATGGCCTCACTGCGCAACAGCTCGCAGCCTTGTCGGACGCGATGACAAAAGTGGTCGCAGGCTGCATAAGCACAGCAGAGCCTTCAGGGGTCGAAGTCCTTTGGTTCCCGTATGCCTTCGGGTACCAGAGCGATGACGTTTGTGTCGACGTGGGGTTCTCTGTCGGCGAGGATGTTCCTCCGCCCAATGTCAGGAAACAGCTGGCAGGTGAATTGCTCCAGCTGATACAACATGCGCGCTGGTTGTATGATGCTGGAGCTAGAGATGTAGCAGCTTGGGTTCTGCCACACAAGGATGCGATTTACCGGTCCGGGAAATCGCATCCTATCCGATCGACCCAGTAGGGTTCCTACGAACAATGATAGGCGGTTGGGATGAATATCCTGATCGCCTGTCAGATTAAAGAAGATGCCACAATCGCAACTACAAACACAGTAAAGCTAGCGGCGACATAAATTATTCCAACAAAAAGTGCTTCTTTAAGACCTGTTACAACAAGACTATTTTTTAATTCAGGTCGGTGTTGATACATGCCTCCATCTTTTTTTGTTTTATTTAACTCCTTATCAATCGCTCCCGTACGGTCGAAATATAGATAGATGAAGTACGAAACAAAATATAAAACAAGTGGAACGAATTCACTGGCAAGTTTTGATTTTGTAACCGCATTGAGTACGTTCGACAACAAAAGATTTCCGGCGATGAATAAGGCAGAGACATAAAATAGTTCAAAGAGTGAGATGCCGATGGTGTTCTTTATGGCTGTGCTAATGTCGTTGGTTTTGAACCATTGTCTGACGGAGTTTTTTAGAAGAATCCCAGCAATTATCGTGATAAGAACTGGTTCAGCCATATTTTAAGATTAGCACAAACTGATCATTCCAAGCATAAAGGGAAAAGGGGCGTTGGCCACCACCCCTTATTATTTCCGACATGACGGTCGTTATTTACTCGATAATCGTGTATATTCAAACTAATGCCCGGATCAAAAAAAGGTTTTTCAGTAGTCGAGGTCGTAGTTATTTTGCTCGTTCTGGGTGTTATCGGCGCTGCAGGGGGTTTATATTTTAACGGCCGTGGCGACGACGATCAGAATTCAAATCGGGAAAATGCTACACCAACTCCGACTACCGCAACCGAGAGTGACGCCGTTCATGCTGGCAGACAACTAGCCAATAATAATTGTAGCGGTGAGGGAGTGACGAGTCTTCTTTCACATGCGCCGATGGATCCAAACGACTTTAGCATCGTTATCCCATATGGATTGATGATCGGAGGCCATGTGACGCCGATTGATCATCAATACTTTTCGCCAGTCGACTACCAATCTCAACCCGATGCTTATCCCGTCTACGCAATGGGCGATGCCACGATTGTTGATATCGGTACGCGTCCACGTCCGTTTGGAGAGGAGTATCGCATCGTCTTTTCGGTCTCTTGTACGTATCTGTATTACTATGATCTAGTTACTAGTCTTACCGATGATGTGAAAACAGCATATGACGAATGGATTCAAAACAAAGATCAAGGTGCAAGGCTTTCATTTCTAGTGAAGGCGGGTCAGCAGATCGGAAATATCGGTGGACAAACACTCGACTTCGCCGTTTGGGATACCACCAAACCGCTGACCGGTTTTGTCGTGCCCGAGCACTACAGCGCCGAAAGCTGGAAGATCTACACGGCCGATCCATTGGATTACTACACCGATGAACTAAAGGAACGTATTCTTTCTCGCTACGTCCGCAAAGTGGAGCCGATTAGTGGGAAGATCGATTATGACGTTGATGGTCGATTGATAGGCACATGGTTTTTACAAGGAACGAATGGTTATGCGGGGGCAGAGGGTTATACGGGTGGCGATTACTGGGGCGGGCATTTATCTTTTGCTCCTAATCTTTACGTGCCTGATTGGTTTGAGATCTCGATTGGAGATTTTAACGGCGAGGCAAAACAGTTCGTGACGACGGCGAACTCGCCGCAGCCGTCAGAGGTCACGACCGCCACGGGTTTGGTTAAGTACGAACTCGCAGATCTAGTTTATATGTCCAACGGTCAGGCTTGGGATCAAAACTCATTAGTCGATGATTTAAGTGTGCAGGCGGGGAGTTATCGACCGGGATGTGCGCTCGTGCAGATGACAGGAGATCGGGAGATTAAGTTCGAGACTTTTGCGAATGTTGCTTGTTCATCTGTTTTGTCGTTTACGGAAGCTGCCAAAGTCTACACACGGTAGATATTAAATACCGCTTTAATTAATCGTTTGGCTTGTTATTACGACAAAAACAGGTAAAATTAACCTGCCTAATCTTGGCGAACATTGAAAAGGAGGTCGTCGTGGACCTATTAAAGGTCATCGTTACGCAGATTACTGCCTATTTCGGATTCACTGGGACGGTTGGGTCTGCCATTACCGGGGTCGTTGGCGGAGAGTCGGTGCCGCTGTCGGTTGCGATCGTCACAGCGATAAACCTAGCGGTCCTTGCTGGATTTGTGGTAGCCACCCACCTTGGAAGAGAGAGTGTGAGTGCAGACCATAAACTAGGAAGGTGGCTTCATGGGGATACGGAACTACCAATGCTCCTCGTTGTTCCGTTGATGGCGGTCGCGCCACCTTTTTTGGTGGCGTTTGCGATCGTGAAGGCCACGATGGGGAGGCGGCTTGTCTTCGCGTCTGCTTTCATGCTGTACCGTCTGTTGGTAGGGTCGGTTGCTGCCACTACCGGCAAAGGGCTGATGGAGTGGCTCGATATCGAAATCGATTCTCAGACCATGCTCGTGGTGGCGGCAATCTTTGCGGCTATCGCAATCGTGCTGGTCGTTGCAAAAGAGAAGCTGAAGAGGTGAGCATATCACTTCTTCAGCTTTCTGCATTTTCACTTCTTTGCAATATTTAAATTGCAATAACTATAAACTGATCGTGTTGCCGTCTTGATTATCTGTTTACTTACGTTTGAAGCGATATTGATGGTCACACATGCCGAATTCGTCAGCGTTACAGCTATGGGTTTCGACTTGAGTTGTAGAAGCAATTCAATCCTTGACGGTAAGTCGCACAATAGAAAGTCGTGATGACAAGATCAGCTGCACTTGATCGTGTGCATTTTACGCTAAACTAAACCTGTTCGTACTCCTGAAAATGAACGCCTTTGTCGCTGTCGACGAGTTTGACCTTGTCGATGACAAATTTAAACATAGTGCTTTTCACCGCATCGGATATCATATCGGGGATAGATTCAAACTTCTTCTCGGAACCGATAAATGCGCTAGCGTACATCTTTAAGACATTTGCCATCTCGACTGGGTTTTTCACGCGTTCCACCTTACCTTGGGCTTGAACCCCTGCCTTTCTGGAGGCGTAATCACTATCTGGTAGATATATCGACATCGCCACGAACTCGCTGTTATCAAGTGCGTTTATGTGCTCGCTTGCCGTGCGGCTTTTGAAGTAGAGCGTTCGATTATCATCCGTGACGTAATACACTGTGCATAGGTGCGGATTGTCGTCAACGATTGTGCCGAGCGTAGCGATGAAGTTTGAAGCTACAACCTCATTTAATATCTCGTGGCTTTCAGATGTCATAAGGATATTTTACCTCATTAAGAGTGCTTTGTTATCATATAGCTGTGCTTGGAAAAATTCTGATTAACACGCTAAGGGTATTTACTAATGAAAGCGGTGAGTACGGCAATCCACTAGGTGTTATCGTCGACGATGGCCAGAACATCGATGCAATTACTCGTCAGCGAATTGCAGCAAAGCTTAATTTCAGTGAGACTGTTTTTATCAACAATAAATACACCGGAGAAATCAGTATCTACAATCCTCAAACCGATGTGGATTTTGC
>JAGQKZ010000026.1 GCA_020429745.1 candidate division WWE3 bacterium | reverse complement strand
TGGGAGTGTTAACCATAAACTATTCTAACCACCATAACTATCCAAACCATCCAAAACTTTTCAACCAAAAATAAGTACGCCGAGTAGCACAAGCTGCATCACAAATATTACTCCTGGCCAGATTAGAAACTGAATCTTCAATGTCTTGTGACGAAAGATTTGCGAACCGACAAGTATTCCAAGCGAACCACCAAGTATTGAGATGATGTAGAAAAACCACTCAGGAATACGCGTCGACTGTGCGCTCGCTAGAGTTTTATCCGCTCCAAAGAGTAAGAAGGCGGCGATCGTCGCGCTGACAAAATAGGTAACCGCCGTCACATCGAACCTTAGAAAAGTGTGAAACGAGGTAACCAAGGCTACCACGATTAACAAAAACAAGGCGAGATTCAAAACGATAAGCTGTAGCTTGCTAAGGTGCTTCTTGAACTCACGCTTGGACGACTTTGGCCGCGATCGGTTCACAGGTACCGTCGGCTGAGCACGTTCGTAGTCTTTCTCTAAAAGCTCTTTATAGTTAGCCACGAGACTATTTTAATCGACTGCGGGATTTTAGCCAACAAGATCAATATGTTATATTTAAAACAAGATGGACACATCCGCCCCTCAGACTCAAGAATCTCCAAACGGTAAAGTCGAGATTCCTGTCCCAACACCGCCATCAAGATACGGTAAAAAACCGCCTTCGATACTAAAATATACGTTTATCTTCTTTCTCATCGTCTTTGCGATCGGTGCTGTTCTTACGTGGATGAAGCTCGATGTTTTACCGATAAACCCCGACAACGTCACGCCCACGCCCACAACGCCACGTTTAAACGACTACTACACGACACCGACGCCGCAAAGTCAGATTACCCTCACACCGCTTCAGCCCGATGCAAGCCCGACCTACGAACCAACACAGACCTCAACCTCGACGATTAAGCTCGTTTCAAATCCCGTCCCGCTTGAAAATCCCGTGGTGCAGATCTATCGACCCGAAATCAAGCTTTTAGTAGAAACGTTGCGTCTTATAAAAGCCGGTAAAGATCTCCCCGGTGTTTACGGGGCTACAGATCTGATCACATACGACAACTACAGCAGTGATTTCTTAAACAACCTAAAAGCAAACGCCGATGCGTACGATGCGCGTTTTGATATGCCTTCTGACATCAGAGAGCTGTTTGACGGCACAGAAGCGAAGGATGATATTACGACGCTTGTGTACCAGGCTCGCGAGGATTACATCAGTATGTTGCAGGACGAGGGAGTTGATAGTGACTTAATTAAAGAGCTCAGAGAAATCGTTTTCCCAGCCGACGAGGATCATCTTTGGGTCTCCTACTCCGACAGTTACTACTCCGAATACTCATTCGTACGTCCGATCGCATCTACTCATTACGACAATGTGAACTACACCGAGGCATACATGCGGTTTGAGATGGCCTCATCGTGGGCATGGGGATTTAACGTCGTAAAATCAGGCATCTTGGGTCCTGAACCCAGTTCTGGAGCGGATAGGATCACATTTTGGAAAGCTGCACGGGAGTTTGGCACACGGAGCGTAATGTATCACGAGATGACGCACGTTTTGCAGATCGCATACCGAAATCTTAAGGTTACCGAGTACGGCGATACCTACACGTCGCAACCGCTCGAAAACACCACGGTTTACTCGTTTGTAGATCCATCGATGTTTTGGGACACCGAGAAGACGCCTTTTACCCGCGGCGATAATCTAACGGTCAGCACCGAGGCACAAGCCGAACTGTTCGAGCAATACTTGCTCGTCAAGTATTTTAATCTCAACGAAAAGCAGGCGCAGGTTATCTGGGACTACGTTGGCAGCGGGGCGAGATTAAACAGCGTGCGCGATGATCTGGAAACGATAAAGAGTGATGTTTATGTAGCTAGCGGGGACTCGGACGAGATAGATCGTTACGATCGTATTGGCTTTAGGCTTGGCGATGTATTTGACAGTTACCCAGAAGGGGAGATGAAGGACTTTTTGCTAAAGATAGCAGACTTTTCCGGAGTTGGCGATCAAGCATACGGATTAGGTTATACGGTGAACTACTCCGACGCAGCGGTCGCAAATATCTTCAATCACCTAAAGTCGTTGTAGAGTTCAGTTTCTGTTCTCAGAAAAACATCTTTTTGTAGTAAAATTATGTCAATGACTGAGGTCGAAAGCATCGAAGAACTTGAAGAAGACGATGAGGATATAACCGACGAAGAGCAGGACGATTCCGAAGAGGATGACGACGAAGACGAGCCGTCTCTTCGCCAAACCTTCTTTGCACTTCCCATCACCTCGGTAATCATCGTCGTTGTAATCACCGCCCTTGTCTTTAGCGGAATATTTTTCTTTCTACAAAACTCCAAAAATAACACGCTCGATTCTTTTGTAAGCCGAATCGAACAAGACATCTTAGTGAACAAGTTATTTAACAACATCGTTGAACTTCACGATATTTATAATAAGGGTACCGATGCCCGCGAGAAGATTTATATTGAACAGATAAGCGAAGGCAGCAATCTCTACATAGGTGACAGTGCCCTAACGCCAGATAGTCAAAAGCTCATCTTTTCCCTAAAAAGCAGCGCTGAAACATTTGGGACCAACTCCATCACAATACTGCCCAACTCAACGTATGCTATTGCACGATATTACACAAATTCGGCACGCGATTTAATCGTCTTTAAGTTAACTGGCGGCGTTGTGACGGACTCTGTGCTAAACGAAAATCAGATAACAGATTACGCAAGTGTAGACTTCGTGAAAAGCCTAAGCCCAACCGAGGTCGTGGTCGAATTGGTAAACCCCGACGAAACACCCGTCCAAAAAACCCTCAATCTGGAGACGGGGTTGTTTGTGGAGTAAGATTACACATGGGAACCTCAAACTGTCTCAACGCAATAATGAACTCCGGACAGATCCAAAAGTTTCTTAAGCTGTATGACCTCACAGCGTCTGATCTTACACTAAACTTTTCTGGGTACTACAAACACGTTGTTATTGCAAAAGATAAGGTCTTTTTATTTGCTAGAAACGAAGAAGCAGCCAAACGGCTATCTAGGGAACTCGACATCTACGAAACGCTTTCAAAACATCTGCACGAAGTTGTTGCGATACCTAAACTCATCGAGCGATCTCATGATAAAGAAGTCCACTACTACGAATACGGGGTGGTTTCGAAGATATCTGGCGAAGAGTTCTCAAGATATATCCTCAAGTTAAGTGACGATGAACTCGTGGCCTTTCTTCAGAAACTTTCTGTCGTTATCGCTTCGTGGCACAACGTTAAAACCTCGAACTTCGCTTCTGTTTTGGGTGACAGTACCGAGATAGAATATGATAGTTTTGGTGAAAAGTTAATTCGAGACAATGATTTAACAAGCACCTTAGCACAATGGCGCGCCCAAATAAGTAGTTACATCACTCTTAGTGATACACAGATGAATAAAATCGAATCAGCCCTGTTAAACTTACGTAAGATGGACGATGTTCTAATACACTGGGATGTTCACGAAGATCAGATCCTAGTCGAATCAAACGACAACGTTCTTCAAATTACTGGTGTTCTAGATTGGGAAGGGGCTTTCATAGGCCACCCTGTGTGGGAGTTCAACTTTGCAGAGTGGGGACTAGAGATATGGCAACGGATCGACCGATTCAAACTCCTAAGACAAGCTATGTGGCGTAAATATCTTGAGGAACGCAACCTATCCGGAAGAATCAACGAAAATTCCTTACATATCTTCTACCTAGTACAAGAAACTATCTGGACCTTGAAACAAATCAATAAGTCAACAATTAACTTTACGGGCCAACCATTTAATGAGACCATGAAAATCTATCAACGTTATTTTGAAGAAGCCTTGAGCGATTGATTTTTTGTCATCATTATAACCGCGATGAAACGGCCTATATTTGGCTCGATTCCTTGACGTTTTTGATTCACTTCCAGCTTCTGTGAAAACGTATTGCCTTTTTCTGCTTCTGCGTACGTGTCGATGTTGTATATCTCTATATTCTCGTCTAAGACGCCGGTATCTTGATACTGAGATAACGCACAGCCACATTCATCAAAATGCCAAAGTTCTCCCTTCTTCTCCATGAACTGACCGTATTTCTCAAGGTTTTTGTAAGTATCGATCGTTTCTTGTGTGCGGTGTTCTTTAAAGATGTGCGGCAGAATCGAAAGGCGAATATCTTCTGGACGAACTCTGTATACGTCGATTAAGTGTTGAATAGACTTTTTCGGCAACTCTGCATCGACGCCGCGCCATCCGGAATGCACGATGCCAATGACCTCTCGGCCTTCGCTGTCTATCGCGTAGATCAAGGCTGTTGTACAATCCGCCGGTTTTACTACCAGCGTCTGATCTTTTAAGTGGGTAAATATGGCATCTGCTTTTATCCCGGCTCCAACTGCGGTAACCTTCAACGAGTCTTTTAACTCGGACGTCAAATCGACGATTCGGTCCTGATGTTCAGGGATTAACGTCACACAATCACGCACACGGCCAAGTGAAAGATCGTTGAAAAAGGTCTGTTGTCGTTTTAACACTTCCGAGACCGAGCCAAAGGTAAACGACATATTCCCGGCGTCTTTCCCCCATGAAAAACCGTTGATGACTGATGACGTCAGAGTAGGGAAGTGTCCAACGTTTGGTTTAAGATACTTAATTTCCGCGTAGCTTTGCATGAGCTTTTCACTATGGCCTGCCATCCGTAGCCTCGAAGAGGCGAAGATTAGTTTCGAAGAAACTTATAAATTTCAGCTAAACACCTAGTTTAGTATTTTGAGAATTCGAAGAATTCTCAGTTAGTTCAGCAGAGCTGAACGTCTTCAAGTTTCGTAGAAACTGTTAAATTTCAGCTTTGCTGAAATTAGTGGTGGGCGAGAAAGGACTTGAACCTTCACGGGAGTTAATTTTCCCACAACGACCTCAACGTTGCGCGTCTACCAATTCCGCCACTCGCCCGTATTTAATGCTTCGCATTAAAATTTTGAGAAACTACGTTTCTCAACTGTTCTAACGATGATATTTTACCACGCAATGAGCAGATCAGGTGATCGAGTTGTCAGCGTTTAGGATATTTACCTCTTTTTCCTGATTCGCGTATTTGCGCTCGAACTCCGTAATCGCCATTGTAAATGCCTCTTCAGCGTCGACCCCGAGCTGATTAGCCAACCGCATCAAAGCGAGCAGAGTATCGCCGATGCCGTCGGTAAATACCTCTTTGTTTTCCGAGATATATTCCTCCATCTCTTCACGACTTTTATATCGAAGATGCTGTGACATTCCTATGAGCTCCTCGTGAACGTGATCGAACTTGTCGATGTTAGGAAAGTCTTCCCAGCCCATCGCCTCGGTCAAATCCTTCATCTTCCTCTGCGCTTGCGAAATCTCCATAGCTTCCATTGTAAACCATTCATGTTAATCTTAATAAGTGCGCTTAGGGGGTGATCATATGGATGATATTTTAGTAGAGTTTGAAAACGAGAGCGAGCCGGTAACCTCGGGTGAAGACGACGCAGAAGGGATGGGGCTTGGCGAAGACGGCAGCGGCGACAACATCGGCATGGACGATAGCGGCCCGGAATACACCTATCCAACGGCAGACGAGGCGGATAAGGATCAGACGGTCGAGGACATTTTGGAAGAAACACCTGACTTAAGCGAGGAACCAGGTGGATATAGTGAGACCGGCGGGGTAGAGTAAACCGCTTAAGAACAAGTGAATATTGGACACAGTTCGATACAATATTAGGTGGTTGATGTTTTTTGTGTTTCATTAGGAAATTTGTTGAGAACCGGAGGTTCTCGAAATTTGATTCTCCGAATCAAATTCAGGGGCGTGTAGCTCAGTGGTTTAGTAATTGCATGCAATTACTAATAAATAATTTGATAATCAAATTATTAAAGAGCCGGCAGTATGAGGTTTGTGCTATTTTGAACTTTGGATAAAAACAAGTCCGGGCGTGTAGCTCAGTGGTAGAGCAGGGGCCTCTTAAGCCCTTGGCCGTGGGTTCGAATCCCCCCACGCCCACCAATAATTTCAGCAAAGCTGAAATTTAATAGTTTCTTCGAAACTAAATTGACACAATTTGTGGAATTACTGATGCGCATACTAGTTTTTACAGAAGGAACCATCCTCATGCATGCTGCTGGATATGGTTTAACTCCCGAAGAACGAGTTAAACAAGTGCAAGCAGGATCCCATGGTATTTATGACTATGGCAGTTATATTCCCATCGGTGATTCTGTAATAAAACTCACAAACTGGCAGAGCCAGGGAGTAGAGATCTCTTACCTGACCTCTCGCAAGACAGACAACGAAGTACAGTCAGTACAAAAGGTTCTAACTCAGCACGGATTTCCTAAAGGAGAGCTTTACAAACGAACTGGCGATGAAACTTATGCAGACGTGGTTAAACGTGTTGCTCCCAACGTATTAATCGAAGATGACTGCGAAAGTATTGGTGGACTCGCAGAGACAATCGGTTCTCAGTTAAAGAAATACGGATATAACGACTTAACAATTATCATTGTACCTGAATTCGGCGGCATTAGCGATCTACCTGAGGACGTTAAAACCCTTCCGCAATATCTTGAATCAGTGTGAATTTAAAACAAGTACTCAACTGCGACTTAGTATAAAATAATTCCATGGCGGAGTTGAAAACAAAACGCAGCAAGCTGGAAGACGTAGACCAAAAGGTGCTTAAACAGCTGATCAAAAAATCGGTCATTCACATGAAGAAGACGAATCAGGCTTAGATACTTGTTCTTAACAGCTCCAAGAATTCGTTATCAGAGCTGGGAATATCTCTTTGTTCGCCAAAATAACTAACACGACCACCTTGCAGCACAAGGACCTTCGACTGCAAACGCCTTACCTCTTGTGTACTGTGCGTGACGTAGATGATCGGAACGCCAAGTTCGGCATTGAGCTTTGTCATTTCGTCCAAAATCTGCCACTTGATCAGCTCATCAAGATTCGAAAGCGGTTCATCCATAAGTAAAACCGCAGGTTTTCGAACGATAGCGCGTGCAATCGCAAGGCGTTGCTTTTCCCCACCGGATAGTTGATGCGGATACGAGTTTGACTTCTCGGCAGGGAAACGCGCAAGACGAAATGCCTCAGCGTTCGTTAAGCAGTCATCTGCACCCTCGCGGACAAAGTTTATATGTTCAGCCGCCTTCATGTGCGGCCACAATGCCAGATCCTGAAACACAAAACCCACCTTGCGATTCTGCGGTGAGATTAAGATCGCCGGATCATTAACCACGATGTCGTTGAGCGTAACCCTACCAGTCTCACACTCTTCAAGACCCGCCAATATGCGAAGCAACGTTGTCTTGCCGCTCCCAGAAGGCCCGACAACCGCCACAACTCCATTTGAGTCCAGCGTGAAGTTAATATTCGATAATATCTCATTACTTGTTACCTTTTTACTAACACCTTCTACCTTAATCATAAGTTCTCCTTAACTTACTATACAGGAACGCGCACAACCCAAGAGATAAAAGAACGACAAAAACTAGCAGGAAACTAAACGCCGCAACCGGACGAGCAGAACCGTAATGTACTAGGATAAAGATACGCACCGGAAGAGTTTGAAATCCGGGTGGCGACAGTAAAAGTCCTAAGCCAAGATCGGAGACAGCAAGGATAAAACCCACAAACCAGCTCACTAAAATTGCCGGAAGTAAAAGTGGCAACGTAACCTTTTGTAGAGTTTCACTACTCGTTTTGCCGAGTGTTTTTGCTACCTCGACGAGGCGCGAGTCAAACTGTGCGGCAAATGCAATAAATGCTATCAGCACAAACGGGATAAACTTAACACAAAGCCCAATGACGAGTAAAAAGACACTGGAGTAAATAAACTGTAAAGCACCATGGTTAAAGATCCAGATAAGCAGAATACCGATACTCACAGACGGAATCGCTAAGGGAAGCAACAACGGTAGACTGACAATCGTTTTAAGCCGTCTTGTTAGATTGTAAACACCTAAAGACAACGTCATCATAATCGTTGCGGACAAAGCGGCGACCAGCAAACTTCGTAACAAAGCAACACCTCCCTGATCCTGAAAGATCCATGCCGGACTGGTCAGCACCTCTCCCTGACGAATCAGCGAATAAATCGGTATAACAACAGATAAGGTTAAAACAACAACTACAAACGTTAACGAAATTACATGCAGAATAGGGGATAACCTGATGAGCTTTGGTTTCTGGCTATCTCCCGTAAGCGTGGCAAAGGATTGCTTCCTTAAAACGTAGACGCTGCCAAAGACAGCGAGAAGTGAGAACAAAAGAAGTGGGTAACTTAACGCAAAGGCGCGAGCAAAATCGAAAAAGGCACTAAACTGTGCGTAAATCTCTTGTACAAAAACCGGGACTAGAAGCAGCGAAGGCGTACCAAACTCAGTAATCGTTAGAGTGAAGATGATTAAAAACGCCGCTAAAATAACTGGTGCCGCCAAACGCAAACTGATGCGCCAGAAAACGCGTAAACGCGGTTGTTGCAAAATCCCTGCCTCTTCGAGATGCGCATCAAGGTTGCGGAATGCAAAGTAGGACAGGTAGACGGCGATCGGTAGAAAGCAGAGAGTTAAGATGCCAATTGAAGCATAGATTCCTGAAAGCGTCGATAATGTCGGTTCAATCCCTGATTTAAAGGCGATAATCTTAAGTTGATAAAAGAAGTTAAGCCAGGCTACCGTGAAGATGTAAGGTGGGATAACGAGCGGAACAATCATCAGTAGAAGCACGATCTTTTTAAGAACAATGTTCGTTCGGGCAAGCAAAAAACCGATAATCGAGCCGAGTAACGTTGCAATTGTGGCCACGCTTAGAGCCAAAACGAGTGAGTTCTGCAACAAAAAAAGCTGCCGCGCATCAATGGCAAATGTGTTGAGTAGTGAATTCAAGTCCATGGGGATATTGTAGCAATAAGGAGGTTGAAAGGTATGGAGTATCACATGTTAAAAAGCTCCAACCTTGAAACTTTCAACTTTCTAACCTTCCAACCTTTAAACCTTATAACCTACCTAATAAACAAATCCTGCAGGAATGTTTGCACCTCAGTCGACTTATCGGCGACCATCTGCCAGTCAACGTTCATCGATTTAATGTCACTCACACGCAAAACACCATCGGGCACAACAGCGTCAGGATGCAAGGGCATCTGAACCGCACGTGACTGAGCGAGCAACTCTTCAGCCTCAACACTAACTAAAAAGTCGATGAGTTTTTTGCCGTTCTCCTCGTTTGGTGCATCTTTAATTAACATGACTGAATTAGGGAAAACCACAGTCCCAAGTCCATCATCGTTTTGGCCCAAAAACAACTTCGCCACCGGCTCTCCGCTCTCTAGCGCTTCGTTCACATCGTCTGTGTCGGTAAATCCGATCGGCAGCACTCCGGCTGCAACCTGATCACGCACCATCGAATTCCCTTCAAGGACAACGGTGTTCTCCGACAACTTTGTTAGATATTCACGCGCCGCGTCGTCACCCATTACGGTAAACAAGCTAATCATGTACGAGGTCGTGGAACCAAAGAGAGGATTGGCTAAACCGATTTTGCCCTCCCACTTCGGATCCAACAGGTCGTTTAACGTGCCCGGCAACATCTCCTGTGCCAGTAGATTAGTGTTGTAAATCAAAACGCGTGCCCGTGCGCTAAAGCCGGTCCATTCATGGTCGTCATCGATATACTGATCAGGAATTCCGTCTGCCTCTGGTGAGTCGTAAGGCGCCAACACACCATCTTCTTTTAATGCGATCGTACGAGAGACCTCGTTGTTCCAAAACACGTCGGCCTGTGGATTGTTTTTCTCGGCCATTAGTTTATTTACGAGACCAACGGATTTCGTGCTCTCGGTATCGTACACAGGTTTTACCCTAATGCCACTTTGCTCCTCGAACTTATTCAAGATCGGCTCGGCGATATCCTGATCGGTGGCAACGTAAACTACGACCTCGTTGGACGTGGAATCTGGTCTCTGATAAAGACGCCACGCAAGAAAAACGGCGGTTAATACTAAGAGAATAATCAAAGTCGCTTTGCGGCTCATGTAGCCCAAACGATACCAAAATGCAAAGAACTCGTCAACCGCAAAGTTATCACTATAACTAGTGGACAAAGAGATCGTGTAGAATATTACATATGAATCTTGCCTATGTTCTGGCGTTAATCACGTTTATCGGATGGGGGAGCGGCGACCTTTTTACAATTGTTGTCACTCGTAATATTGGCGCAAGTCTCACAACGTTTTGGACTTTTGTTTTTGGTTTCATCATTTCACTGGTCGTGTTACTCTTCGTACCGCACGACATCTCAGGCCTCACAATCCCATTACTTATTCTAAATCTATTCTTGGGCGTTCTTCTAATAACCGGCAACGTGTTAATTAGTGAAGCATTTCGAATATCGAGCGCTCCGCTTGTCGGTATTATTATTCAGTCTTTCCCTGCCGTTGTGTTGGTTTTGTCGACGTTCGTTTACGGTGATGTTGTAACTCTAAAACAATGGTTTTTTATCGCGATAATTTTTATTGGAGTATTTTTGTGCAGCGTTGATCTTAAACAGCTACTCTCCGCTAAAGTATTAATCGATCATGGGACCAGGCTCGCGCTGATCGCGACTATTTGTTTGTCGATATTTTTTACGTTCAGTAGAACCTTAATTTCAGCATACGGCTGGTTTCTCCCATCATTTATTGCAACACTATGTTTTCCTCTTATCCTAATCTTTATGCGAAGCAGAAAAGAAAAGTTTATTGCACCTCCAAGTCTCAAATTATTATTTTTTACGCTGATGATTGCGCTTCTGATTCGTTCTGCAGATTTCGCCTTAAACTACGGACTCTCGATCCCAGGAGCAAGCAGCATCGTGGCACCAATCGCCGGCGCCGCGCCGATCCTGTTCGTGATACTTTCCAGCCTGATATTTAAAGACAAGGTGAGCAAACAACAAATAGGCGGCATCGCCGTTACACTACTCGGCATTATGTTACTTACCTTAAATCCTTAGGTCGTCGTTCTGTTAAAATATACAAATGTCGCAACTTATTGTCCTTCCTGGTTTCTCGATAAAAAACCGTGAGTGGGCGCGTGAGGTTGAATCGTCGGCAAAGCGAACTCATCCTGAGCTAAAAACCGAAGTACTTGAGTGGAAACATTGGCGCTCTGGAAATAAAGACGACTGGGACGTTGACCATGAGGTTTCTCGCCTCAATCAGCTAGCCGTTGATCCTGAGGTCATGATCGTGGCCAAGTCGCTTGGCACACTTGTGGCGGCAACGTATATCAACAAGTTTCACGCACAACCTATCAAGATCGTGTTATGTGGAATTCCTCTCGCGGATACGACAAAAGAAGAGCAACAAGAGTATGTTAAGTTCTTGAAGCAGCACGGTAACAGCGAAGCAGTGCTAATTATTCAAAACCGATTAGACAATCACGGGACCTCTGAAGAATTAAAAGATTTTTTTGTGCAGAACAGTGTGCATTTCCCAATAACCGTGCGTGATCGCGACGACCATCACTATCCGTTCTACGACCTAATCATTAATCACCTATAGTTACAGCGGGTAGTCAAAAATACTCGCCTTTAGTTCGTCATGTATCTCGCCAATGTCTAACGTACCCTTATCGGCGAGTTTTCTTACAAGTTCCATAGGTCTTACATCTGGAAGCTTCTTAGAGATCAAATCTTTCACATTGTGCAATTTATAATCGAAGTTATGCGGCAGAGGTGGGTCAAGTTTGATCCTCCACTCAGAATCGTACTCATCCAAAACGGCAGGATCGTAAAGATAATTTTCAATTTCCCTTCTACCAAGCATCCTAGCGTTACCATCTGGATCAGTACATCTCATCCATTTCTCGCGGACCTCGTCCGAGAATGCTCTTCCGCCATCTGTGACTGCTACTTCACCTGGGCAAGGGACAATTTCCCCACTTCGATCAACTATGCAAAGAACCTCGGCATTGGGTCCTAATAACGTTGACGCCAACTCTTTACCCAAATGAAATGCCGACTCAACTCCAGAGATTCCACCTGCTGATATAAATAAGTTACGAACATCGTTATATTTCGGGAACAAAGTTTGATATATTTTGGAGTCGCCTTCAGAGTTCTCTCCCTCACAGTAAATCAATCGAACCTTGTCGTTTGACTTCACTGAGTTCGTAAGATCATTTAACCCCGCACCAAGCAGCTTAGCCGCCACTGGTGTTGCTTTGTACGCTTCGTAACCATTCTGTCCTAATCCAGCGGTACCGGCTAAATCAACGGTTTTACCGTTTTTTAGAAGGTATACTTTCTGTTTCAGTCCGTACAACACCTCACTCAACTGAGGCGTATGTAGCTCTTTTGAAAGACGTGCAGCACTTGAAAC
>JAGQKZ010000025.1 GCA_020429745.1 candidate division WWE3 bacterium | reverse complement strand
CCTCGTATCTGTCCTTCAAACCACGTAGGATCTCGATCGTCTCCGCGGCCGTGTTTTCAGGAATGATTACGGGTTGGAAACGCCGCTCAAGGGCAGCATCCTTTTCTATGTACTTCTTATACTCTTGCAAGGTGGTTGCTCCGATTGCGCGTAGATCACCGCGAGCGAGTGACGGCTTAAGCAGGTTTGATGCGTCTATGGCGCCCTCCGCACCACCGGCACCGACTATAGTGTGCAGCTCGTCGATAAAGAGAATCATCTTGTCTTTATTGTTCTCGATCTCTACGAGAAGTTGTTTAAGGCGTTCCTCAAATTCGCCGCGATACTTGGTACCTGCAATTAGCGCACCAAGGTCCAAGGCCAGGAGACGTTTACCAATTAACGTTTCTGGAACATCGTTATTGAAGATCTTCTGCGCGAGTCCTTCTACGATAGCGGTTTTACCGACTCCCGGTTCGCCGATTAATACAGGATTATTCTTTCTGCGACGTGAAAGCACATTAATTACACGATCGATCGCATCACCTCTTCCGATTACCGGATCAAGCTTTCCAGCTCTTGCCTCCTGTGTTAGGTCGCGTGTGTACTCATCGAGCGTTGGTGTAGCTGAATCTTCGCCTACCGATTCGCCGTCAGCAATCCCCTCGCCAACAAGCTTAATAACGCTTGAGCGGGCCTTAACGAGATCAACTCCGTACTTTCTCAAAGTCTGCGCGGCCAAACCTTCGCCTTCGCGAATTAAAGCTAAAAGAATGTGTTCGCTACCGACGTAGTTGTGGTTTAACTGTCGCGCTTCGTCAAACGCCAGCTCTAGAACTCGTTTGGCACGTGGTGAAAGATCGGTGTTGGAAGGTTGTGTTGTGCCTTGAGGAACGATGTTTTTTAGGTAGGTGTTCAGATCATCTGGCTTTAGACCAAGATCCTGAAGTATTTTGAGCGCGACCTGTTTCTCTTCGATCAAGGCAAGGAGTAGATGTTCCGTGTCGAGTACCTGGTGTTTTCGCTCCTGGGCGATTTGGGCTGCGCGCTGTACAACATCTTTTGCCCTTTGGGTAAAGTAATCCATGATATTAATCGCCTGTTGTTGCGGCGGGTTATGTGGTTGCTGGTATTGATTTTGGCTCGGTAGGTCATAAAACGGTGATTCTCCTCCGAAACCAAAAGGTTGATACCGATTTGAATACGCTGAAGCACCGCGCTGTTGGGCGGCACATAGCTCGCACAGATTTTGTACGTGTTTACCGCGATGGTCGATGCGCGTTAACTGTACTGTCGCTTGGTTTTGACCGCAATTTTCACAAAGCATATTTAGTAACTAGTTACTAGTAATTTGTAATTGGAACCTGAAATTAGGAACTAAGAAAAGTTTTACACTTTCCGCATTCCGGTTTTCATATTCCACCACGTACTATTTTAGCACTCGAGTCAACTGACTGATAGCCAGTACTTTACCCTTTTATTGTGAAAAAATATGAAATAGTTGTCAAGTTGGTTGTAACAGTTTACAACTCAGGTATTAGTAACTTGTTCGCGATAAGCTTAAAGCTTCCGTCATCTTGCGCATCGAGCTTGCCCTGAACCATTACCACGCTATCAACATCAATACTGCGTGCACCGTTTTGATAAACATCCGGAAAGACTATGATCTCCAAGCTCCCCAAATCATCGTTCATCGTTAAAAACGCCATCTCGCGGTTGCCTTTTTTCGTCATCACAACGCTCTTATTTGTAATATAGCCGCCGAGAACTACCTGTTTGCCGACCATGTTATCTGTGATCTCGTTTAGCGGACTGTGTACGTATTGACCGATCTTTTTTATCTTTTCTCCGTGCGGATTTTTGGTTAAGTAAAACCCCAGAATCTCTTTTTCCCAGGCAAGTACCTGTTGTTCGTTAACCTCGTCGAGCAACGGCATGCGTCTTACTGATGAGAAGTAATCTTCGCCACTTCCGCCAAAGAGGCTGTTTTGTCCGATCTCCTGCTGTTTCTGATACTTGCTTCCGGCCTCCATGTATTCAGCCATCACCTTCAATACTGCTGAACGCGGGCCAAACTCGGTTAGTGCGCCGGCGTAAATCAGACTCTCCATCGTCTTCTTGTTTAATAGTTGGTTGTTCACTCGCTTACAGAGATCGAGTAATGATGTGAAGTCACCGTTTTCATCGCGCTCTTGTACGATCCCTAACACCGCAGCGTCGCCAATGTTTTTGATGGCGCTAAGCCCGTAACGTATGCCGCGGCCACCTTCTTCAGCTTCTTCGATGGTGAAGATGTTACGTGACTTATTGATATCTGGCGGCAGCACAGGAATCTCCTTCATCTTCAGTTCGTTTACGATAAACGCAACCTTATCGGTGTTATGGCGCTCGTTTGTAAGTAGCGCTGTGTAAAATTCGAGCGGATACAACGCTTTTAGGTAGGCGGTTTGATAAGCGACTAAGCCGTAACTTGCCGAATGTCCGCGGTTAAAACCATAGGCTGCGAACTTCTCGATGAAATCGAAAACCGTTTCTGCTTCCTTCTTTGTGTACCCCTGATTCTGAGCACCTTCAATAAACGCCTTCTTCTCCTTTGCCATTAGATCTTTTTTCTTTTTACCTATGGCGCGGCGCAGCAGGTCAGCACGCCCGATTGAATACCCTGCCATGACGTTGGCAATCATTAAGCACTGCTCCTGGTACGCGATAATTCCGTATGTATCACCAAGAACATCCTTCAAATCGGGATGAGGATAATCGATCTTTGATTCATCCTGTTTTCTGCCGATGTATTCGGGAATCATTGCCATAGGACCAGGACGATAAAGCGCGCACATTACGCTGATGTCCTCAAACCGGTCGGGCTTCATGTCACGATTTAGTTGCCTATAGCCGGAGCTTTCCATCTGGAAAACACCTGTTGTGTCGCCCTCCTGCAGCATCTTGAATACCCTTTCATCATCGAGTGGGATATCGTACGGATCGATATCGATGCCGTGTTTCTCCTTGATGAGATTTAATGTGTCATGAATAACGCTTAGCGTGCGAATTCCCAGGTAGTCGAGTTTGACCAGACCTACCGCGTCATCAACCGCGTTAAGATCAAGACTGTACATATCGTACTGCGTGAGAATCCTACCGGTACGGCGGTCTTTAAACAGAGGCGCGTAGTTTGTAATATCGTCGTCGGCAACGATTACCGCCGCTGCATGTGTGCTCGCGTGCCGGGCAACACCTTGAATCTTGACGGCAAGATCCATAACCTTCTTCACCTCGGGATTACCGTCATACATCTCTTTTAACTCGGGAATCGTTTCAATCGCATCTTCGATCGATTGGTGAAAACCTTGTTTTGGCGGCGGAATCAATTTTGCAATCTTGTCGGCAAACGTGTAGGGCATATCCATTACGCGAGCAACGTCACGGACAGCGGCGCGAGCTTCCATCGTTCCAAACGTCGCGACCTGTGCTACCTTGTCACGCCCGTACTTTTCCACGGTGTACTCAATTACCTGGTCGCGCGCGTTGTCCTGAATATCAAGATCGATATCAGGTGGAGTAGGACGTTCTTCGTTAAGAAATCGCTCAAACGGAAGCTTGTAGAGAACCGGATCAAGAGGGCTTATATCCAAGATGTAGTGTACGACAGAACCGCATGCTGAACCACGAGCGATAGCTATTATGTTATTCTCTTTGCAGTAGCGCGCCAGGTCTTCAAATATCAGGATGTAAGTACTAAAGCCTTTATTGTCGATGATGCCTAATTCGTAGTCGATGCGCTTGCGCAGTTCGTCGTTTACGTTTTCGTACTTGTTCCCGACGCGATCGTATGTAATCTTTCTTAAGTACTCCCCTGCTGTTAATCCACCGGGAATATCAAACTTTGGAAAGATCATCTCCCCCATCGGTATCTCATAATCGTCGACGATCATGTCGGCGATCATTAACGAGTTGTCGATAGCCTCTGAAGTGTCTGGAAACGTCTCGAGCATCTGTTGTCTGCTCTTTAAAAAGAAGTCGGGTGAGTCCAGCATCGTTAGCTTGCGCGTCGGATCGGTGACGATCTCCTTTGTCTGTATAGCCAAGAGCGCGTCCTGTGCCTCGGCGTCGGTTTCGTTTACGTAGTGGACGTCGTTCGTTGCCACAAGAGGCAGATCAAACTCTTTGGCAAGTCGTTTTAAACCCTCATTTAAACGTTCGAGCAGTTGATATAGCTCGCCTTTGGTATCGTTTAATTGATGACGTTGGATCTCAACAAAGTAGTTTTCTTTGCCAAATATATCGAGATACTCCTTCAACAACTCCTTTGCTTTATCGTAAGACTGGTACAGGAGCGCCTGTGGAATCTCCCCTTGTATACATCCTGTCGAACTAATTAATCCTTCGCGATACTTTCGCAGATGAGCTTTGTCGATGCGAGGTTTGTAGTAAAAGCCTTCAATGTGTGCAACGCTAGACAGCTTTAAAAGATTTTGATAACCCTGATAGTTTTTTGCAAGCAGAAGAATATGAAACGGTTCTTTGTCGACTCCGGCCTCTTTATCAGCCAAACCTCGACGGGCCATGTAGCCTTCCATTCCTAAAATCGGCTTTATGCCAGCCTTTCGAGCTGCGACGTAGAATTTTATAATGCCATACATCGCACCGTGATCGGTTAATGCAACCGATGGCATCTCGAGCTCCTTTGCACGAGCGACAAGATCTTTGACCTTGCTCAATCCATCAAGGAGCGAATACTCGCTATGTGTATGCAAGTGAACGAACGACATAAATTAATCAAAGCAGTGATAAGCTGCACTATCCCTTGGTGATAAATGTATCAAATGCGCAATCTGGTTGAAAGGAGGTATTTGCCACGTTGCTGTCGGTTTAGAGCAAATCGCTTTAGAGTCGCCGATATGAAGCTACGACAGTTTATTTACTAACATCTCTTCCGCCTGTTGTGCGTCGGCTTGACCTTTTGTTTCGCGCATCACTTGGCCGATAAGGAACTTAATCGCCGTTTCTTTTCCATTTTTAAAATCATCTACGGCGTTTGGGTTATCATTTATCGACTTTTCTACAGCCTGTTTGAGAGCATCGTCTCCAACTGTGCTTGACTGCTTACTGTTAATACGTTCGATCTCGGCCTCAGCTGAGTCCTGATCTTTGGTATTTACAACAACCTTAACCAGCTCCTCAAAGGCAAGCTCGCTTTTTTCAAGTAGATTCTCAAACGTTGCGTACTTCGCTGAATCGTAGGCGATCAGGTGTGCATAATCCTCGCGCACTCCGCGATTTAGTAGATCTTCTTCTTTTTTCCAAGGCATAACAGGGAGATCTTTAAGCACTCGGGCGAAGTAGTCGTCGTCGAAATCAAACGGCGGTATATCCGGTTCCGGAAAATATCGATAGTCATGCGCCTCCTCCTTGCTCCTCTGCAGAACTGTTTTTTGTTCCTTCTCCATCCAACCGCGTGTCTCTTGAAACAGCTCTTCCCCAGACTCAAGCGCTTTTATCTGACGTTCAACTTCATAATTTATAGCGTCGCGCATAAACTTAAAGCTGTTAATGTTCTTTAACTCGACGCGATAATTCGGTAACTCGGTTTCGCCCAACTTGCGCACAGACACGTTGGCTTCAAGGCGCATCTGTCCCTTCTCCATGTCGGCGTCGCTTATGTCCAAGATACGTACAGCCTCTTGTATCATCTTTGAGAAAACGGATGCTTCGTCAGGTGACCTGAAGTCAGGCTCGGTAACAAGCTCTACTAAGGGTGTTCCTGCCTTATTAAAGTCCAGATACGTTTTACCGTCCTTATGCATTGATTTACCTGAGTCTTCCTCTAAATGAATTCGCGTGATATGTATCCTTTTTGTTTGCGTGTGATTTGACGGATCTTTTATGTCAAGAAACCCATCTTCACAAAAAGGTTCATCGTACTGACTTAGTTGATATCCTCTAGGCAGATCGGGGTAAAAGTAGTTCTTACGGTCGAACTTGCTTTTGGTGTTTAGTCTGCAGTTAAGTGATCTTCCTAGCCTTTGCGTCCATTCGATTGCAGTTTTGTTTGGAGCCGGAAGCGCCCCTGGAAGACCTAACTCTACTGGGTTTGTCAGCGAGTTTGGCTTAGCCTGCCACGAGTCATTTGACACGCTGCTGAAAAGACCTGTTTTGGTCTTTAGTTGTATGTGAATCTCTAAACCGATTATGGTTTCGTAGTTTTTGTTACTCATAATTTTGGTGTTTGCTCAAAGTAGCGCGTCTCTTGCTCCAGCGCATAACCGATACGGTACAAGAGCTTCTCATCAAAGTAATCACCGATTATCTGCAGCCCTATCGGAAGACCGTTGCTAAAGCCAGCCGGTACGGCAAGCGACGGAACGCCAGCAAGGTTTACGGGAATAGTCAGCACATCAAGCATGTAGTTTTTAATCGGGTCGTTTACTAGCTCGCCAAGTTTTGGTTGCATAACGGCCGATACGGGCGCGATCAATGCGTCTACCTTCTCAAACGCCTTCGCAAAGTCCTGGATCACAAGTGTTCTGACCTTCTGCGCTTTTAGGTAATATGCATCGTAGTAACCGCTTGAAAGGCAGTAGGTCCCGATCATGATTCGTCGTTTTGCTTCCGCTCCAAAGTGCGAGCGTTCTTGTCCAAAGCGGATACCATCAAAGCGTGCCAGATTTGAACTCACTTCAGACGGGGTAACAATGTAGTAAACGTTAATACCATACTCGGTATGTGGCAGCGATATATCCTCGACGATCTCTGCGCCAAGATTTCTTAGAGTGTCTACTTTTTCACGGTATGCCTTTTCGATCTCTGGGGCGATGTTTTCCAGGTACTCTTTTGGAACTCCCAGTCTTAATCCCTTTACTCCCTGTTCGATGTCTTCTAAATAATCGTCGACCTGTACCTTGGCGCTTGTTGCATCATGTGGGTCGTAACCGGCTGTTTTGTTTAGTACATATGCGTTGTCCCAGACCGTTCTTGTTATATGACCGATTGAGTCGGTAGACGAGGTCATAGCGATTATTCCGTAACGCGAAACCCGACCGTAGGTTGGCTTAATTCCGACGGTGTTCGTTAAGCTCGCTGGGAAACGAATACTTCCTCCAGTATCAGTAGCGGTCGCCAGAGGACTTAAACCTGCAGCAACGGCAACGGCTGAACCACTCGATGAACCTCCTGGAGTGTATTCGAGTCCGTAAGGGTTTTTTGTAGGTCCAAAATCAGAGTTCTCCCCCGTAGTGCCGTGTGCGAAGGCATCACAGTTAGCCTTGCCAAGCGTAATAAAGTTAGCTTCAGCAAGTTTAGTCACAGCCGTAGCGTCGAATGGTGGAATATAGCCTCGCAGTATGTTTGACGCGGCCGTAGTTTCAACGTCTTCCGTCGAATATACGTCTTTATGTATTACAGGTAGCGGGTTTTGTGATGCTAAAAAATCACCGTGTTGATGATCGACGTTGGTGATAATCGCGTTTAAAGTCGGATTTAACCTTGCGATACGGTCTTTATAGTAACGAAAAAGCTCTGTGGAAGAAAACCTTCCTTCCTTGTAACCGGCAAGGATATCTTTGATCGTTAGGTAGCTATCCATCGACAAACACCCCTTTTGTTACGATGTATCCGTCGTCGGCGTTCGGTGCGTTCTTGATCGCCTGATCTTGGGTTAAACCCTCGGCTACTACGTCTTCTCGTAGCTCATTAGTTTTGCCGGTCACCTGAAAGGTCGGTTCAACCGACTCGGTGTCAACCTCGTTGAGTTTTTCGATAAAGTTAACGATCTGATTAAGCTGCGGTTCAAGCAGCTCCTTCTCTTCTTTAGATAGTGGGAGTTTTGCGAGTTTGGCTACGTGGTCTATATCGAGTCTCATACCGTTGTACTATAGCAAATTAACATCGTTACGAAAAGATCCCGCGTACTGTTTAAAGCTTAACGGGATCCTATCGCCCACAGTTGCAAACTTGACGCAACATTACGACTGTTGTGTCTCGCTTGGCTTCTGGTCTTCCTTAAATGATACCTTTACATCAGCACGTTCTTCCTCGTCAGCCTTGAAAAACTCACGACTCGTGAAGTTGAAAAGGTTTGCGATTACCACATTCGGGAACATCTGAATCTTGGTATTGTAGTCCATGACGTTCTGGTTATAGAACTGCCTTGCGTAAGCAATCTTATCTTCTGTGTCGGCAAGCTCTGACTGTAACTGTTTAAAGTTGTCGGACGCCTTCAATTCCGGATAAGCCTCAGCAACGGCGAACAATGACTTTAACGCTCCGGAAAGCATGTTGTCGGCTTGAGCTTTCTGTGCCGGCGACTGTGCATTCACTAGTTGAGAACGAGCTTCAGTTACCTTTTCAAAAACCTCTTTTTCATGCGATGCATAACCTTTTACCGTCTCGACCAGGTTGGGTATTAAACTCGACCTGCGTTTAAGTTGCACGTCAATCCCCGACCAGCTTTCATCTACGCGAAGTCTTGCGGTAACAAGCTGATTGTAGAGGAACCAGACGTAAACCACAACGAGTACGATTAATCCTGCGATAAATATCATATAATCACCCCCTTTGCACAACTACTCTGTACAGATTTGAAAAACGATTAATGTTATTGGACAAAAATAATTCTGAACACTTATAGTAAAGAGAAACTTGGAAACAATCGTTGACAATCTTCATTGGTAGCAAATACTGTAAATCATCGTAACATTTCGTTGACGTGTTGACAATGATCTGATAGTATATTTTAAGTTAGGGGGTCGTAGCTCAGTTGGTTAGAGCGCTGCTCTGTCACGGCAGAGGCCGCGGGTTCGAGTCCCGTCGACCCCGCCATAAACGCGTTAGTTTTAAGTAAACATTAACCTTTGCGTTTTAGGCGATTAAAACCCACTGCCTAGGGGAGGTGATATTATTTTGGATGAAGAAAACAGACACCAAGACGGCGAAGGAGTAACCACAACAGCTAATCTTAGCAATATATTAATCGGTGTTTTACTCATAGTCGTTGCCTTCCTCGCCTTTAATTTTTTCCAGGGTGATAATGCAAATTCAGATGAAAATACTAGCCCCACACCAACCGGATATGAGATCACTGACCAAAACATCTCCGATAATCAAGACGTGATGGATGCAGGTGATCAGATGAGTGAGGATGAAAACACGTATACAGTTGTAGAGGGAGATTCTTTATGGAAGATCGCTCAGAACGAACTAAACGATGGTTTCCTGTGGACTGAGATAGCAAAACTTAACGATATCGATGCTACGAGTGCGGGTACGATAGAAAAAGGAACGAAGCTCTTCCTTCCTGAAGTTGCTGGAGCATCGGATACAAACGATGATGCAGCCATGGATCAGTCTGATGATCAGATGAGTGAGGATGAGATGGTTCAGGATGAGTCGGGTGAGACTAAGGATCAGCTCTATGTCGTTAAAGAAGGCGATACACTCTGGAGCATCGCTAAAGAGTTCTATGGAGATGGAAACCGCTGGCATGAGATCTTTGACCTTGTTGATAACTCGTTGTCTATGTATACCGCTCGCGACGGTCATATGTATCCGATTATCTTCCAGGGCAACGTATTGATAGTGCCCGCAGTTGCATCATAAACACCTCGTTGTTTTGTAAAATGACTAGGTGGTACGATTGGACCTGGTGTAGTAAATAGTTGCAGTTGATAGAGGTTTACTGTGCAATCAGTTTACAAGTGTGTCCATCAGGTGTGCGGTGGTAGTTCAGTGGTAGAACGTCTGCTTCCCAAGCAGAAGGTCGCCGGTTCGAGTCCGGTTCACCGCTCCAATTGAGTCTAAATGTCTGTAAATTCTGTTAATTGCGTCGATGCTGCTAACTTCTATGGTATTAGATTTATGAGAACTATTTGCCCCAGAATTATTCCTGCTGAGAAAAGCTTCTTTGAAGAGTTATACTATAATGTATGGCAGCGACTACTCTGCAGCTATGAGCTAGTCAGAGCGTATTGTTATGTTACGTGTGCCCACTTGGCTCAATGGTAGAGCAGCGGTATCGTAAACCGCAGGTTGTCGGTTCGAATCCGACAGTGGGCTCCAAAAAATCTGATAAAATACAGCTAGCGGTGACAGAAGATTATGGTAAAAAAGTTTTCGCGCAAACCAACTAAAAAGACACGTTCCACGTACACTTATAAGCCGAACACATCTTTGCGCGCTGAAGAGGCGAAGGTGTATAAACGGCTTGGATTAACGTTTGTCGTAATAGTCGCTGTGGCGTTTGCGTTATATTTCTGGGGTACCGATATCGTTGTTCAGATCGGAGAATTCTGGCGAAACTATTATCCTGAAACAGAGAACACACTTGCGCAGAATAACGATGATCCCTTGTTAGCACCTCGCGTTGATTCCTTGCCACTTTATACAAACGTAAACAAGATAGACGTTTCAGGATGGGGACAGGAGGGGCAGGAGGTTACGATTATGAATAACGATCAAAACGTTACGCAGTTGCTCGTAGATAAAAACGGACGATTCCAGTATGCTGGCGTTGGTTTAACCGAGGGAGAAAACGTCATTTATGCAAAGGTCACAGAGGGCGGTCGTGAGAGCGATCCGTCCGATAAGCAGACCGTAGTATTAGACACACTCCCCCCTGAGGTTGATTACAGTTTTGGAGAGATCAATGCTGCAACCGGTGAGGTGGTCTTGACAGGAACGAGTGAAGATGATGCATCTTTATACGTGAACGATCAACGTGTGATAGTACAAACGGATGGTTCGTTTCGTGAGTCATTTACTCTAAAAAGCGGAGATAATGTGTTTAAGATAAAGGTTGTTGATTTAGCAAGCAACGAGACCGAGAAGGAGGAGACTTTGACCTACACTCCGGATGAATCTCCCACACCTACTCCTGAGGTTTAGAAGTCTTTAAGACACCATCTGGAACCAGGTAAATCCCTATTAATATGAGGTAAAGCGCGAGAATTGACGTGTAAAATAGTGAGTTTACAAACTGTGTATGTGCAAGATAAGCCAACGTGACGCTGAGTAACAACGCTCGATTTACCGACATATAGCTTTTTATCGTTATAACAATAAGCATGACTGAGAGTGAGAACAACGAGACGATTCCACCGGTTGCCAGCACGAACAGCAGCGCGTTATCGGCACCTGCTCCTGAGTGGCCTCCTTCCGAACTTACTCCGCGCTCGTCACGGAAGAGTCCATACTCCTCCTTGGCATAGCGCAGGGTATTAAATCCGACACCGAATATCGGGTTGTCTTTTATAATCTCAAACGACTGTTCGTAGTTTTCAATCCGCGCCTTTGCTGTTGCGTCGATCGTTAGTGCTCCTATCACGCGCGTACGTACGCGTGGAACGGATAAGAACGCTATTACGCCAATGATGATCATCGCAACAACTATGCGTCGATCTTTAAATAGTGAGAATACTGTTACGCCCACAGCGAGTGCCAAATATGTGCTCCTGGAAAACGTCAACAATAATGTAACACCTGTAATGGCAATAATAACCGACAAGATTGTCTTCGTTGGAGCCTTACCTTCTGTGTAGAAGAGATGTAGCAGAAATAAGAGATATAAAACGTAAAACATGCCGGCATAGTTTGGGTCAAAAAATGTTGATAGGACGCGATAGTAATGCGGATCCCAGCCCTGTGCTGCAAGCGAAGCGAAGTTGGGGAACAAAAGAAACTGTATTATGCCGAAGATAACAAATAGAAGTCCAGTTATGATGATAGTCCTCGTTAGAGTTGGCCGAGCAAGGTCAGGAAAGAGGTCCCTTGTGATACGAAACAATGATAAGTAAAGCGCTATTCTCACCCAGTAAAACAGTCCAACGATAAAACCAGATGCGTTAACCCAACTTAATGCGATTAGCAGAGATGTAAAGAGTGCGAAGAGTAGGAAGAGAATTGATAGGTCAACAAGCTCAATACGAAAGCTTTTTTTTGCAAGTCGCCAGATAAACCAGCCAACAAATAACATTCCGAGCAGTGCGTCGCAAAGATAAATGCCCCCTTCGATGCCAGGTATGGGTAATTTGCCCAATTGCCCGAGCGTTATGGAGATCAAGGCAGCGTAAAATATAATCCGCAGCATCTTTTGCATGTGTACATTGTATGACACTTCAGTAAGTCCTCGGCTTTATAATGGTGTAGAATTGTGAACGTGAGTGTTTACAAAAAGGTCGGTTTGAATACTTTTTATCAATTAATGGGGCGTTTTGTAACGGCCTTAGTAGGACTTTTGACGACGAGGCTTATCACCTCTCACTTTGGACTGGAAGGTTACGGCGAGTATCAGACCGTCATCGCCTTTGTGACGCTGTTCTGGGTTTTGACCGATTTTGGATTCAATGCAATCGCTGTTCGTGAGATGGCTGCTAGTGAAGATGAGGCAAAGGATTACTACTCGGCACTGATCTCACTCCGTGTTGGTTTAGGTGCTTTAGTAATGGCGCTTGCCTGGTTGATTTTGCTTTTTCTCCCCTACTCTGCCCTTGTGAAAAATGCGATCGTAATTGGAGCGGTAACGATCTTCTTCCAGTCGCTGATGGGAATTGGCAACGCTGCCTTCCAATTGCGCCTTAAGTACGGTTTTCAGCTACTGTCTAATACGCTGGGGAGCCTAGTCTCTCTGGGGATGTTCGTGTACGTAATCTTCTCCGACCAGGGATTAATCGGCCTGGCGGTTGCGTTTACAAGCGGATCTATCGTAATGGGGCTTGTAAATCTATATCTTGCCAAACGCCTAATCAGAGCAAGACTACTCGTCAACAATAAAGTACGATACCTTTTAAAAGAGACGTTGCCTTTTGGGCTCGTTCTTTTGCTTTCACTTCTTACCACAAAGATCGATGCGATCCTGCTTTCAGTGTTGAACTTAAATACTATCACCAACGAATCTGCGGTCGGTATCTACAATCTTTCTTATAAACTG
>JAGQKZ010000024.1 GCA_020429745.1 candidate division WWE3 bacterium | reverse complement strand
ATCCAATGAAAATCCATCTGCCTGCATATCGTAGAACCAGACTTTGTCAGTTCCACCAGAATCAGTCTTGGTAAAGACCAGGATTGCCGTTGAAACTCCTGCGTATGGCTTAAATACACCCGAAGGCATGGAAATCACCGCTTGCAGCTTTTGTTCATCAACCAGCATCTTACGGACGCTCTTGTGAGCATTTGAGCTACCAAACAACACGCCATCCGGAACAATACAAGCACTTCTTCCTCCGACTTTAAGCAGTTTCACAATCAACGCAAGAAAAAGCAGTTCCGTCTTCTTAGTCTTAACGATCTTCAGTAAGTCATTGGCAACAGTGTCGTAATCAAGGGATCCCTTGAATGGTGGATTGGCAAGGATCAATGAGTACTGACCACGATTAACTATCTTTTTGTTAGTACTTTCAAGGCTTTGTTCACTTAACGAATCTACTCGCTGAATATTGGGGTTTTCAATACCATGCAACAACATATTCATGGCAGAGATACGGATCATCGTAGCGTCAAAGTCCATGCCAAAGAACATCTCGTTATTAAAATGATTTCGTAGTTTCTCGTCGTGTAATATTTCAGGATAGGTTTCACGCAAATATTCAGAAGAACTAACCAAAAATCCAGCAGTACCACAGGCAGGATCACAGATAGTATCCTCTGGAGTCGGGTTAACTATCTCAACCATCATGCGTATTATATGTCGTGGAGTTCTAAATGATCCTGCACGACCAGCTTGCATCAACCTGCTAAGCAAATACTCATACAAATCACCCTTGGTATCAGTATCTTTCATGTCCAGATCATTGAGCATATCGACAACTTTTTGGAGTAAATTAGGCGTGGGGATCATGAAAGTAGCATCCTTCATGAAACTTGCATAGGTAGTGTCATCTGCTTTGAGGTTTTTGATGAATGGAAATACTTTCAAATTAATAATCTCATACATCTTCTCAGGATCCATATCTCTAAACCTCGACCATCGCAGATCATCCTGATCATCAGAAAAAATAGGGTTTTCTATCTCTTTGTCAAAGCGAACGGACTTTTTCTCTCGCAGCGTGTGAATTTCATCAAGGCGTTTAATGAATAGGAGGTAGGTGATTTGCTCAATTACAGTCAACTGATTAGCCACACCACCTGCAGCCATTGCATCCCAAACTCTATCAATTTTGGATTTTAATTCTCCAGTTAACATTTATCTGATCGCCATTATTCAAGGTTATTATAGTACGAATCAAATATTTATGGAAAATGTACTTAGCGGTGAGTAACTCTTATATCTTCTTCTCCATCTGCAGGGCGATTTCGTAGAAGTCATTCTTCTTATAAAAGTTAATCGCTTGTTTATTGCCCCAATACGCCACCACAAACAACTTTTCAAAACCCTGTGACTTTGCCCATTCTTCGGCATATTCAAGAAGCTTCGTCCCAATCCCCTTAGACCGATACGCTTCATCAACCCCATATTGTCCAACTCAAGATATTTGCCCTTTCTGTGCCCGAACTTTATCTCCGCTAAAGCGATGTAACCCACCGGTTCGTCGTTTAAATAAGCAATGGCACAATGACCGTATTCACCACGGGCAAGCTTTTTGTAGTATTCGATGTTGCCTTCCGTAAAGGGCTGATCCACGATGAGATCTTCGTCGTTATCTTTGTCGGCTAAGTAAACCTGGCTGTTTAGCGCTTGAATGATCCTCCACTGATCTTCCTTGGCAGGAAGAATCTTTACGTCATTCATACCGAAATTATACAGCTAATAATTTGTTACGGTGATAGCACAAAGCATTTCAATACCGATTATTGCAACTAACGTGCGGTATATTTCTCGTGATATACTAAATTTGAAGTGGAGAAAGAATCTAAACAAAATGTCGATCATACTATTTCTGAGTCTTCACTTTTTAGGTTTAACAAACAACTATTCGTCAAGCTTGTTGTCGGCTTTTTCTTTTCACTCTTCGCAATTGCGATTGTCGGCCTAATCTTGTGGTTGAATTTCGGTAACCGCAACGATGCACCTAGTTACGTTATTCCGACAGTTTCTCCAACTGCGACGACCGCTCCAACTCCCACGACAATTCCTACGCCGAGCCCAACACCAATACCTGAGGGAAAGTTTACCGTGCCTGAAGTAAAACTCATCAACCAAGTTCCAGCTGAAGGTGAGTTTGTGAGCTATCTCGACAATGGCGAGGTCGTAATCATAAATATCGACACGGGCGAAGAAACGATCGTCACCGATTCGCAAAACTCCATAGGGCTTCATGCTTGGGGTGCTGACCACACGCTTTATGTGTCTTACAACACGGCAGGATTAAATGAGCATCGCACCAGCATAACTCATGGTGTCATTCAGATTAATACGAATACGGGAGAACAACACGTTGTTATGCCACCATTAAATGATACCCGATATTTACACGCAGTTGATCAATGCGGTTTTATAACGTTCCCTTCGGTAATGTTTATTGAGCCTTCTTCAGACGGTAAAAAAGTCTATATCTCGCAAGAAGGAATCAAAGAATATGATGTTGAATCTCAGACGCTAAAACCGATCGTCACTCTTGAGTCAGGGTTCGACGTTGATAACGTAATTATCGGTCGCGCCAAATCAAGTAGTTCAATTAAAGCCTACGCTGCCTGTGTTGGTGGCGGTGGATCATACGGCAGACCGGCGCTTTCTCCAGATGGAACCACAATGATGGTAACTGAATTCTACTGGGAGTCTGGAGACATAAGGTTAGTGGATATTCCTTCTGGAAATACAACGGAAGTAGGTGGAAATGGTATTGGTTTGAATAACAGCTATTACGGGTTTACCAGAGATGGCTATTATATAGCCGCAGAGCAGACAAATAATAATGACAATAAATATAGTCAGAGCAGCAAGATATCAATCAAAGACCATGATGGCGAGCTTGTCGAGGCGATCGGTACTGCCGATAATTGGTTGTTTTCAGATATAGTTTTTGACTCTACGTCAAATGTTGCATACTTTTTTGCCAATCCCAACGTCACTCTGGAGAGACCAGAAGGTGAAGAGTTGAAGTTTGATGCAGGAATTTACAAGCTCGATTTAGATACGCTTGTGATCGAACAGGTTCTACAGCTTGATGAGTATTCGAATTTAAATACAGTTTTGCTATCTATCGACAAGATGAAACTAATATATGCGACATATACAAATGTAAGAGGAGCTTATAATGTTATGGTATTAGATACTCTATCACTACAAACCAAAACATTGACAACGTTACCGAGTGGATCGGCTAACTTTATACTGGTTCGGTAAACAAGTTCATATTTAGATTCGTTAGCAAACGTGTACAATAGAATTATGAGTGAGTTTGTGAAAGGTACGCAGCGATTAGTTAATCCTATCGACGTCGGCTCGATGCACTTTATCCAATGGCTTAATCGCATGCTGCCAAAACCTATTCAGGACGCACTCGTTAAATCCTCCGGTAAAAAATACCCTTACATGGGCTTTGTGGTCGAACCCTACAGCTACTTCATGTTTTACGAGATCACCGACCTAGATATGGCACAAAGTCTCCTTCCCGATGGTTTTAAGCCTATCAAGACGAAGATCTTTGACACCGACGAACCAAAGTACTACGTGATCTTTGGCTGTTTCCGCGCACATACCAGTGCTTTTTGGGGCGCGCGCATCGAGTTCTACGTTGTGGCTGAAGACCAACAAACCGGCTTACTAACCTGGGTGATCGTCGATTATGACTCCGACACCATAAGCCACGATCCGAAACGGGGTCTATACTCTCCTAACTGTGTTGGTGGCGTTATGACAACCGATTACGACGGCACGCTAACCGTTGATTTTAAAAGAAACGACAACTCTCGCCAGCTTGTTTTCGAAGGCGATCTTACGAAAGGAACACAACGCGAACTCGATCAGCGTTTGTGGCTTGAAGGTAATCTTTCCGTCTGTCATGGCAAAGAATTATCTAATGGCAAAGCCGATGTTTTCTCACTCAGGTTCGAGCCCGAGGAGGTTGAGCAAGCGCTCGATATGCCTTTGGACAGTCTTCAAATGCAGACGAATAGCTGGTATCCGGGCTTATTTGCGAAAGAACCATCGGCGGTTGTGTGTTTTCCCTATGCTCAGCATTTTGTTTCCGACAGCCCAGGGCATGCGAGTAACATAAAAAATAGAGATGAATTGATTGCCGCAAACAAAAGTCTCGACTTTAATAAAATCGAACTGTTCTCAACCGAGTCTTTCAAGGTAATTATGTTTGCCGGAACGATCTTCTCTTTCGCAATCAGCACGATCCTTCTTCTGCTTTTAATCTTTACGTAAAGCGTTTTTGGGATTCGCATCGCACCACTTTCATGCAAAAAAAAGCTAGGCACCTATGACAAGCATACGAACCTAGCTTAGAACGCGTTAGAGCGTGACTACAAACTCTTTGACGACAACGTTGACTTGAATCTGCACACCTTCCGGTGCGTCGATTCGAATATTCGGAAGATCATTCTCTCCCCCCTGCAAATTGAGGCCAGCCATTTGGACTCCAACCGATCCCGCTTGTGCGTGAACGTTGGTGATAGTGATGTTGCCGCCAGCAGATACTCCACTCAGCCGAGCGACATCAATACGAACGTAACCCGCATTCGATGAATCATGGAACCTGATGGACGAATCATCGCCAATGACGGTAACCTTAACGTATGTACCGCTATGGCGGGACACCTCAAGTTTGCCCAAACGTCCGTTACCGTTCAATACAACCAGATCGACTCCAAAAAAGTCTCGCATACTTTGCTCCTTATATCCATATGTAGGATCTTCAAATCGGTCGAAAGTACAATGTTACGTATTTTATCACAAAAACGCTAAGTTGCTATAGGGTTGTGGCTTGATAGATTACTCAACGAATTTGCCGTTATATAGTTCGGCATAGAAACCGTTTTGCAGCAATCGGGTTACTTTATTTATGCTGATTGCCCACAACGTTAATTACTTCTCTATAGCAATCATATAAGTAACCTGACTCTGATTCGTTGTTCGGCAGATTCTTTACTTCATCCAGGTTAAACCAGCAATAATCAAGATGTTCCTCGTTGACAGAAAGATCATCACCTTCAAAATCAACTTGCACGGGAAAGAAAAACAAGTAGTACGCGGTGCCGTCTTCTAGATTGCGTGGAAAACGTGCATGGTGAACCTCTTCTCCTACTTGGATATTGGTTGCACCCGGCAACTCCTCTTCAACCTCACGCTTAAGAGCGGCTTTCATATCCCACTCCCCTTCATCAACCCTTCCGCCGGGCATGTCCCAAAGTGTCCCGGTGTCATCCTCCTTTTTCAGGAGTAATACCTTGCCGTCTTTGATTATCACAGCACGAGTCCCGACATAAAATAACTGATACGGCATTTTATTATTCTAGCATTTTACTCAGCGAATTGGCTGTTGTAGAGCTCGGCGTAGAAACCATTTTGCGAAAGAAGCTCTTCGTGAGTCCCCTGCTCAATGATGTTTCCGTCCCTGATAACTAAGATTAAATCAGCGTTTTTGATCGTCGATAGCCGGTGCGCAATAATAAAACTCGTGCGACCTTCCATCAGTTTGTTCATCGCCGCCTGAATCAACACCTCGGTGCGCGTATCGACCGAACTTGTAGCTTCGTCCAAGATCAATATCGGCGCATCAGCAAGCATCGCCCGTGCAATCGTTAATAACTGCTTTTCACCTTGCGACACGTTGTCGCTGCTTTCATTTAGCTCCATGTCGTAACCGTTTGGCAGCGAGTGTACAAAGTGGTCAACCTGCGCTAACCGGCTGGCGTTAACGATCTCGTCTTCAGTCGCACCTTCTTTACTGTAGGCGACGTTATCACGAATCGTGCCGTTAAATAGCCATGTGTCCTGCAAAACCATCCCGAATTGAGAACGCAGATTCGCTCGCGTCATCTCACGTACATCCACCCCATCAATTCGAATTGTGCCTGAATCGACGTCGTAAAACCGCATTAACAAGTTCACGATCGTTGTTTTTCCACTTCCTGTTGGACCAACAATTGCGACCTTTTGTCCCGGCTGAACTTCAACAGAAACGTCTTTAATTACAACCTTATCCTCATCGTAACCAAATACAACATGATCTAACTCGACATGCCCTTTTGCGGCTTCGATAACCTTTGGCGCAGTCGCCTCCGCTACCTCGTCCGGCTCCTCTAAGAACTCAAACACGCGTTCTGCTGCTGCAGCGGTAGACTGCAAAACGTTCGTGGTGTTTGCCGCCTGCATAACCGGCTGACTAAACTGTTGTAAGTATTGGATAAACGCCTGAATATCGCCGATTCCAATCCTCCCTTGAAATGCCAACCAACCACCAACGGTCGCCACAAGCACGTAACCGATGTTGTTAATGATATTCATAATCGGCATCATGAGGCCCGAAAAGAACTGCGACCTCCAACCGCTGTCGTAGAGATTGGCGTTTATGCGGTTGAACTCGTTGATCGCTGCTGCCTCACCGTTATATGCGCTGACGATGTTATGCGCACCGTAGATCTCTTCGATATGACCGTTGATCTCGCCCAAATCATCCGCCTGTTGTTTAAAAAGCCTTTGTGAACTTTTTACGATGAAACCGATGATGCCAAAACTCACGGGCAAGACAAGCACAGCAATAATCGTCAACTGCCAGCTGATTGTGAGCATCATGATCAAGATACCGATAATCGTAATAATCGATGTTACGACCTGTGTAAGGCTTTGATTTAAGGTTTGTCCGATCGTGTCGATGTCGTTTGTGATGCGGCTTAATACGTCACCTATCGCATGCGAATCGAAGTACTTCAGCGGCAACTTGTTGATCTTTTGTAAAACCTCCTCTCGCAGTTTATACGACACCTCTTGTGCGATCTTTGTCATAATCCACGACTGTGTGTAGTTAAACGCAACGCTCAGAAGATAAAGACCAACTAAGAACAATAAGATTTGACCTATCTTGTCAAAATCAATCGTTGGACGCGTCGAGAAGTCCATCGACTTGATCGTTTCCAGTTGATCCGCAGGAATCTTATCAACGATCGCTGAGTCGGTGTTAGCTAGGATATCGCTGCCCTTGGTTCCTTCAGGAAGGGTTGTACCGGAAGGCAAACCAGACGTTACCTTATCGTAAACAACGATCTTAATAAAATCATCGACGATCTGGTTTGTGACGTTACCCAAGATCTTAGGGCTCACAATCGAAAAGCTCGTGCTTAAAACGGCGAAAAAGATAACGACGACGATCGACCTTTTAAACCTACCTATATAGCGCAACAACTTCGTCATGCTTCCCTTAAAATCTGCGGCCTTTTGCCCATCTCCGACCATACCCATAAATCCACCACGTGGCCCATGACGTCGCATCTCTAACGGCTTTTCATCCTTCTTGTCGTCCATCTTCCTCCTCTCCGTTGTACTTCTTTAACTCCTCTTCTGATAGCTGGGAACGGGCAATTTCGCGGTAAACCTCACAGACCTTCATCAACTCTTGATGTGTGCCGATGCCAACGATCCGCCCTTGATTTAAAACGATAATCTGATCAGCGTGAAGAATCGTGTTTACTCGCTGTGCCACAACGAGTACCGTCTTGTCCTTAGTAATCTCGGTTAACGCGTGGCGCAACTTTGATTCGGTTTTAAAATCCAGCGCAGAAAAGGTGTCGTCGAAGATTAAGATCTCGGGATCTTTAACGATAGCGCGGGCGATCGACAATCGCTGCTTCTGACCACCAGAGAGATTAGTACCACTTTGCGAGACCTGCGTTTCATACTTTTCTGGAAACGAGTTAATGAAGTTAGCAGCCTGAGCTATCTCGGCGGCTTTCTCAATCTGCTCCTGTGATGCATCATCCGTCCCGTAAGCGATATTGCTCATTATCGTGCCAGAGAACAGAACCGCTTTTTGCGGAATGTAACCGATGCGAGCACGAAGATCATGCAACTCCATCTCGCGAATGTTTACGCCATCGATTAACACCTCACCAAATAACGTATCGTAGAATCGCGGAACGAGATTAATCAGCGTCGACTTCCCGCTGCCGGTACTTCCGATAAACGCCGTTGTTTGACCTGACTTTGCTGTAAACGAGATGTTTTCGAGCACGGGCGTATCGGCGTTGTTGTAGCCAAACGTTACATCTTTAAACTCAACCGTTCCACTCTTTTCTTCAGGCTTTACGGGCTTATTGGGGTTAGTTATTAAAGCGTCGAGTGATAAGACCTCGGTGATACGGCGAATGGAAACCCAGGCGCGTGGCACCATGATAAAAACGATCGAGATGAGCAGGAAGGCGATGACGACCTGAATCGCATACTGCATAAACGCAAGCATCTCGCCGATTCCTAGCGTGTAGTCGCTGATTAAATGCACACCAACCCAGATAACGCCCACGCTTAACATGTTTAGAATCAAAAACATCACCGGCTGCATTAAAGCGACGATACGAGCAATAAAGAGATTAGTTCGTGTCAAATCTAAGTTGACCACGTTTAATCGCTTTGCCTCATGAAGCTGTTTGTTAAACGCGCGAATTACACGTATTCCGGTAAGGTTCTCGCGAGCAACTCTGTTTAGCTTGTCGGTGAGCTCTTGAACTAGTTTAAATTTGGGAAGCGCAAAAGAGAAGACGACGACGAATATCGTTAGCAGCACGCCAACCGCCAACGCCATCAGCCAACTCATATCGGGAGCCACGCTGTAAGCTTTATAAACAGCCCAGACGGCGGTGATCGGCGCCGAAAGTACCATCCGCATGATCATCACGATAACCATCTGTACCTGTTGTATGTCGTTTGTCGAACGCGTGATGAGTGACGAGGTCGAGAATGAGTTAAGTTCAGCGAGTGAAAAACTCTCAACCTTGGTAAAGAGACCTTCACGCAAGTCGCGCGAGAATCCCGTGCCGATTCGCGCCGCCAGGTAGCCAGCTATCACGGTACAAATACCTCCGGCAAATGCGACTACAAGCATCAGGACACCGTTTGAGACGATCACGTTCTGGTCGTTTCCAATAATCCCATCGTTAATTATCCTTGCTGTGTAATCTGGTAACGCCAGCGTCGCCGCCACCTGCCCAACCGTAAAGACGATTAAGATCACAATAAGCAACGAGTAACGTTTTAGGTAATTTAGTATCTTCATGACCGCCGACTATCATACCGCAGTTAGACGCTTGGGGCAATTTTGCAGTCTTGCTTACATACGAAAAAACCCCTAAAACAAATCTTACATTTGTTAGTCGGGGTTCTTATCGTTATAAAGCTTTTGCTTTACTATTAAGAGACGTTACGCAGGAGTTACATTGCCAGCGCGTGGACCTTTTTCGTTTTGGGTAAGGTCAAAAGTAACGGTGTCACCTTCTTGCAACTGCTCGAAAGAAACTCCCTTTAAGTCACTTGAGTGAAAAAAGAGATCCTTCTCTTGTCCTTCAACTGCGATAAATCCAAAACCTTTGTCTGTCTTTGTTTTAATTGTTCCAGTCATATTCTATTATTCCTCCTTTCCAACAAGCATTATACACACTAAAGGCTTGTTTCATACGTTATTGCTAAATAAATACATACGATTGAATTAGTTAGTTAACTGACATAGAATTTAGTTAGTCATGAAGGTTAAAGATAAGACGATCATTGTTACCGGTGCGGGCAGTGGGATCGGACGCGCTATTGTGCTAGAGCTGTTGAGCCGCGGTGCCATTGTCGCCGCAGTTGACATCAACGATGCTTCCCTTCAAGAAACTAAAGAACTCGCTGGTGATGCAAAAGACCGAGTTTCGACTTATGTTGTTGATATCACAAACAAAGAAAACGTCGAAAAACTACCCGAACAGATTCTGCAAAATCACGCAAATATCGACGGACTCATAAACGACGCCGGAATAATTCAACCTTTTGTAAAGATTAACGACCTCGATTATGATGCGATCAACCGGGTTATGAACGTCAACTTCTACGGCATGCTTTATATGACGAAAACCTTCTTACCCTACCTGCTAAAACGAGACGAGGCTCACGTCATAAACGTTTCGAGTATGGGTGGATTTTTGCCGGTGCCTGGCCAAAGCCTTTATGGGGCTTCAAAAGCGGCGGTCAAGTTGTTAACTGAAGGATTGTACGCTGAACTAAAAAATACGAATGTTCGCGTGAGTGTGGTCTTCCCAGGAGCAACAGCCACCAATATTGCTAAAAACTCGGGTGTCGATACGTCAAAAATTGAGGCAGCTACGACAGATGCGCAACAAAAGATAAAGGCGTTAAGCGCCGACAAGGCGGCGGAGATTATTGTAAATGATATCGAAAAAAACAGACTTTATATTTACGTTGGCAGTGACTCCAGAATAATGGGGCTTTTATATCGCATCGCTCCGAAGTTTGCCACCGATCTCATCACCAAACAGATGCAGGCATTATTGCCAGATTGATTCTTTCTCTCAACGATTGCTCAACTGAATCATCTATAAATCAGTTGCTATGTTGGACAACTTGCTTACGCAGCGACATGAGCTGAAGTTTTATATTCACCGTGTCGAATATGAGCAGCTTCGATTAAAGCTTTTAAAGTTACTTAGCTGCGATGCCTATCAACGCGATCCCGAAGGTTATTTTATTCGTAGCCTATACTTTGACGATCTCCATGATACAGCCGTCAACGAAAAATTGGCCGGTATTGAAAAACGTAGCAAACTACGCTTGCGCATCTATTCATACGATCAAGATTGGGCCAAACTTGAAAACAAGATTAAAGACAATAATTATGTCCGTAAGGTCAGCCAGACAATCACTAAACAAGAAGCTTTAAATTTGATTAATGGCGATTACCAATTCCTACTTAACTACGACAACAACTACGCTAGAGCGCTTTACTTTGATTTCGCTACTATTTATCGCCGCCCTGTTACCGTAATCGATTATTACCGCGATGCTTATATGCTTGACTTTAATAATATTCGTGTGACATTTGATAAAAACTTGCGCAGTACTACCTCTAATTTCGATCTGTTTAACCCGAATCTACCAACCCACCCACTACAGTTCGATCAGGTCGTTATTATGGAGATCAAGTTCGACAACTTTTTACCACCATGGTTTTTGAAGATAATTCACGCAGAACGATTTACGCAGTCCGCTGTTAGCAAATATTGCCTAGCACGTATGCAAAATAACGAGTATCTTCTCTCAGCAACTTCTCAAATATGAAGAATATTATTCTGAATTGTTGAGAATAACTAAATATGAACACAACCGACTTAACTAACATTAATTGGCACGACTTATTTACCGTAGATGGATTATTGCTACAGACTGCATTTAATCCGCTGCAGATAACCGTGTCTCTAGCGACGACGCTCATTATGGCGATGTTTATTCATTACGTTTACAAAAAGACGTACGATGGTGTTCTCTACTCCAAAAACTTCAATCTAACGGTTGTCATGACGGCATTAGTCGTAAATGCAATTATGATCGGTATCAGTGGCAATATTGTTTTATCCCTCGGACTTGTTGGTGCGTTATCAATCATTCGCTTCCGTACTGCCGTTAAAGACCCTAAAGATACAGCTTTCTTATTCTGGGCTATTACGATCGGCGTGATTAACGGTGTTGCCTATTACGAGTTATCTGTGATCGCTAGCGTTATCATTGCGATCGTCCTCATATTCTTAACAAAAACAAAAGATTACGAGATGGCGTATGTCCTCATTCTTAAGTATGAGCAGGGAACATACGATAAGATTCAGCCACTAATGCGCAGTTATTTCAAGAAAAACTACGTGCGCAGTGATAGTAGTATCGGTTCAATCATTGAACGTGTAATCGAGGTAAAGCCAGACACTGGCAAACTAGAAACGGCGCTATCAGAGATAAGAAACATCCAAGGTGTAGAGAGCTGTGTACTTTTGAGTAGTAACGGAGCGTTTGCTGAATAATAATTATCATGAACGTATTTCGTAGCTTTATTACCAAATATAAGATCGTCATCACGACAGTGGCTGTGCTGATAACTGTTGGCGCTGGATACTACTTGTTCCAAACCAAAACCGAAGCCGAACAAGATATAACTGATCCACTAACTCCTGTTACTACAGGAATCGAAGATGTCGAAACCGTTAATTCCACACACGAAACAACGCACGAACAAACGACCGATTATCAATGGAATACAAATACAACAACAACAATAAACCTCGAGGGGTCGACGATTACTTCGCAAAGCAGCGGCGTAATGATAAGTGGTACAACAGCTACTATTTCGGAAGATGGCAGTTATATGCTTAGTGGTCTATTAGATGACGGACAGATCGTCGTTGATACAACGTACGAAGACAAAGGAACCATCAAACTCATATTAAATGACGCACAAATCACAAACACGACTACATCTCCGATTTATATCAAAAATGCCGGCAAGGTGATTATCATCCTCGTAGATGGGACGTCGAATACAATCACTGATTCGCGGGCGACTGCGGCAGACGACGTAGAAGATGGTCTCACAGCTGCAATCTATTCAAAGAGTGACCTATCTATTGGAGGAAACGGTTCGCTTGTAGTAAACGGATCATACAAAGATGGAATAACCAGTAAAGATGGATTAATCATTGAAAACACAAATATCGACGTTAAAGCAAGCGATGACGGTATCGTCGGAAAAGATTATTTAGTATTAACTAACACCAAAATAACCGCGGATGTTTCTGGGGACGGATTAAAGTCAAGCAATGAGACAGATGCCGGGCGCGGTTATATCACAATAACTGACAGTAATCTCAATATCGACTCAGGGTCAGATGCCGTTCAGGCTGCAACGGACATAACTATCGATGGAGGTGTTTACGACTTTACAACGGCGTCCGGCAGTAATTACTTAACCGCAAGTTC